>JAJYWT010000092.1 GCA_021791345.1 bacterium
GGACAGGCTGTAGTTGACCCCTGACTTCCCCGGTCCGCCGGCGAAGTACAGTGGCCGCCACATTCCCCCCTCCACGTTGGAGTTCCAGTCCTCGTAGTTGGCCTGGTTCTCGATCGGGAAGATCCACGAGAAGTCCTCGCCGATAGGCAGCGCGTAACTGGCGATGCCACCCGAGGTGGGCGTGCCCCCGGTCGCCGGCGTCTGGGCGATGCTGTTGGTGGTGCTCGAGGGGGAGGTGGTGGAGCCGCAGGCCGCGACCAGAACGCCGAGAGCGGCGAGCAGCGCCAGGACGGTGGTGCGGCGCGCCCCCGGCGCGCGCCGGGCGGATCCCCATGCAAACTCCAGCCACCGGCTCCGGAAGGCTCCGGTGGCGTCACCACTGGTTCCCGGCGTAGATCTCATCGCCTGCTCCTCACATCTGCGGCTTCCTGATCCCCTGCTCCGACCCCGGTCGCCCGCCTGTCCCCGCCCCCGTGAAGGTGCCGGTCGCCACTTGGACGGTGGCTAGGCACAGCTCGAGGGTGGGCCGGTGCACGGCTCCGGACGCCGCAGCGAACTAACCGACTGTAGGCTCGGACCTCCGGCGGTTCCATGTCCGCCGACCCCAAATCGATCGCTGGAAAATTGTTTCTTCTGCACAAGCCGCTGGGGACCACCAGTCGGGCGCTCGTGATCAATGGGCGGCCAGCCGCTCGGCCACCGTTCGCCCCGAGGGGGGCCGGCCCCCTGACTCGGCGCGGGCGTCCAGGCGGCTGAGGGCCCACTGCGTGTAGCGCACGGCCAGCCAGCGGAGTGGCTCTGGCTCCCACGCCTTCGAGCGGTGGCCGACGATGGGCAGCCGGGTCAGCTCCGAGTCCGTCTCGGTGATCAGGTCGGCCAGCACCCTTCCCGCCAGGCTGGTGGTGGCGACCCCGTGGCCGGTGTAACCGTAGGCCGCGGCGATGCCCCGGGCACGGTCGAACCGGATCTGCGGGATCCAGTCCCGGGGCATCCCCAGGACCCCGCCCCAGGAGTGGGTGAAGCGCACCTCTCGAAGTTCCGGGAACCAGCTGCCGAACATCGCCCGCAGCCCCTGGTGGGTGGCCCGGTGCGCCTCGGTGCCGGACACGATCCGGGATCCCATCCGGTAGGGCGCGCCCCGCCCGCCCACCACGATGCGCCGGTCCGCGGTGAGGGCCAGGTAGTCGACCGTGAGCCGCATCGAGGCGACGCACACCCTGGTGCGCCAGTTGATCCGATCCAGCTGCTGGTCGGAGAGGGGCTCGGTCAGGTCGATCAGGGAGTAGACGGGCAGCACGGCGCGGTGCCAGCCGGGGAACTCCGTGAGGTACGCCTCCAGCGCCAGCACCGCCACGCGGGCAGTCACCCGCCCGAATGGGGTGGTCACGAAGGGCCCTGGTCCCTCGGTGACGGAGGTCACCGGAGTGCCCTCGTGGATGACCCCCCCCAGCCGTTCGACCGCCGATGCCAGCCCCCGCACCAGCCGGCCCGGATGAAGGCAGGCGCCCGCCGGGGTGTAGATCGCGCCCGCCAGGTTCGCGACCCGGGGCAGCCCGTCGACCTCGGCGGGCTGGAGCAGACGGTGGTTGTCCCCCAGTCCGTGCTCCTCGTACTCACGTTGGGTCGCCATCAGGGCCGGCAGCTGGGCCGCACCCCGGGCCACCAGCATCATTCCCGCCTGCTCGAAGTCCGCGGGGATGCCCTCACGCTCACAGATCCGGCCGATCTCGTCAACGGTGTCGCACATCGCCCGATAGAGGTCGAGCGCGCCCCGGCGTCCGAAGTGACGCTCCAGCAGCGCGGGGCCGGCATTCAGCTCGGGGACACACCAGCTGCCATTGCGGCCGGAGGCTCCGAAGCCGATGCGCTCACGCTCCAGGACGACCACCCTCATTCCGGGGCTGCGTCGCAGCAGGTGGTATGCGGTCCAAAGCCCGGTGAAGCCGGCCCCCACGATCGCCACATCAACGTTCACCGAGCCATCCAAAGGCGGGCGCTGCGAGGTGGGTCCGGCGTCCTCCATCCAGAATCCGGGAGCCTCCCGGGGGGTGGTGGAGACCGCTGCGAGGTTGGCCACGTCCCGCCGATGATATCGGCGTGGGGGCGCATCCTCGCACTGTCTCCAGGCCACAGTTTGGGGGTGAAGATATGGTGGGGGCGCACATAGTGGAGAGCGGACCCCAGGTCTAGAGTGGAGACGATGTGCCGGTTCTCCCCCGCCGCTTGCCCGATGCTCGGCTTGCGCCCGCGCTGCTACTCGGTGCCGCGCCCGCAGCGACCGGCTCCGGAAGGCGGCCTTAGCCACGGCCGGCGGCGTTCCAAGCGCCCGCCGTCCGCTCCCACCTGATCCGGTTTCCGAGGATCAACGATTGAGAGTCGGCGGGATGGGGCGCTCCCGGTGGCGGTCGGCGCGTCCACCCGAGCCGCCAGGGACGACCTGGCGGGTTTGAATTGCAACGCAACTTTAGGAGATAGGTCATGAGCGCAACCAGTGAGGCCCCGGCGGCGTCCCGAGTCGCCGAGCTGATCGCCCGCGAGGAGGAGGAGTTTCGGCGCCGGCGCCCCCGGTCCCACGAGCTGGTCGAGCGGGCCCGCCGGCACAGTCCCGGAGGCGTGCCGTCCTCCTTCCAGGACAGTCCGCCCTATCCGATCTTCGTCGACCGGGGACAGGGGAGTCAGGTCTGGGATGCGGACGGCAACCAGTACGCCGACTTTCACAACGGCTTCGGGGTCAACGTGGTCGGACACGCCCATCCCAAGGTGGTGGAGGCGATCCGGCGGCGCGCGGGTGACGGCACCCACTTCGCCCAGCCGACCGAGGACTTCATCGTGGTCGCCGAGGAGCTGGCGCGGAGATTCCACCTGCCCCAGTGGCGGTTCGGCAACTCCGGTACCGAGACCACCCTCGACGCGATCAGGATGGCGCGCGGCTTCACCGGCCGCGAGCGGGTGGTGAAGATCGAGGCCACCTACCACGGCCACCACGACTCCCTGATGGTCTCGGTCGAGCCCAAGCCGGAGCTCATGGGTCCGGCGGACCGGCCCAACTCAGTGCCTCAGTCGGAGGGAATCCCCAAGGCCGTGGTCGAGCTGGTCACGGTGATCCCGTTCAACGATCTGGAGGCAGCCGAGCGCGCCTTCCAAGAACATCCGGACGAGATCGCCTGCGTCATCGTCGAGCCGGCCATGATGAACATCGGGATGGTTCTGCCCGAGCCCGGATACCTGGACGGACTCAAGGAGATCGCCCACCGCCATCAGGCGCTCTTGGTGTTCGACGAGGTCAAGACCGGGGTCACACTCTCGTCCGGTGGCGCCACCGAGACCTTCGGGGTCGAGCCCGACATCGTCTGTCTGGCCAAGGCGATCGGAGGCGGACTCCCCTGTGGCGCTGTTGGTGCCCGCGCGGACGTGATGGCTCTGGTGGCGGAGGGCAGGGTGAGCCAGATGGGTACGTTCAACGGCAACGCGCTCACCATGGCGGCCTCGCGGGCCACCCTGATGGAGGTGCTGACCCCGCTTGCGTACTCGCACTTCGAGGCCCTCGACGAGGTGCTCCGAGGGGGGCTGGAGCGGGTGATCGGGGAGCACGAGCTGCCCTTCCATGTGATCACCATCGGCGCCCGTGGCTGCGTGACCTACCGCCGCGACCCGGTGCGGAACTACCGCGACTACCTCCAGATCGACAAGTCCTATTCCTATCTCTCCTGGCTGTATCAGTCGAACCGAGGGGTGCTGATGGCCCCCGGAGCCGAGGAGAACTGGACTTTGTCGGTGCAGCACACCGAGGCCGACGTTCAGCGCTATGTGGACAACTTCGAGGAGATGGCGCGCGCCCTGCGGAGCTGACCTTGGCCGAGCTGCCCGGGTCCGGGAATCGGGCCCGGGCAGGTGCGGGTCCCTCGGCGACGGCGCCCGCTAGAGTGGTGGCCGAGGAGCCGCCCTTGTCGTGGCGGCGGCTTGGAGAAGGTGGTGGCGGCGGTGTGGCAGGCCGCCGCCGGTGGAGATGAGGGCGCAGATGGAATCGGCGCGGCCGGCGTCCAGCGCGGGGGCGATGAGCCTCGCCCAGGCGCTCGCGCTGGAGCCGCTGCGCGAGGCCTCGGTGGTGGCGGGCCAGGCGGGGTTGGGCCGGGACATCAGATGGGCGGACGTGGTCGACATCCCGGACCCGCTGCCCTGGGTCGGGCCCGGCCAGCTGCTGCTGACGACCGGAATCAGCTGGCCGACAGATGACGAGCAGCAGCGCCGCCTCATCCGCGATCTGGCGGCGAGCGACCTCGCCGGGGTGGTGCTGGCGGTTCCCAAATACCTCAGACACTTCCCGCCCGCGGCCAGGGAGCAGGCGGACCAGGACCGTCTGCCGCTGGTGGAGATCCCCTGGGAGGTGCCTTTCAACAGTGTGACCCGCGCGATCAACTCCACGATCATGCTGGAGCAGCTCCGGGTGATCGAGCAGTCGGCGGTCATCCACCGCGAGCTGACCAAGGCAGCGGTGACCGCGGGCAGTCTGCAGGACCTGGTCGACACCCTCGGATCGCTGATTCAGCGGGACATCACCCTGGAGGACCCCGACGGGCGGCTGCTTGCCCACTGGAACGCCAGCCCCGAGTCCGATCGGGTACGGCGCGCGACCCTGGAGAAGGGCAGGACTCCAGACCCCGTGCTGCGCCACCTCCAGTCCGCAGGCCATCTCGACCGGGTCCGCAACAGCCCGGGACCGGTGCGCATCCCCGCCAACCCCGATCTGGACCTGGCCGGCCGCGTCGTCTGCCCGATCTGGTTGCGCGGAGAGTTCCTGGGCACCGTCTGGATCGTGGAGGGCAGAGACGAGCTGAGTGAGCTGCACCTCCGCGCCGCAGAACATGCCGCCACGGTGGCGGCCCTCCACATCGCCAGCCAACGGCAGGTGGCGATGGCGGAGCTGCGGCTGGGGGCCAGCTTCCTGGATGCCCTGCTCGAGGGCCGGGTGGACGCCGGCGCTTACAGCCAGGAGCGGGCCCGGCTGCTCGGCTTCGAGATCGACTCCAGATATCGGGTGGGGGTGGCCGCCCTCCCCGCCCGGCTCCCCCTCAGCCGGGAGGATGTGCAGCGGCGCGACCGGCTCGCCGACCGGGTGCGCCAGCTCCTGACCACGCGCGGAGGGGTGGCCGTAACCTCAAGCCGTCTGAATCGGGTGATCTTCCTGGTCCCGGCGGCGGCCGGCGGTCCATTCGCATTCCCCAGCCTGCCGGGCTGCTCGCTGGCGCTGGGACGCGAGCACCCGGGAACGGCCGGGGTGACCCGCAGCTACAGGGAGGCGCTCTCCATCCTGGACCAGGTGCCGCCGGGTGAGGTGCGGCGCTACGAGGAGATGCTGATCGAGCGCGTCCTGGGCGGCGACCTCGACGCCCGTGAGGCCTTCCTGGACCAGCTCTTCGGACCGCTGCAGCGGGCGCGCGGAGGTGGGGTCCTGCTCAGCACCCTGGTGGCGCTGGCCGAGGATGGGTTCCATCAGCGACGCACCGCCAGTAGGCTCCATGTCCACCCCAACACCCTCCGCTACCGCCTCGATCGGGCGTCCGATCTGTTGAAGGCCGACCTCAACACGCCAGAGTGGCGTTTCCAGCTGCAGCTCGCCGCCCGCATCATGTCGCTGGGCCACAACTCGCAGGGGTGATTTTCTGGTCTGAGCCACATACCGCAGCCGTGCTGGCGGGCGGTATTTTCGAGTGGTGTTGGGAGTCGCCGAGGAGCCCGCGGAGTCGGGTTGGGAAGAGCGGGCGCGGCGATACCTGCCCCGAGCGATGGTGCCCGCCCACCCCATCGTGGTCGACCGCGCGGAGGGCTCGCGGATGTGGGCTGCCGACGGGCGGGAGTTCATTGACTTCGCCGGTGGGATTGGGGTCCTCAACGTCGGGCATGGACACCCGGCGGTCCGGCGCGCCGCGCACGACCAGCTGGATCGGCTGATCCACACCTCCTTCCAGGTGGCGGGCTACGAGCCTTACCTGCAGGTGGCGGAGCGTCTTGCCCGGCTGGCGCCGGGGGCTGATCCGAAGAAGGTGATCCTGCTGAACTCCGGAGCCGAGGCGGTGGAGAACGCAGTCAAGATCGCCCGGCTGCACACCGGTCGTCCGGCGGTGGTCGCCTTCACCGGCGCCTTCCACGGCCGGACGCTCATGACCATGAGCATGACCGGCACCGTGCGTCCCTACAAGGAGGGATTCGGTCCCTTCGTCGAGGAGGTGCACCGGGCCCCGTTTCCCTACGAGTACCGGGGCTGGTCGGGTGAGCGTGCGCTCCAGGCTCTGGAGGGCATGCTGCGCGACGAGGTGGCGCCCGACACGGTGGCAGCCATGGTGATCGAGCCCGTTCTCGGGGAGGGTGGGTTCGTGCCCGCGCCGGCGCCGTTCCTGGCCGGGCTGCGCGAACTCTGTGACCGGCACGGCATCGTGCTGGTGGCGGACGAGGTCCAGAGTGGGATGGGCCGGACCGCCCGCGTCTTCGCGATCGAGCACTCCGGAGTCGAACCGGACCTGATCACGGTCGCCAAGAGCCTGGGTGGAGGGCTGCCGCTCTCGGCCGTGGTGGGCAAGGCGGACATCATGGACGCCCCCGGCCCGGGCAGCCTGGGCGGGACGTTCGGTGGCAACCCGGTCGCCTGCGCGGCCGCGGTGGCGGTGCTGGACATGCTCGAGGAGGGCGGCCTGCTGGCACGGGCCCGCGTCCTGGGCTCGATCCTGGAGGAGCGGATGGCGGACTGGAAACGCCGCTACCAGGCGGTGGGCGACGTGCGCTGCCTGGGCGCGATGGCCGGGGTCGAGCTGGTCAAGGACCGCTCCGGCAAGGAGCCGGCGGCAGCTCTGGCGCAGCAGGTGCTGGACGGCTGCCGCCAGGAGGGGTTGCTGCTGCTGCGGGCGGGGCCCGAGCACAACGTGCTGCGGACCCTGATGCCCCTCAACATTGAAGAGGGAGTGCTGATGCGCGGGCTGGACATCATGGAGCACCAGTTGGCGGTGGCCGACAGCGCGCCCAGATGACGGCGCGGCGCAGGCTCCACCACCGGATCGGGCCAAGGAGGCGGGATGGCGATGAGTGACGAGCCCAGGAAGATCTTCATCGGTGGCGATTTCGTGGAGAGCACGGGCGATCAGCTCCAGGAGGTGTTCAACCCCGCGACCGGCGAGGTGATCGCGCGAACGCCCCGCGGTTCGGAGGCGGACGTGGACCGGGCGGTCGAGGCCGCCCGCAAGGCCTTCGACTCCGGCTGGGGGGAGTCGACGCCCAAGGAGCGCAGTCTCGCCCTCCTGCGGCTGGCGCAGCTGGTCGAGGAGCACGGTGAGGAGCTGGCCCGCCTGGAGTCCGAGAACGTAGGCAAGCCGATCTCCCCCACTCTCTCAGAGGAGATCCCTCCGACGGTGGATGCGCTGCGCTTCTTCGCCTCTGCGGCCCGCTGCCTGGAGGGGAAGGCGGCCGCGGAGTACGCCGCCGGCTTCACCAGCATGATCCGCAGGGAACCGGTGGGGGTGGTGGGCTCCATCGCGCCCTGGAACTATCCGCTGCAGATGGCGGTATGGAAGATCGGTCCCGCGCTGGCGGCGGGGAACACGGTGGTGCTCAAGCCCTCGGAGTGGACCCCACTCACCGCTCTGCGCCTGGCGGAGCTGGCTGCGGAGGCTCTGCCTCCCGGAGTGCTCAATGTGATCACCGGCGACGGCGAGCCGGTCGGAGCCGGGATCGTCCGCCATCCCGGGGTGGGGATGGTGTCGCTGACCGGGGATGTCGGCACCGGCAAGGAGGTTGCCCGGGCCGCGGCCCAGACTCTGAAGCGGGTTCACCTCGAGCTTGGCGGCAAGGCGCCCGTGGTCGTCTTCGACGACTGTGACGTGGCGGCAACGGTCGAGGGGATCAAGGTCGGGGCGTTCTTCAACTCCGGGCAGGACTGCACAGCGGCGGCCCGGGTGCTGGTCTCTGAGCGCAACTACGACAACCTCCTGGCCGAGCTCCTGCCCGCGGTGGAGGGGCTGCGCGTCGGCGATCCCGCGGATCCGAAGACCGAGATGGGCCCGGTCGTGTCCGCGGAGCAGCTGGAGCGGGTGGGGGGGTTCGTGGATCGGGCCCAGGCCGGGGGCGCTGAGGTCCTGGCCGGAGGCGGGGTCATCGGTCAGCCCGGATACTGGTACCGCCCCACCGTGGTGCTCCCGCAGGGGCAGCGGTCGGAGATCGTGCAGCGTGAGGTGTTCGGTCCCGTGATAACCGTGCAGCGGTTCTCCGACGAGGAGACCGCGATCGCGTGGGCCAACGACGTCGACTACGGGCTCGCCGCCTCGGTGTGGACCCGCGACGTGGGGCGGGCGATGCGGGTCTCGCGGCGGCTGAACTTCGGCACCGTCTGGGTGAACACCCACATCCTGCTGGTGAGCGAGATGCCCCACGGGGGCTTCAAGCAGAGCGGCTATGGGAAGGACCTGTCCTCGTACTCGCTGGAGGAGTACACCACGATCAAGCACGTCATGGTCGCCCTCGACTGACCACCCCTGGTTTCTCTCGCTGCGACGGGCGCCTTGTCTGAGACCGCGCCTTCGGCCGGCGGTGGGCCGGACCCCGGGCCCAGCTTCTGGCTGCGCCACGACCCCTATTTGCCGGGCCCTTCCCTGTCCGGGCCGGCCGAGGTGGACGTGGCAGTGGTGGGCGGTGGCTTCACCGGCCTCTGGACGGCCATCGAGCTGCGCCTGCGGGACCCCCGGCTGCGGGTCGCGGTGCTGGAGCAGGAGGTGGTCGGATATGGCGCCAGCGGGCGCAACGGCGGATTCTGCGAGCCCAGCCTGACCCACGGCTACGCCAATGGACGGCGGCACTTCCCCAGCGAGGTCGAGGAGCTGGAGCGGCTAGGTCACGCCAACTTCGCGCAGCTGGCGGAGTTTCTCGTGGAGCACCGCATCGACTGTGACTTCGAACGAACCGGGGTGCTGGAGATCGCCACCTCCCCCTGGCAGTTCGCGCTGCTGCAGGAGGAATTCGAGGAGCGGCGGCACCGGGCGGCGCCGGGGGAGCTGTTGGGCCCGGGACCAGCCCGCGATCGCCTCCACTCACCAAGCATCGAGGGGGCCCTCTTCAGTCCCGATGCGGCGATCCTCAACCCCGCGCGGCTGGCGCGGGGGCTGAGGCGCGTCGCCGTGGAGCTGGGCGCCACCATCTGGGAAGAGACCAGGGTGGAGCGAATGGTCCCGGTCCCCGGGGGGTGTGTGCTGGTGACGAGGCAGGCAACTGTCCGGGCCGAACGGGTGGTCCTGGCGACCAATGCCTACAGCGGCCGGCTGTTGCGGCGGCTCCGGGCTCGCTTCGTCCCCGTGTACGACTACGTGCTGGTTTCAAACCCTCTGACCCCGGCCCAGCGTCGGGCGCTCGGCTGGGAGGGGCGTGAGGGGGTCTCCACCACCGGGAACCACTTCCACTACTTCCGGCTCACCGCCGACGACCGCATCCTCTGGGGCGGGTACGACGCGATCTACCACTTCGGCGGCAGGGTCGGCCCGGAGCTGGACCGGCGGCCCCAGACCTTCGCGCGCTTGGAGGCGCAGTTTCGGGAGATGTTCCCAATGCTGGCTGACCTGGTGTTTGTCAGCCGGTGGGGAGGGCCGATAGCCACCACCACCCGGTTCACCTGCACCTTCGGGAGCGCGCTCGGAGGCCGGGTCGTCTACGCCCTCGGGTACACCGGCCTGGGCGTCGCCGCCACCCGTTTTGCCGCGCGCGTCATCGCGGACCACCTCTTGGCCCCGGAGTCGCCGTTGCTCCAGCTGGAGCTGGTGCGCCGACCCCCGCTGCCCTTTCCGCCCGAGCCCCTGCGCACCGCCGGCCTGGCGCTGGTGCAGGCGGAGATGGCCAGAGCAGACCGCACCGGCAGGAGGGGTGCCTTGCTCAGCTTGCTGGATCGGCTGGGGGTGGGCTTCGACTCATGAGGGCGTTTGACCGGCGCTAGGGCCAGGGGCCCGAGGCGAGCTGGCACGACGGCAGGCCCAACCTGTTCCCAAAGGTCCCGGCCGGTGGGGTGGGCCGGGGTCGCGCCGGTCACGTCCGGCGCTACGCCCTCCCGAACCACCTGAGCACCCGCATCGCCCGCAGGGTGTTCCAGCGGCTGGGCAGTCCCACCCCGTCGTCCAGTTCGAAATGGAGCCGGCCCGGGTGGGGGTTCTCGAGCGGCCAGCGACCATCGCCGTCCCGCTTGGACTCGACGACATCCAGCGCCTCGCCGAGCCGGGGGTCGGGGCCGACCCCGGCTGCCCGCAGATAGTCGAGGCCACGCAAGAGGTCGTAGTGCCAGAAGGTGGGAAACGAGAACTGCGTCCACTCCGGATCGATCAGCGCCCCGCTGGACCGCCTTCGCAGCATCCGGCGTTCGAGGAGGTATTCGTGGGCGCGCTGGCGGGCGGAGGCGAGGTCATAGGACCCGCCGCGGGCCCGCTCGTACTCAAGCAATCCTTCCAGCACCTCGATCGTGGTGTGGAACGAGCCGCGCTGTGATCCCTGCTCCTGCTCGCAGTTCCAGCCGCCGTCCGCCATCTGCTCCGTCAGGAGACGCTCCACGATCGGGGAGACCTCCTCTCCGAAGTACGAGCCGTTGGCCACCACCCGGCCGTTGATGCACGGCTCGACCTCGCCCGCGAAGTAGGCCTCGTGGTCGTGCTCCCACCGGCAGTTGGCTGCCACCAGCCGGACCGCCCTCAGGGCGGCTGCACTCTGGGGATCGAGGCCGAAGCTCCGCAAAAGGCTGAGGCTCCAGGTGGTGGATGTCCACTCGGGAAACAGGCTCCCGCGACACTCCGGGGGGAGCGCGTGCCACCAGTTGGCGGCCCGGTCGGAGTCGAAGACAGGAGTGCCGGAGTCCCACTGGCCGGTTCGGAGCTGGAGCGCGAGCAGCCGCGCTCCCCATCCCTCCTCGGCGATCCGGGCACGCTCGGCGTCCACCTGCTCTTTGGGGGCGTCGCACAGGTCGCGCAGCACCTGCCACCGGATCGCGGCATCCGAGTCCAGGAGCCAGTTCACAACATCCATCGGCGGCTTCTCCGTGCACGAGGTCAGAAGGATCGTGATCGTATCGGAACTCCGGATCACGCGCCAGGGCGCGACCGGTCAGACCGCGTCGGCCGCCAGGTGGCGGACCGCCCGGCTCCAGCGCCGCCCGGTGGACTCCAGGCTGTTGCCGTAATGGCTGGCGACGTTCAGGGCGCCGGGAACCCGCAGCATCAGGTAGAGGGCGGCGAAGGCGTACAGCATCCCGGCCAGGCCGCGTCCCGGTGCGAAGGCCAGGGTGGTCGCCACCCGCAGCACCAGGAGCTGGCCCAGCTGCATGAACAGCGAGACCGTGAGCAGCCTTCCCCACTGGCGGGCGAATCCCCTGGTCTCCGGCAGGGTCCAGCAGATGGCGGCCAGGGGGGCGCTGGCGCAGAGGACGGCCAACAGGGTGTAGCGGACGACATAGGCGAGTGCCAGCACCACCACCGCCACCACCAGAGCGGCGGCGAAGGCCAGCAGGAAGAGGTTGGTGCCGGCGGAGGTCACCGCGGGGCCGCTCAGAGGGCTGCTCCAGGGCAGATCGGCCACATTGACCCTTGCTCCTCCCACCACCACCTGGCAGAGGGCGTTGTTGAGGTCGATCAGCTGCTGGATCAAGGGGAGGCTGAAGGTTCCCAGCACCAGCCCCAGCAGTGCGCGGGGCAGGACCAGCTGGAGCTGGTGCGCGGTCGGCCCTCCGGCACTGGACACGGTGCGCAGGCCGCTGTAGAGCAAGACCGCCACCAGCAGCGCGGCGCCGGCTGCCAGCAGCAGGTGGTTCACGGTCGCCACCCCGGGGGTGCTGGTGAAGGGGGTGTCGGGGGAGGGACCGGCCACGTCATGCGTCGAGAAGAGGTACGAACGGAGGTCCTGATCGAGTCCGGTCCGGGCGGTCTGGATGAACTCGCCGAGCGCTGAGCTGAGCAGCCCGTTGAGCAGCTCCAGCGGGTTCACCGCGAAGCTGGGCGGGTGCAGCAGCGGCTGGGCCAAGCGGGTCAGCCGACGGTGTGAGGAACCGCGGAGAGCAGCACGTGCGTCAGGAGGCCCGCGAGCTCCACCCCCAGAGTCCCGATCGCGATCCGGCCCAGCCACCGCTGCGCCTCCAACGCGCTGTGCGGGCTGGGCGCGATCACCCTCCAGATGAAGGCGCAGACGAAGGCCAGGGTCCCGAGGCTGCCGATCAGGCCCTGGGCCAGCAGCACCCAGGAGTTGAGGAGCGAGTCCAGCTCAGCCAAGGGGCCCGTCCCGCTGGGCCGCCGCCATCGCCCACAGGCCCACGACGGGGATGGCCCCAGAGAGATCGGCGACGGGCCAGGTGTCGCAGCCGGGCGCGTGCTCCATCGCCACCAGCGCGCCGGGGTTCCCCACCCGGGCGCGACCCGTCGGCTGTGGACCGCGGGGGTGCAGGGTGGGAGTGAACGCAACCGGGGCCGGCATCTCAAGGGATCTGTCCGCTCGGCCCGGGCGCCCGGGGCCGGCGACATAGATGGTGCTTCAGCTCGGAGCTGTCAACGGCCGGTCCGCACCCAGGACCGGCGCCGAGTCACGGCGGCCCAGCCGGCACCGGCTGGTCCGGTCAGACCCCGACCCTGGACCCCAGCCGACCACCCGGGTCGCGTGGTCATCCGCAGTCGGCGCTCCAGCCGGGCTCACCGGTGGTGGCCACGATCGTGACCGGGCCCTCGTTGCGCGAGTCGACCGTCATGTGCGCGCCGAACCTGCCCTGCGCAACCGGGCTGACCCCGAGCCCCGTCAGGGCGTCCACCACCCGATCGCATAGCCTCCGGCCGAGCTCCGGTGGCCCGGCGCTCATGAAGGATGGTCGGTGGCCGCGGCTGAGGTCGGCGAAGAGGGTGAACTGGCTGACCACCAACGCCCCACCCCCCATCTCCAGCACGGACCGGTTCATCCTCCCAGCGGAGTCGGCGAAGATGCGCAGGTGCGCCAGCCGCTCGGCTAAGTGGTGGGCCAGGGCTTCGTCGTCGGTCGGCCCGATCCCCAGATAGACCAGGATCCCGCGGTCGATCGAACCGACCTCCTCGTCGCCGACGCTGACCCGGGCTCGCTCCACCCGTTGCACGACCGCCCGCACCGGGTCAACCGATCGCCTGCAGCCCGCGATAGATGCGCATCGCCTCCGCCTCCGCCTCCAAAAAGCCCAGCGCCTGGGCGCGCATCCCCTGCAGGGAGAAGCTCCAGAGGCCGGGAGGGCTGGAGGGCCCGGGCATGGTGCGGCCTCGGTACCGCGGCGGGTAGAAGGTGATGGTCGCGTGGGGCAGGCGCTTGAAGATCGGGCCCGAGACCATCACCTCGTCGATTGAGCGCGGCCCGATCACCCGTCCCTCGACCAGCTCCAGCTGCCGCTGCTTGCGGATCGGGTTGTCGGGGTCCTCCACCACCACCCGGCCGCCGAGCTCGGCGGTCAGCTGCAGCATCCCGAACGAGATCGCCAGCGCGTCCGTCTCGTCGCCCGCCAACTTCACGAATCCGGCCCCGACGATCGGCTCGAGGCTGTCCAGGCGCAGGTGGCGCAGGTACTCGGACTCGAACAGGCCGCGACTCTCGTCGGTCGCCAGCCAGACCGGCTCCGAGCGCCAGGCCCTGGCGGCGGCGAGGCGGGACACCGCGACCACCCAGTCCGCCGGGGTGGCGCGTCCGGCGTTCATCAGGCGATGGTGGACAACCCGAGCCATCGTCCGATTCTAAGCTGGCCGGTCCGCGGCGACCGGGGCCAGCTGCCCCGCCGATGCGGCGGCCGGTGGGGGGCCGGGATGGGTCAGCCAGCGGTGGTACGGCGCAGGTGCGGTGACGCGGAGTGGGATTCGTTGCCAGCCGCAGACCAGCAGGAAGTCTCCGCGGCCCGCCTGCTGGAGAAAGCGCCGGTCAGCCTCCTCGAGCCCCAGGGAGCCCTGGAGCCGGCGGGCGCCGATCTCGGCCTGGCTGCCCAGAAGCTGGGTCGCCGAGTTCACCGCCACCACCTCTCCGAAGTGGGTGGCGGTGAGGTCGGCCCCGGTCTGCGTCAGCAGGATCAGCGACCCCTGGTACTTGCGCACCCGGCGGGCCAGTCGCTCCATCAGCTGGTGCAGGGCGGGGCTGTCGGCCAGCATCCCGGCCTCGTCCACTATCAGCTGCTTCTCCCCGGGGTGTTCCCGAACCCAGTGCCAGAGCCAGCTGGAGATGAGCAGGGTGACCGCCGGGGTCCACGACTCCGGGACGTTGCGGGTGCCCAGGACCAGCACCGAGCTGACCGCCGGACCCCGGCCTGGGGTGCTGAAGAGCTGTTGGGGTTCGCCGCTCACCCAGGGTTGCAGCCGTGCCGCCAGTGCTTCCCCGTCCAAGCGGGCCTGGAGCCTGGGGAGGCAGTCGCCCAGCACCGGGGCCCGGCCGACCGGGGGCTGGGCGATCAGCTCCCCCACCGTCTCCAGCAGCGCCGCGCGCTCGGAGTTGCTGAGCGGCCCACAGAGGATTGAAACCAGCTCCACGGTGGCCGGGACGGTCTCCACGGCCGGGCCCATCTCCAGCATGTTGAACCGGGCGGCACGCGGGTCGACCAGGTCGAGGAAGGTGCCCCCCGCCAGCTCGCACCACCTCTGGTGCTCATTCTCGGGGTCCACCACCACCACCGACTGCCCCCGGCGGGCTGCCTCCATCGCCAGGAGCCCCGCCAGGTAAGATTTGCCGGCCCCCGAGGCCGCCACCACCGCCAGGTTCGCATTGTTGAGTCGAGGGTCGTGGTGCAGATCCAGCCCCACCCAGCGCCCGGTGCGCCGATGGATTCCGATCAGGCTCTGCTCCAAGCGATTGGCCTCCGGCCCTTCGAACCAGGGCCACAGGGTGGAGACCTCTCCGGTGGCCGCCAGCATCGTCGGTCGAGTCCCCGAAGGCGGTTGGCCCAGTGACTCCAGGTGCGCCGGGAGTTCATCGAAGTAGGCGGGAACAAAGGTGGCTCGCAGGGATGCCGCGGCGGTCTCGAGCTCCCGGGTCAGGGTGCGCAGCTCGGCTGGAGAGTCGGCCGCGAGGGTGACCGTGAGGGCCAGCTCGAACACCCGCTCCTCCCCCCGGGCGAGCACCTCCCGCAGGTCGCTGGCCGCGCGGGACAGCAGCCGGAGGCGGGGATCGGGTGGTTGCTCGACCGCGGCGAGCTCGCGAGCACGCAGGCCGCGCAGACGGAGCCGAAGGTCGCGATCCGCAAGCTCGGGATCGCGCGGGGAGATGGTCAGCGCGAGCTTGCAATCGCCCGCGCCCCCCAGGAGCTGCCACAGCCACCCGGGGTTCACCCCGACTCCGGGGAGGCGATGCAGCCGGAGCGAATGGAGATGCCGGCCTCCGATGCGGAGCTCCCGAGCACACTCCAGCAGGGGTCCGCGGGCCAGGGCGGGCGCCGCATCGGCGGCCTCGCTGCGCACCTCGCACCGGTTGCGGAGCGCGTCCAGCAGCTCCTGGTCGCGTCCCTGGCCGTGGCGCTCCTGGACCAGGTACGTGGTGATCCGGCGAGCTGCGGAGTCGGCAGCGGTGGCCCCGCCACGCGGAGTGGGCCGAACCGGCGGCCCACCCGGCCCGGCCGCCGGCTCCGGCCACAGCTGCTTGCAGATCACGAAGGTGCAGCGATCATCGAGAAGGTGGAGCCATGACCCGAATCCCTGGGCCAGGCGCTGCTGCTCGCTGGCTGCGAGATCCAGAAGGTCCGGCCCCACGGTTCGCCAGACCGCGCTGGTCACCCGAGGTGGGGCCTGCCGCGCAGCGTGGACGGCTGCTGACCGGGACCGTCGACCGGCCGCCACTGCCGCGAGCGGCGCGCACGGGTCGAGAGGTTGCGGTGGGCGAGCACGAGCAGCCGCCATGCCCAATGTCCACTGGGGACTCCCCAGAGCCGCACCCACGCGAGCGCCGCTGAC
>JAJYWT010000013.1 GCA_021791345.1 bacterium
CTCCAGAGCGAGCCGGTCCCGGTGACGGGGCGGCGCGCCGCCAGCTGACGTCTTGATCCCCCGCTGGCGCCCATCCTGAGGTTGGGCGGGTGGCCCGAGCAGCGCTCCTGGCGGTGGTGGTGGTGTGTGGCTTCTTCGCCTTCATCAACGGGGTGGGGCTCGCCTTCGTCCCGGTGTATGGAGCGGCCCTGGTGGTGCCCCTGTCGCTTGCCTGGAGCTGGTGGGCCGAGCGCCACCTGACGCTGTCGCGAACGGCGCCGGACCGCCACCACATGGTCGGAGAGCTCTTCCCGCAGCAGTTCACCCTGAGCAACACCTCTTGGCTCCCGATCGCCATGGCCGAGGTGGTGGACCGCTCCGGACTTCCGGGGGGTGAGCAGGCGGTGGCGGCGTCGCTCGGCCCCCACCAGCGGGCCACCTGGGGCCAGGAGCTCAGGCTGACGACCAGGGGCCAGTACCGCCTGGGGCCGACCGAGGTGAGGGTCTCCGACCCGTTCGGGCTCTTCCCCCGCACGGTGAGCTTCCCGGCCACCGGCTCCGTGCTCGTGTTCCCCCTCCTGTACCCACTCTCCGACCTCGCCCTCGTGGGGGCTCGCGCGGGGCTGGAGAGTGAGCGGGGAGGGCGCCCGCGAGACCTGCCCCCCAGCGCCTCCGGGGTCCGGGAGCATGACCCGGCAGATGGGATCAACCGCATCCATTGGATCTCCACGGCCCGGCAGGGACGGCTGATGAGCCGGACCTTCGACGCCGAGGAGGGAGCCGACCTGCTGGTGGCCCTGGACCTCCGCCGGGGGATCCAGGCCGGCACCGGGCCGGAGAGCTCACTGGAGTACGCCGTGACCATGGCGGCCTCGCTGGCCCACGCGGCACTTCGGCGGGGCCGGGCGGTGGCTTTCCTGGGGACGGGACGGTCCCTCACCTGGCTTCCCGCCGCCAGGGGGGATGCTCAGGAGCAGCTGCTGCTAGAGAAGCTGGCCCTCTGCCAGGCGGACGGGCAGGTGCCTCTGGGGCAGATCCTGCCCCGCCATCTGCCGGAGTGGCGCTCCCGCGGGAGTGTGGTGGTGGTGACCTCGGATCCCTCCGGAGAGTGGGTGGAGGCGGTGGCCGCCAGCTCGCAGCCGGGACGGCGAGCGGTGGCCATCTTCGTGGACCCCATGAGCTTCGCACCCCAGCCCACCCTCACCCGGATCCCCGCGCAGTGGCGGCTGGTGCTCGACTTCTGGGTCATCCGCCAAGGGGATGACCTGGCCCGGGTGGACCCGTCTTTCCGGCGCGCCGTTGGCTGATCTGCTGGTCCCCCTGCTGGCTGCGCTGGCCCTCGTCGGAGGAGGAGCGCTGGCGCCCGACCTGGTCTCGGACCTCAGAGCGGGCGGCGGCGTCCAGCGCCGTCTGGGCCGGTGGCTCGGGGTGGGTCTGGCGGTGGCGCTGGCGTTGGAGTGCGCCGGTGCCCTCTCGCAGACGGCGCTCCCCCACCTGGGCGGCGCCGCCCTCCTGGCCGCCACCTCGGGAACCCTGCTGGCGGCGGGCACGGGCCGGTGGCTCCGCTGGCGGTTGGCGGCCACAGCGGTGCTGGTGGGCGCCACCCTGGCGGTGGCCGTCGTGGCCGGGGCGGCGGTGGCCAAGGCCTTCGGCGGCAGCCCCCAGCCCTGGACCGTGCTCCAGGCCCAGCTGCACCAGCTGAGCCCGGCCGGCTTCGAGCCGCTGGCGCTGCTGATGGTCTCCTGGGGCACCGGAGCGTGGGTGGGATGGCTGGCACTGCGGGAGCGTTCGGGAGTTCTGGCCTGCGCCGTCCCACTGGTGGTCCTGACCGCTGACCTGGTCAACGTCCCCAAGGACCTCGTGGGGCTGACCTTCTGGCCGGTGCTGGGTGCTGTGGTGTGCGGTCTGGCCCTGGTGGGCTGGACGCACCAGGAGCGTCAGGCCCGGCGCTGGCAGCGACTAGCCAGCACATCCGCCCTCCCCCGTTCCGGGCTGGGCCTGGCGCTGATCTCCTCCCTGGCCATCTCCGGGGTGAGCCTTCTGGTCCCACCGCTCAACAGCCACAACTTCAGCTCCCGCTTCTTCCACTCCGGACCGGTGGTGCCCGCCGGGTCCCACAGCCAGCTCATCGCCCCCATCTCCGGGTACGCCACGGAGGTTGTCCCGGGAGGCCCGATCCGTCAGGAGCGGACCCCGGTCCTCAGCTACTCGACCTCGGCCCCCGGCGGCACCACCTACCTCAGCGGCGTCGCGCTCACCCAGTTCGTCAATGGGAACTGGTACCCGGGGTCCCAGCAGTCCCTGGTGGTGGGCGAGGGGACGCAGCTCCCGTACAGTGAGCGTCCGGCCAACGACACCAGCGCCACCCAGGTGGACCGCAAGGTGGTCTCCCTCCAGGTGACCTACCTGGGCACCGGCGCCCAGGAGGTTCAGGACCTGCTCTACCCCGGCAGCCCGATCGAGACGCCATACCTCAGCGGCCGCTACCGCCTGTCCGGGCTGGCCACCTCGGGACAGCTTC
>JAJYWT010000002.1 GCA_021791345.1 bacterium
GCCGAGCACCGGCGACGTCGTCAAGGTGACGACCAGCCCGACCAGCATCGCGGGAGACGGCGCATCAACCTCAACGATCAGTGCGACCGTCACGAGCAGCTCTGGCGCGACAATTCAAGGGGACGAGGTCGCCTTCACTGTCAGCGGCGGGAGTCAGTGCGGGACCGTGACCGGGTTCGCGGCCACCAACTCGACGGGGGTTGCTACCGCTACCTACACCGCCGGAAGTGGTGCTGGCACCTGCACAGTGACGGCCCAGGAGGCGGCTGGTGCGGCCACCGGCTCGACGACAGTGACGCAGACCACGCCGATCAACAGCGTGGCGGTGACGTTCGCGACCGGAACAGTGCCGGCAGACGGGAGCACCACTGACAAGGTGACCGCAACGGTCACCACTGGTGGCACGGGCGTGAACAACGACAAGGTCACCTTTACCCTGGCGGCCGACACGACCAACGCCTGCGGGACGCTGTCATCCGCGACAGCCACCACCAATTCGAGTGGAGTCGCCACGACCACCTACACGGCGAGCACAACCCCAGGGTTCTGCACGGTCACCGCGACCGAGGCAGCGACAGGAGGAGCCGGCACCAACACCATTGATCAGACGAGCAACCCGGCTCCCTCGGGAGACACGGTCTCATTCAGCCCAGGTACCAAGTCCGTAGTCGGGAACGGCACTGACACCGCAACTTCGACCGTGACGGTCAAGACGAGCGGTGGCACCGCGATCGCGAACGATTCCGTGATGTTCTCGGTATCGGGTGGTTCGGACTGTGGCACGGTTTCGCCGGCCTTCGCCACCACGAATGGCAGTGGCCAGGCGTCGGTGACGTACACCGCGGGCACGGGCAACACCTCATCCATCACCTGCACGGTGGAGGCGGTTGAGGCGAACGGTGCTGCGAGCAGCAACACCACCTCAACCAACTTCGTCGTGACGCAGACCGCTCCGGCGTACACAATCACGATCAGCGCGGCGAGCCCGATGGGCACTGGGACCTCTGAGACCGTCACAGTGACGGTGACCGACATCAACGGCAACGCGGTGTCGGGCGACGTGGTGAGCTTCAGCTGTAAGAGCGCCAGCAGCGTTTGCGGGTCGTTCAGCAACTCGGGCACCGCGACCACTGGCACCAACGGGCAAGCGACGATCACCTACACGGCTGGAGGGATCGGCTTCGTGACCCTCACGGCTGAGGAGACGGACACGACCCAGTCAGCTAGCGTGGTGATCAACCAGAACTAGTGCGCTAGCCGGCGAGCGCAGCAAGACTTCAGAGGGGCCCCATTGCGGGGCCCCTCTTTGCGTCAATGGACTCAGGCCGTTTTCGGGCCGCGGCTACTCGCGGTCGGTGACCGTCAGCGGTCGGTGCTCCACTCCTAGGGTTGGCCGAGGGCTGGAGAACCCATGCGTTTGGGGTGTACGGGCCAGTTTGGAGGGCGTGCGGGGGAGCGCGGGGCGCAGCCGGCGGTTGCCGTGTCCGTGAGTCGCCCCTTCGGGGTACGACCGCTCACCGAGACGGTGCTGGGACATTCGGTCGGCGCACCGTGGGGGGGTGGCGTGCAAAAGACCGCTTTGTGATGTGCTGCAACCCCGAGCAGGCGGTGCGGGATGCCGCGGTCCGCGAGCCGATGCTGGGGCGGCTGCAGGAGGCGCTAGAGGGCAGCGACCAGGTCTCCCTTGCGAAGGTGCTCGGAACTGGTGGGCAGGCTCAAGACCAGCCCTCGGCCGGGCCGGCTGCTCGGAATGGCCAGGGGCGGGTTGCTGCGGCCGGACCGGGCGGCCGACGCCCGGTCCGGCCAGTTGGATGGAGGTACCTGATCCGCAGCTCCGATCCCGACAGGACCGCCGGTGACATCACGGTGGGTTACAAGCAGCTGCCGCGGGTGGAGCGAGGCTGCCGGGACATGAAGACCACCCCTTCGCGCTCCCAGCATCGCCATGTGCCCAGGCCGACCATTTCGGCCAATCGGGCCCGCGTTTGGGCTGGACCTTTCGGGGGTGTGTCTAGCGGGGCCGACCGGGCCCTGGCGGTGGGGAGGTTGCTCGTGCGCGAACAGCAGCCGGCCGGCCTTCCGGATCGAACGTTCGGTGACCATGGTGAAGAGCGAGAGGCGACGGCACGAGGTCGTCTTTGGGGTAACCAGCTGCTCGCCGGAGACGGCAGACCCCACCCGGGTCGGCGAGCTGGCACGTGGCCAACGGGGCATCGGAAATAAGCTGCACTGGGTCCGGGACGTGGTCTACGACGAAGATCGCTCGCAAATACGCACAGGTAGAGGAGCGCAGGCCTGGCCGGCTTGCGCAACTTCAGCATCAGCTGTCTGCGCCTCGCCGGGTGGCAGAACATCCCCAAGGCGTTGCGTTTCTTCGCTTCCGACTGGCGCTACCCCCTGACCCTGCTGGGCATCTGCGGCCCCCTTCCCCCGCTTGGGCGGCCTGGACGAGGGCCCCTGGCGAAGCCTGCTCTCAGATGGCGACCAACCTGGCTTTCCGGCGTCTTCCATGGCCCCCCTGCCCTAAGTCCGGCACCGCCGCTGCCTCGCCCCTCGCCTCCCACACCCAAAACCTGCCCTCACCACCGGACTTTTACGTGGATCTGTGTCCGGCGGCCGCGTTGCTCTGTTTCAGCTCCGGGGCGCGTACACCGGGTCAACGTCGCGGGGGGTCAGCCGCTCGCTCCGCGACCCGTTGCAGTGTCTCGTCCAGTGTCAGGAGCTCTACCCCCGAGATCAGCGCCGTGGCGAGGGTGAAGGCATCTGGGAGGCGCAGGGCGGTGTGGTGGCCCCTGAGCTGGGCGGCTTGGCGGGCAATCGAGCGATCGACCGGGACCACCTCGGCTCGGACCGAATCGAGGAAGTCATCCACTGTGGCGTCGGTGCCAGCCAGCAGTGGGCGGACGAGAACTTCAGCGTAGACGCTGGCGCTGATCAAGAGCCGGTCGCCGGCGGTGATCCGCGGGCGCAACGCGCTCACTGCGCGGTTGTGGTGAGCGTCCGACGCATCCAGGAATCCGATGAGCACGTCGGCGTCTAGGACTACCGCACCCATTCGCTGCGCAACTGATCCAGGTAGCCGGGGGGATAGGTGCCAGGCGGGAGACTGCCCGCGTAGCGGCTGACGAGCTCATCAGCGCGCTCGACTTCGATGTGGCCCGGGGCGCTGGCGCGGATGATCACGTCGTCACCGGAAGCGATGCCCGCCGCGCGAAGCACGCGGACCGGGATTGTGATCTGATGCTTGCGGGACACCTTGCTCATAGCTTTACAACTGTACCACCAGAGTAAAGCGAGAGCAGTTCTGGGCGGACTACCGGTTACCCAAGGGATCGAGACTCCACCGGCTATCGCACGGTTGGGCTGGGGCAAGTCGCGATGGCTGGACGGCTTAGGTGTTAAGTTCGACAAGTTGCGCTTGACTTCCAGGGGTGTGGCGCACAGCCGGTGCTGCGGGAGGAGTCGAGCGGGATCGCAGCGACTGCGGCAGCCTGAGCAGATGGCCACTAGTTTTGTTCAAACTCTGGCGAGACGCGGCCACGAGGGGAGTAACTGGGTGTGCCTCGACAACTTGGGCAACCAGCCTCGGTCATCCAGGGCGGTTGCACCGCCGGTGGCGGCGAAGCTAAGGGGGAGTGGGCGCGCATGGTTGTGCCACTGGTATTGAGTCTCCGGCTCGCCGATGTCTGACTCGGCCCTTCCTCGGCGCCGGGGCCGAGCGGGAGGTCAAAGGCGGAGCTCAGGTGCGACAGAGGCTGGGTCCTTCCCGCACCGGCCTAGAGCAGGCGCCCTACTCTCACGTGGACCGCTCGCGCCACCTCCGCCACCACGTCACCAAGGCCGTGGCAATGCACGCCGCCGACCAGGCTTGGCGGGCGGTCTCCAGTCACCTGTTCCCGGACAGATCAGCTGCCATACCACCGAGCGCAAGTGGAGGACGTCTGGGTGTCCGGACGATCTCCAGACCTGCAGGTCTCGGAATTGAGTCTTCACACTCGCTCTGAGTTGGAGAGAGCTACGCGTCGCGGCCGATGTTGGCGAGGGCGGCCGCGATCAGGGTGAGTGCGCCAACGGCCTCCTCCTGGTGTGAGGTAGCCAGCGCCTGCGCCGAGACCGCAAGGCCGCTCGACCGCGAGAGTGTCAAAGCAGCGGCGACCACGAGCGCGTCCATTCGCACGGGAAGGTCCGGGTTCTGCGCGACCACGGCTTCGGCGAGCCGGTTGGCACTGAGGCCGGCCAACGTGGTGGCCGGCAGCGTGCGCGTCCTCGCCACGGCGGCATCGGCAGCGGCCTCGACCTGCCTTACCAACACCTCCGAAGCGGCCGACTCCTGCATCTGCTTTGGTGATGGTGCCGCTCCCTCGCCGATGTACTTCCCGTCGACGTCCATTGGGCGGGCGATGGTTGAGATCGCAGGCGCAGCGGTGCCGGCGAAGTCCAGGCGGTCCACGGTGGAGTGCTTGTCAGCCATGGTCGCATGGAGGTAGCGACCGGTGGTGGTGATGTCCGCATGTCCCAGCAGCTCACGCACCACCTCGATGTCGCGCGCCTCGCGGAGCGCGTTGGTCGCGAAGGTGTGGCGGAAGCGGTGGGGGTGGTGGCGGCCAGGCACGCCCGCCTCGCTCATCATGGTGCGGACCAGAGCGATGAGGGCGGCCGATTGCATCCGGCCCCGGTGCGGGCTGGTGGGCGGCGCCAGCGGATTGACCAGGACGTACGGGGACGCGGTCAGGCGCGGACGAAGGTCGCTCAGGTATGTGGAGAGCACCTGGGCGGTCGCCGGTCCGAACGGCACTGTCCGCGGCTTGGAGCCCTTGCCCAGAACCGAGAGGAGCTGCCGCCCGGTGTCCACGTTTGCCGTTCTGAGACCGACCAGCTCGCCGTTGCGAATCCCAGTCCCCGCCAGCAGGGTGATGGTGACCAATCCGACCCACCGCCGACGATCTGCGGAGCCTTCAAACTGCCGGGCGTAGCTGAGCGCGATCCGGATCTCGTCCTCGCTGTACGGATCCACGGTGGGGGCGAAGACCTTGGGTGTCCTGATCACCGCCGCCGGATTGGTGTCACTGCCGCCGACGGCCTGAAGAAAGCGGTAGAAGCTTCGCAGGGAGTGCAAGCCGGTCGCGAGCGTCGCCGGCTTGCAGCGCTGGTCACGCTTTGCCCCCAGGTACTCGCCCAGCATCTCGGCGGTGGCCCGGCCCAGCCCGGTGCCGGGGTGGAACTGACTCAGCCAGCGGTGGTAGTCGATGACCCAGAGGGAATACGTGCGAGCGGTTCCGGCCGAGCGATAGTCGATGTCCGTGAGTCGGCGGATGTATTCCGCCAGGATTTGGTCGAAGTCCCGCTCAGGGGCAACACCTGGGCTCTGCCTTGACCGCGATTCCATCGCCGGCTCGGCACTGACGGGCAAGGTCAGCCTTCGCATCCTCCGCCCGCTACCCCGCGGCCGGGAGCCCAGGGTCGGCAGGGTGGAGTCGCCAGGCGGTCGATCGGGTGCATGAACACGTTCAACATCGAGGTCCGCTGACCGGCAGCCATCAGGACGCACTCCCGGCGCCTGCGAGATCACCCCGGCCGGCGGGCAGGACCCTGCCCGGCGTCGTCCCGCCCATCGCGGCCGTCCTCGTCACCAAGGCGGCGTGCTCAGTCGGGCAGGGCGCCTATGTCCGGCGGAAGGCGGTCAGCCGCTGCTGGCCTGGGATCCCCCACTGGCAGCGGTGGTGGGCGGCCCGGGCAGGCTCAGGGTGTAGGGAACCGCCATCTGATTGTGATCGACGTCCGCCAGGGGAGAGGAGACGGTCAGGGTGAGCGGTCCGGCAGGCAGAGGGCCGGTCGCCACCACCACGGTCCTGGTCTGCGCGAGGTAGGAGATCTGGAGTCCGGGAACCGGCTGCCCCGCATCCTGAAGGGAGATGGACTGCGAGCTCACGGTCAGCGGGTCCAGGTCCGAGTTGAACTGGAGCGTGAAGGTGGTCCCCTGGCCTTGGTTGGCCTGGGCCGACGCCGAGATCACCAGCGGCCCGATCGGGAGGGCGGTCAGGGCGCCGAGGGAGATCGCCGAGATCTGCGGGGTGGCGCTCCCCAGCTGCACGGTCACCTGTTCGTCCAGCGCGCTGGCGGGGTTGCTGGAGGTCGCATCGCTCACCAGCTCGATCGCCACCTGATAGGTGCTGCTCCCCGCGCTGGCGGGGGTGCTGGAGACGGCGTAGTAGCGGTCGAAGGAGCCGGGGAGCAGGGTCGACTGCGGGATCGTGGTCCCGGGCGCCAGCAGCTCGGTGATCTGGGCCGCGGCGGAGGGGCTGTTGGTGATCTGCAGCTGGGCGAGGGTGCTCGCGAGGTCAAGCGCCTGCCCGGCCTTGGTCGTGCCCGAGCTCGCGAGCGGCGGGGTGGAGAGCTGCAGGGTGACGACCTCCTGTTGGTCGCCTCCCTCCTGCTGAAGCGCCGAGACCGCCCCTCCGAATGGAGACCAGGCCAGGTCGCTCAAACCCGTCCTGGTGCTGAGCAGGGCGCTGGTCCCGGTCGCGATGTCCACGGCCCCGGCCTGGCTGCCCCCGCCATCCTGGGTCGCCAGGTAGGCGAGGTAGGCCCCGTCGGGGCTGTAGCGCAGGTTGGAGAGGCTGACCCCCTGGGGCGCCACCAGCAGCTGGCGGGGCGCGCTGCCGTAGGTGCCGGCCAGATAGATCGAGTCCACACCTCCCTCGGCGCCGATGTAGGCCATCTGGGCGCCGCTCGGCGACCACTGTGGGCTGCCCACCAGCCCGGGGATGGTGGTCGCGGATCCCGCCGCCAGGTTGTAGACCGTGGGCGTCCCGCCCGGCCGGGCGAACAGCGCGTGGGCTTGGGGATCAAGGTAGAAACTCTGGTCGGGCCCGAGCTTCACCCAGCTGTAGACCGGGCTGGTCTGACCGTCGAGGTTCACCTCCTGGAGCTCCCCCTGATCCGCATACATCAGGGTGCTGTCGTTGATCCAGACCGCCTGCGGATGTGGTGACGAGGAGGTGGCGATCGCGACCGGGCTGCCGCCACCGGCGAGCGCCGTTATCTCCAGGGTCGCGGTCCCGCTCGGCGACACGCTCCAGTACGCCAGCTGCTGGCTGTCGGGAGAGGGGACCGCGGAAGTCACCCCTCCCACCACGACGTCGGGGGCGGCGCTGAGGCTGTACACGGCTGCCCCGCCGGGTGGAGCCACCACCGGCTGCGACGAGCCCGGTGCCTGCACCGGCCCTGACGCGGTCAGGAGCAGCTCTCCATTCGGGGCGTAGGCGAGGCCGGTAGCACTCTGGGCCATCGCAACGTCGGTGACTGCGACCAGGGAGGGCGGGTAGCCCTGGGCGGTGGCGTTGAGGGGCTCGGTCCCGAAGGGGATGACCACGTTGGAAAGCGGCATGGCGCCGTCCTCGGCCCGGGCGTCCTGGCGGGCAATCGTGACCACGTAGGAGACGTTGGGAGCCAGCTCGTGGCGGGGAGCGATCACCAGGGTCGCGGCGTCCGGCCACTTGGCCGAGTAGGCGACGGCCGGGGTGATCGAAAGACCCTTGCTGACCAGGCCCTCCTTCATCGGCTGATTGAAGCTGAGCTGGATCGCCTGGGTGACCGGGACTCGGGGATTGCCCTGCACCGACGCTCTCACCTGCACCGCCTGGGCGCGGCCGGGGCTGAGCACGGACAGCAGCACCAGGGCCACCATGGCAAGCCCCGCGAGTCCCATGCCCGCGCCGAACAGGAATCCGAACCGGCCCTGAGTCCGGGGACGCGCCCGCTGGTGCTGATGAGCCTCGGCCATGAGGCTGGCTCGCAGGTGGGCGCGGTACCCGGGATCCGGCGGTGGCGGTGGAGACAGTCGCACCTGGCGCTGGATCTCGTGGGCGGTCCGCAGCAGCTGGGGGTCGGGGCGTCCGGAACGAGCTCCGAAGATCTGATCCAGCTCGGGATCGGGGCCGCCTCCCTTGTCACCCCTCCTGCGCCAGATCGGCCCCCTACCCACGGATCCGGCCCTCCTCAGTCCCTGGGCGCCGCGAGGACAGCTGCTGGCGCAGGGTGGCGGTCCCTCTGAAGATGAGCAGCTTCACCGCCCCCTCCGACTTGCCCATGACCTCCCCTATCTCCGCCAACTTTAAGTCCTCACCGTATTTGAGGGTCATCGCCACCCGCTGATGCTCGGGCAGCGCCTCGATGAGGGCCCAGATGTCCTGGGCGCCCATGCGCTGGGCGACATCCTCGTCGACCGGGGTGGCGTCGTCGACGAGCTCCGGCCCCTCATCCAGGCTCTCCTCCGACCGGCGCCGGGCACGATAGTGATCTGTGATCGCGTTGACCGCGATCTGGTAGAGCCAGGAGGAGAAGGGATGGCCGGTGTGGCGGTACCGACCGATCGCCCGCAGGGCCTTGAAGAAGACCTCGCTGGTGATGTCCTCGGCCAGCTCGCGACTGCCGACCCGGGCGGCCACGTAGCGGTAGATCTGCGGGAAGTAATGGTCATAAAGCGCGCCGAAAGACTCCGGGTCCTCCTTGGCTCTGGCGATCAAAGCCTCCTCGTCGTCGCTGGGGAGGCTCATGGCTCGATAGCCCCGGTCGGCAGCCTGAACGGAGTTGAGCACACTTCGGTTACTGTCGCGGAGGGCGGCGCCACGCCTCAAACGTTAACTGGAGGCGACCGACTCCAGAAGAGCGATTTGAAGACGCTCGACGCTTCGGTGGTTCCCTATACTCAGGGCAGTTGACCACCGTGCCGTCCCTCATCTCCCCAGCCCCTCCATGATCGAGCGGTACGCGCCCGAGGAGCTCCGCTCCATCTGGTCGGAAGAGTCCCGGCTGCGCCTGTGGACCAAGGTGGAGCAGGCGGTGTGCCGGGCCCGCTTCGAGCTGGGGGAGATCTCGGCCCAGGACGCCGATGCCATTGCCGCGGTCCAGCCTCCTGCGCTGTCCCGGGTCAAGGAGCTGGAGGCGGAGCAGGGACATGACCTGGCCGCCTTCGTGACCGCCCTCCAGGAGCAGCTCGGCGATGCGGGCCGGCAGGTGCATCTGGGGCTCACCAGCCAGGATGTGGTGGACACCGCCCAGGCGCTCCAGCTGCGCCAGGCGCAGCTCCATCTGGACCGCGAGTTCGAGGCGCTGGCGCAGCAGCTGTCCGACCTCGCCGAGCTGCACCTTGCGACTCCCATGATCGGCAGGACCCACGGGATGCACGCGGAGCCGGTCACCTTCGGCTTCGTGCTCGCCAATCACCTCGATGAGGTGCGCCGCAGCCGTCAGCGCCTCCAGGACTCCGCTCAGGAGGTCGTGGTGGGCAAGATCTCGGGTACGGTCGGCACTCACGCCACGGTCTCGGCCGAGGTCGAGGAGCTCGCCCTTCGAGAGCTGGGTCTTGTGCCCGCCGCGATCACCACCCAGGTGGTCGCCCGCGACCGCCATGCCGCCTACCTCTGCCAGCTGGCGCTGGCCGGGGCGGTGCTGGAGCGGCTGGCCACCAACCTTCGGCATTTGCAGCGCACCGAGGTGGGAGAGGCCAGGGAGCCGTTCAGCGCCCGCCAGAAGGGCTCCTCGGCGATGCCCCACAAGCGCAACCCGGTAAGGCTCGAGCAGGTTTGTGGCCTGAGCCGGGTGCTGCGTGGGCTGGCGGTGGCCGGGATGGAGGACATCGCGCTCTGGCACGAGCGGGACATCTCCCACTCCTCGGTGGAGCGGATCGCCCTGCCCGACGCCACCATGGCCCTGGGGCACATGCTCCGCACCATGACCCAGGTGCTGGGGGGGCTGGAGTTGGACACCGACGCGATGGCGGCGAATCTCGAACGGCGTGGAGGGGTCGCTCGCAGCCAGCAGGTGCTGCTGCGGCTTTTGGCCCGGGGCATGGCCCGCGAGGACGCCTACCGCCTGGTCCAGCGGCTGGCCCATCGGGCCGATCGGCCCGGGGGTGACTTTCGCCAGCTCTGCCTGGAATCCCCCGAACTGAGGGAGCATCTGGGGGAGGACGAGATCGCCGCCGCCCTGGACGTCGCCCAGTACCTTCGGGGAATCGAGACCAGTTTCGTCCGCCTAGGGCTGCTGGAGGGGGCCCCGTCCCCGGGGGGTCAGCGGTGATGGCGGAGCCGACCGCGGTTGTCGACGTGGAGCTGGAGGGTTTCCCGCTCTACCGTCGCGGCAAGGTGCGCGACACCTTCGACCTGGACGAGCGGCTGCTGATGGTCGCGACCGACCGGATCTCAGCCTTCGACTGCGTCCTGCCCGATCCGGTTCCCGGCAAGGGTCAGGTGCTGACCCACATGTCGCGCTCCTTCTTCGAACAAAGCCGTGATCTGGTGCCGAACCACCTCTTGGAGGACGACCTCTCGGTGCTCCCCAAGCCGGTCTGGGAGCGGCTCTCGGGGCGCTTCATGTTCTGCCGCAAGGCGGAGCGCATCGACGTGGAGTGTGTGGTCCGGGCCCGGCTGGCGGGGTCGGGCTGGGAGGAGTACCGGCAGCAGGGCACCCTGGCCCAGGAGGAGCTCCCGCCCTCTCTCGAGTTCGGAGCCGAGCTTCCGGAGCTTCGCTTCACTCCGGCCGTCAAGAGCGACACCGGCCACGACCGGAACATCTCCCGGGCCGAGCTCGCAGACCTGGTGGGGGGGCAATTGGCCCACGAGCTCGAGGAGGCGAGCCTGCTACTCTTCCGGTTCGCCCAGGAGCTTTGCCGGAGAGCCGGGTTCTCGCTGGTGGACACCAAGTTCGAGTTCGGCCGCATCGACGGTCGCCTCACCCTCATCGACGAGGCGCTGACCCCCGACTCATCCCGGATGTGGCTCATCGGGGACCCCATCTCCCCCTCCGCCTCCACCGGGTTCGACAAGCAGCTGGTCCGGGACTACCTGCTGGCGATCGGCTGGGACCGGCAGCCGCCGGCACCCCATCTGCCCGCGGAGCTGGTCTCAGAGGTCCAGCGTCGCTACTGGGAGATCGAGAGACGGATAACCGGGTCAAGCTAGTCGCCGAGGTGCTGGTCACCCTCAAACCGGTGGTCAACGACCCCCAGGGCCTGGTGGTGACCGATGCGCTGCACACCCTGGGCTACCCCGAGGTGGTCGGAACCAGGGTCGGCAAGTACATCGAGGTGGAGCTGGACTCCTCAGACGAGCAGGAGGCGCGCTCCCGAGTGGACGAGATGTGCCGCCGGCTGCTCTGCAACGGGGTCATCGAGGACTACAGCTACTCCCTGCGCCGGGGAGCCGGCTGACTTGCCGGCGCGGGTCGGCATCGCCGTCTTTCCAGGCACCTGGTCCGAGCGCGACTGTGCCCACGCGGTCGGCCTGAGCGGAGCCGAAGCCATCTTGCTGTGGCACAAGGATCCCACCGTCCGCGGCTGCGACCTGGTGGTCCTGCCCGGAGGCTTCGCCCACGGTGACTACCTGCGCGCCGGCGCCATCGCGGCCTTCTCGCCGCTGATGGAGGCGGTCAAGGAGTTCGCCCGGGGCGGCGGCCCGGTGCTGGGCATCTGCAACGGCTTCCAGATCCTCTGTGAGGCGCAGCTGCTGCCCGGGGCGCTGCTGCGCAACCAGGGGCTGCAGTTCCGCTGCCAGCCCACCCATCTGCGGGTTGACTCCGGGCGCGGTCCGTTCATGAGCCCCTTGCCACCTGCGGCGGTCCTGTCGATCCCCATCTCCCACGGCGAGGGCCGTTACTTCGCCGACCCGGCGACCGTGGCCCGGCTGGAGGGTGAGGGGCGGGTCGCCTTCAGGTACTGCTCGGAGCGGGGCGAGCGCGGAGAGGAGCACAACCCCAACGGCTCGGTCGACGACATCGCCGGGATCCTCAACCCCACGGGCAACGTGCTGGGGATGATGCCCCATCCGGAGCGCGCCTGCGAGCCGCTGCTGGGCTCGGCGGACGGGCTCCAGCTGTTCAAGGCCGCGCTGCCCCAGCTCGTGAGCCGGTGACGCAGCCTCCCTCTCCCGCAGAGCTGCGCGAGCTGGCGCTGACAGAGGACGAGTACCGGCGGGCGGTGGAGCTGCTGGGCCGCCTCCCCAACCAGCTGGAGCTGGGGATGCTGGGGGCGATGTGGTCGGAGCATTGCTCCTACAAGACCTCCAAGCGGCTGCTGCGCCAGCTGCCGACCCGGGGGGAGGCGGTGGTGCTCGGGCCCGGTGAGAACGCCGGGGTTGTCGACCTGGGGGACTCGCTGCTCTGCTGCTTCAAGATCGAGTCCCACAACCACCCCAGCGCGATCGAGCCTGTGCAGGGCGCCGCTACCGGGGTGGGGGGCATTCTGCGCGACGTGTTCGCCATGGGCGCCCGCCCGGTGGCGCTGCTGGACGCGATCCGATTCGGCGATCTCGACGATCCCCGTCAGCGCCACCGGTTCTCTCGGGTGGTGGAGGGGATCGGCTTCTACGGCAACTGCATCGGGGTGCCGACGGTGGGAGGGGAGACCTACTTCGGCCAGGAGTACTCGGGCAACTGCCTGGTCAACGCGATGTGCGTGGGGCTGGTTGACCGAGCCCAGCTGGTCCGGGCGGTGGCCGCCGGAGTGGGCAACCCGGTGGTGCTGGTGGGGGCAGCCACCGGCCGGGACGGGATCCACGGGGCGACCTTCGCCTCGGTGCAGCTGGATTCCGCAGCCGACGAGCGGCGTCCCGCGGTCCAGGTGGGCAACCCCTTCTTGGAGAAGTGCCTGATGGAAGCCTGCCTCGAGCTCTGCGGCCATGAGGCGCTGGTGGGGTTGCAGGACTGTGGCGCCGCCGGGCTCACCAGCAGCTGCGCGGAGATGGCTAGGCGCGGTGGGGTGGGGATCGAGATCGATGTCGCCGCCGTGGGGCGCAGGGAGTCGGGGATGACCCCCTACGAGGTGATGCTGAGCGAGTCGCAGGAGCGGATGGTGCTGGTGGTGGAGCGCGGACGCGAGGCGGAGATCCAGGAGGTTTTCGAACGCTGGGATCTGCGCAGCGATGTCATCGGCCGGGTGATCGCGGAGCCGGAGCTGCGGATCCTGGACGGGGAGGTCGAGGTTGGAGCGTTGCCCCTTACCGTGCTCGTGGAAGGGTTCCTGGAGCGCCGCCCGCCCGCCGCGATGCCGGACGCGGTGGCGGCCGCTCGCGCGAGGGACCCGGAGGGCGAAGACCCTCGCCTGACCCTGGAGGAGAGCTGGCTCAGGCTGCTCCGCTCGCCCAATTGCGCCGACCCCACCTGGGTCTACCGGCAGTACGACCATCAGGTGGGTGACGACACCGTCCTCGGCCCCGGCGACGACTCCGCCGTCCTGCGTTTCAAGGGCCGCGGCGACGGGATCGCCGTCACCGTGGACGGCGCCCACCGCTGCTCTGTGCTGCATCCGGCCCGGGGCGCCGCCATGGCGGTCGCGGAGGCGCTCCGCAACCTGGCGGTGGTCGGCGCCGAGCCGCTGGCGCTCACCAACTGCCTGAACTTCGGGAACCCCGATCAGCCGGAGGTGATGTGGCAGCTCGAGGAGGCGGTGGCGGGCCTGGCGCAGGCGGCCGCGGCCCTGGGGATCCCGATTGTGAGCGGCAACGTCAGCCTCTACAACGACTATGAGGGGCAGGGCATCCCCCCGACCCCGGTGGTGGGGATGGTGGGCCGCCTCCCGGTCTCCGGCACCCCCTGTGGGATGGCCTTCAGGGTGCCGCAGGACCGGGTCGTGATGCTCGGAGCCGGCCGGCCCAGCCTGACCGGGTCGGAGTGGCAGAGGCTGGTAGATGGTGCGGTGAGCGGCCCGGCTCCTGAACTGGATTTGGCCCAGGAGGCGGCCCAGGCCGGCCTGGTCAGGCAGCTGGTGCGCTCCTCGCTGCTGCACTCGGTCCACGACCTCTCCTTGGGTGGCCTGGCGGTGGCGCTCACCAAGTGCTGTGTGCGCGGCGGGGTGGGGGCGAAGGTCGCGCTCGAGCTTGGCCCGTCCGCGCCAGCTGGCCCGGGGGCACTGCACCGTCTGCTGTTTGGAGAGGGCGCGGGCCGGTATCTGCTGAGCCTCGGCAAGGATCGCCTCGGTGAGCTGGCGGCCGCTTGCGAGAGGGCGCAGGTTCCCTGGGTGGACCTCGGCAGCGTGGGCGGAGCGACCATCGAGTTCTCGGGGCTGGCCAGCCTTCCGCTCTCGAGCGCGGGTCGGGCGCTGGGGGAGTCACTCCCGGAGCTGATGGCGAGCCGCGCTTGACCGAAAGATCCGCTCTCGCCCACCCCATTTGGTTATGCTGAGCGTGGTGAGCGGCAACCCAGGCCACCCCCCTTCCTCCTTCGTCCCCGGGACCTGGGAGGAGTCCGACAAGCTCCACGAGGCTTGCGGTGTCTTCGGTGCATTCGCGCCCGGCGATCAGGTCGCCAACCTCTGCTATCTCGGCATCTATGCGCTCCAGCACCGGGGGCAGGAATCGGCCGGGATCTGCGTCTCCGATGGAGAGCAGCTGCGGCTGCAGCGCGACATGGGGCTGGTATCGCAGGTGTTCACCGAGGAGTCGCTGGGCAAGCTCGAGGGGAGCATCGGCCTGGCGCACACCCGCTACTCCACCACCGGCTCGTCGCAGGTCACCAACGCCCAGCCCTTCACCTTCGAGCACGGCCAGCTGGGTCCGGTGGCGATCTCCCACAACGGCAATCTCACCAACGCCCAGGCCCTGCGCCACAACCTCTTCGAGGAGGGCTACTCCTTCAACACCTCCAGCGACACCGAGGTGCTGGCCGGCCTGCTCTCGCGCACCCCGGGGGACAGTCTGGAGGTCGTCCTGCAGCGCTGCCTGCCGCGGGTCCTGGGGGCCTACTCGCTGGGGTTCCTGACCCGCGACAGCCTGGTCGCGGCCCGCGACGAGCTCGGGCTGCGGCCGCTGTGCATCGGCCGCCTGGGGGAGCTGGACGCCCCGGGGGGCCACGGCTACATCATCGCCAGCGAGAGCTGCGCGCTCGATGTGATCGGCGCCCGGCTGGTCCGGGAGGTGCGGCCCGGTGAGATCGTGACCATCGACCGGGACGGGTTGCACAGCGCCCGCTTCGGCGAGACCCGGGATCCCGCGATGTGCTCGTTCGAGTTCATCTACTTCTCGCGGCCGGACTCGGTCATCCAGGATCGCAACCTCTACGAGGTGCGGCTGGCCATGGGCCGGAGGCTGGCCGAGGAGGCGCCGGTGGAGGGTGACCTGGTGATCCCGCTGCCCGACTCGGGAACCCCGGCGGCGATCGGGTACGCCCAGGCCAGCGGGATCCCCTTCGCCGAGGGGATGATCAAGTCGCGCTACATCAACCGCACCTTCATCCAGCCCCAGCAGGGGATGCGCGACAGTGGGGTGCGCCTGAAGTTCAACCCCATGCCCCACGTGCTGACGGGCAAGCGGGTGGTGCTGGTGGACGACTCCATCGTGCGCGGCTCCACCTCGCGGCAGATCGTGGAGGCGCTGCGCCGGGCCGGCGCCGCGGCGGTGCACATGCGGGTCGCCTCCCCTCCCATCCGCTTTCCCTGCTTCATGGGGATCGACATCGCCAGCCGCAGTGAGCTGATCGCCGCGGGCCGGAGCGCCGAGGAGGTGGGCCGCGTCATCGGGGCCGACTCGCTGGAGTACCTGAGCCTGGACGGCCTGCGCTGGGCGCTGAACTCGGCCCCCGGGCAGGCCGGTTTCTGCTTCGCCTGTCTGGACGGGATCTATCCCCTCCAGGTCCCCCAGCAGCTGGAGATGGACAAGCTGGCGCTGGAAGGGTGAGCCAGCAGGTGGAGGGGGCGCCGGTCCCCGGGCAGTACGTGCGAGCCGGGGTCGACAGGAGCCGGGCGGAGCAGGCGATCCGGCGCGTCGCCGAGCTTGCCGCCACCACCCACATGCCGTCCCTGATGGCCGGGAT
>JAJYWT010000193.1 GCA_021791345.1 bacterium
GCCCGGTACCGCCGGAGAGTGTAGGGGCGAAGGCCGCCACGCTTGCCCGGACACCCCTGCTGCTGCCAGTCGTCCAGGTACCTTCCTACGGTCAAGCTGACCGGTGCCCTTGCCTCTCCTCGCTTGCGGGCGCGGCTCGCCTCTGAAAGCTTCTCCTCGACCTCCAGCTTGGTCTTGCCATAGACCGAGACCACCCTCCGGCCGCCCCGATCCCATCCCAGGCTGAGCCGTCCCTCCCACAGCCCATCCTTCCGCCGGGTGACAGAGCCGGTGCCGCGAGTCCGCCTCTTCCTACCCTGGCCCGGTGTCGTCACTGGTTGATCCTAGCAGAGATAGTCAGTAGCGTAGTCAGTAGACGCCCCCTCGCCGAAGTCGGAGCAAATTCGCTTTGATCTGCACCACAGGGCTCTTATAAAGCTCAGGTCGTGGGTTCAAGTCCCACCGGGCCGACCGTTTCTGATCTCAGGACGTGCTGCCGCACTCCGCGCGGAGCGGCTCCCGACGCTTGCGAATCCCCGCAGGAGGCGTCTGGGCGGTGCTCGGGTGCCGATGGGGGGACCCGAGCACTCTTCCGTGGGGGGGACTGCTATCCAACCACAGGGGACAGCGTTTGGTAGGATTTACTACTGGTATTACGTGTCAGGAGAGGAGATGCGGCTCAATAGCAAAGGGCAAGTGACGATCCCTGCTCCCTTGAGGGAGAAGCATGGCCTCCGTGAGGGAGACGAGGTGAACGTCGTCGAGGCCGGACATGAGCTACGCATCGTCCCGGTCGATCCTGGCCAGACTCGTGGACAGCGACTCGTGAACAGGATGCGTGGCCGCGCCAGCACTGCCATGAGCACGGACGAGCTGCTCCAGCTGCTGCGTGGTGAATGAGTCACCCGACGTGGAGACGGCTCGGGTCCAGAGCCCCGTCGCGTTGGTGGACTCGAGTGTCCTGCTCGACATCCTGACGGACGACCCCGCGTGGGCGGCCTGGTCCGGGCAAGCCGTTGCCCGGGCCCGCGAAGAGGGCCGATTGGCGATCAACCCGATAATCTATGCGGAGATCTCAGCCGGGTTCGACCGGATCGAAGATCTGGATGACGCCGTTCCCGAAATCGACTTCGCCCGCGAACCGCTCCCCTACCAAGCCGGGTTCATCGTCGGTAGGGCTTTCCTCGCCTATCGCAGACGAGGCGGAGAACGGCGTTCGCCACTCCCGGACTTCTATATCGGCGCGCATGCGGCCGTGTGCGGGTACCGGCTGCTGACAAGGGACGGGGCTCGATATCAAACGTACTTTCCCTCGGTCCATCTGGTGACTCCGCCGCCCTGAGCCGCGAGCCAGGCGACCGTCCCTCACAGCTTCGGAGGGAAGCCGGGTGGCTCGACCAGGTACCGGGCGCAGGCTTTTGGGGCAGACGCCGCCTCCGCGGATGCTGGCCGTAACCAACGGGTTCCGTGCTGAGAGGGCAAGTTGGCGGCCTGGCGGGCTGGGCTCGAACCTGGCAATCCGTGACTTGGCAATCCAGGCTTGTGCCGAAAGGTGGTCCCGCCCCGAGAGCGCAAGGCGCCATCTGAGCCTGGTCCTGGATCCATCGCGGGACGGGGTCATCCGTCAAGACCACCGGCCGGCGCCGCCTCACCCGCGGTGGCGATCCTCAAGCGAAGCCGGCTCTCCGCCACATTGTCATGGTGCCGCTTGCCTCCCACCAGCCGAATGGGGATCACATGGTGCGGCGCATCCACGACCGCCTCTCCAATCAGGAGAACATCGCCGGCCTGAAGCGTTGGATCGCCCGAGAGGTGTACCGGGGGCTCCTCTCCACCCAAGAACCCGTATGCGCCGCTTGACAACGCACAGGAGCGTCCCCACGAGAAAGGTCGACCGGCCGCTGCGGGGTGGAGTCGCCACGTTGTCCATCGCTGGCACAAATCGCCCAGAAGCTGCGTCCAGGGGGATGACTCCGGGGGCTCAACCCAAGTTCCGCTCAGGCGGGACCGGGCGCTCGCTCCAGGACTCGAGCGCCTGGGATGAACAGAACCAGCCCACACAGCGCCGCGAGGACACCGCTGAGCAAGAACGCCTCTCTCGCCCCCACCGTGGCTGCCGCCACCCCGCCGAGCAGCATTCCCAGCGGCGTTAGGGTCCCCACCATCAAGTACGACGCCGAGGACACCCTGCCCATCAGCGCCAGCGGTACAGAGGTCTGAAGTTTGGTGAAGTAGAGGACGTCGCCGTACACCACCAGGCCCGCAGAACCCGCGACCAGTAGCGCCACCAGCCCAGGATTGGGTGCGAGTGCGACTAGAGCCAGCAGCAGTCCGGAGGTGCTGTACGCCACCCACATCACCTCCAGAAGGTGCCTGGGTGAACCCAGGCGGGCCACCACGATGGAGGCGACGACCCCTGCTGCTCCGGCGCTGGCGTAGACCAGACCAAGCGCGAGCGGGGTGGCATGGAGGACGTGCCGCACCAGAATCGGCAGGAGCACGAAATAAGGACCCATGCCGACTAGGTTCGCGATCGCGGCGCCGATGAGGAGCAGGAAGAGCCAGCGCCGGGAGGTGATGAAACGAATGCCCTCCCGAGCTTCAGCCACCATGGACTTACCGCTTGAGAGCGCGGTGGCGCGGTGGCGGAGGGCGCCCAGCGCCGTGGCGGAGATCAGGAAGCTGGCAGCGTCGAAGGCGAACGCACCCACGGTGCCCACCAGAGCCACGGCCAGGCCTCCAAGAGCTGGGCCAATGAGGTTGACCGAGAGTTCGCTGCCGGCACTGTTCAGAGCGTTCGCCTGGGTTAGTGCCTCCGCCGGCAGGATCTCCGGCACCAGCGCCAGGAAGGCCGGCCCCGAGAAGGCGTCCGCGGTACCGAAGACCAGCGCCATGAGAATCATCTGCCATAGCGTGATCAGGTGCAGCAGGGCCAACAGAGCGACCGCCAACACCGCCGCGCCCTGGACCAGGTCGCAGAGGATGAGGGCGATCCTTCTGTTAACCCTGTCCACAACAACCCCTCCGAGCAACGACAAAACGACGCTCGGGACCGCCCGCGCCGCCAGCACGTAGGCCAGGCCGACGGGCTGGGGATCGACCCGAAGTGCCTCCAGGGCGACTGCCACCGTGAAGACGCCGTCACCGAGGCCGGACACGAATCGTCCAGACCAAAGCAGGCTAAAGTCCCGCTCGCGCAGGGGCAGACCGACTTTTGTCCAAGGCACAGGACGCACAACCATGTCGCATGTGGCGCGGCCACTGCAAGTCTGATCTCCACCGCAGAGTTCAGCCACTGCTCAAGACCGCGGTACACTGGCATCGCCATGCACGATGTGGTCTGTCCGCCTCTCGTTGCTCGGCACTGCACTTTCGGCGGCGGCGACGGGGCCCGGGGGGAGCGCAGCTCTCATCGATTGACCTCACCCGCGACAGCTGGCGCCCATGAAACGCGTCGACCGGTCATGAGTCGCGCGGCGAACGCCCCCCTGCGAGACTTCACCGATGCAGTTCGCATGCGAGGGCCGGAAACGTCTGACCGACCACTGCAGCGCTGGGCCGACCGCCCGATGAACCGCGTCCAGTTCTGCTTGCGGGTCCGACAAGGATGATGCGCAAGCACAGAGCCGAAAGCCCCAATCCGCCGGGATTGCGCCGATACCAATGGAGCCATTGGTTCCTCGACTGGGAGCGCTCTCCGGGTCGCTCAAGTCTGCTTCGCCACTGACTCAAGTGGTCCGAAAGCCAAAGGTCGGCCTGGTACCATCCCCGGAATGCAGCCGGCGGATGTCTGGGACGCGGATACCGCGCGAACATATGACACGCCGGGCGAGGGAGTGTTCGCTCCGGAGGTGTTGGCTCCGACCGTCAACCGCCTTGCTGACCTGGCAGCAGGCGGGAGAGCCCTTGAGTTCGCGATCGGGACCGGTCGTGTTGCGGTGCCACTTCGGCAGCGGGGAGTCTTGGTCACCGGCATCGAACTCTCCCAACCGATGATCGACGAACTCCGGAAGAAGGTCGATGCGCTCACGATCCCGGTCGTCGTGGGCGACATGGCCACGACCCGAGCGCCTGGGAGTTACGCGCTGGTGTACCTGGTCTACAACACCATCTCGAACCTGTTGACGCAGGTCGAACAGGTGGCGTGCTTTCGCAATGCCGCCCGGCACCTCGTCCCGGGGGCTGCTTCGTCATCGAGCTGATGGTGCCGGATCTGCGCCGGCTGCCGCCGGGCCAGTCGGCCGTGGTCTTCCAGTCAGACCCCGGGTACATCGGCGTCGATACCTACGACGTGGTCCAACAGCATCTCGTTTCCCATCACTTCACCTTCACCGCCGGCCGCGAGGCCCGAGTCGAGCGCAGCTCTCATCGATTCATCTGGCCGGCGGAGCTCGACCTCATGGGAGAGCTTGCCGGCTTTGAACTGGAGTCGCGAAACGCCGACTGGTCGGGGGGGCAATTCACCGACGAGTCCACGTCACACGTTTCGGTCTACCGGCTGAAGGACGGACAGCCCAGCATCTGAGCATTTGGCCCGCGTCCCAGGTGCGGCGACCGATCCTGCTCCCGCAACCCAACCCGGCCTGTGTGTCGTCCGGCGCCGGCAGCTTGGGCGGGACGGACCGGCCTCTGCCGGCGCCGAATCGCCCAGCCTGTTACCCGTGCCCACCCCACACCGACCGTCTCGAGGTGACCGCGCCGGTGGCGCGTGCTCCGCACCGGGATGCCACCACCCAGAGCCACGGCCAACTGTCTGGACACGACGCTGGATGCGGCGGCGATGAAGTCGCCGGAATCGGGACGGCTTTTGGTCATTCGGTCGCTGGCCCGGCACCGATGGGCGGGATCCAGACAGGAAGGGCTGCCGGTGCTGCTGCGCGATCGAGACGAGTCCACCACCTCGAGCGGGGCACCGGCACTTGCGGCGGAACCCCTGAGCCGCCCGTCGCGCCCATGCGCTGCTCACCGTGATCCATCTCGAACCGGTCTCCACCCCGGATCTGCCAGAATGTCAGCATCGGGGCAGGGGTGGACGGGGAGGCCCACCTGCTGCCGGATCCGAGCTGTGCGGTCCCGGCCGACGGCCGCCATGGAGAGCTGGCTTTGTCTTTGGTCCTCATCCTGACTGAGGAGCGCTTCCGAGAGGAATTGGAGGAGCTCGCGGCCCACGCGGGATTCGCGGTTGAGCCGGCCGATGTCCCGGCTCCGGCGCTGGAGCCGCACCTGAAGGCACGGCTTGGGTCCTCTCCCGACCTGGCCCTGATGGTGAGTGAACGCTTCAATCCAACTCTGGGCCGCGAGTTGGACGATCGTCAGGTCCGCTACTGGTTGGTGCAGGTTGGTAGCCCCACGGGAGCAGCCCTGCGGCCGCCCACTCGCCAACCGCATCGCCACCTCTTGGGGCTCAACGCATCGACCAAGGCTTACCTGGCACAACTCCTCGATGACTGGCGGGATCGCGCGATGGTGCGCGTGGACTGCTTCACCTTCGGATTCCGGGATGGCCTCCCCGAGGAGTCGGACTGGGTGCTGGACACCCGTTTTCTCGACAGCCCCTACTGGATCCCCGGGATGCGCGAGCGGAGTGGTCGTGACCCGCTGGTTCGCAGCCACATCATGCAGCAGGCCGGGGCCCAACGCCTGATCGAGGGCTTCTTGCCCATGCTGCTCGACCTGCTCGACCTCTACCAGGCCCAGCGTCGCTCGGTGCTTCGAGTGGCGGTGGGCTGCACCGGCGGCAAGCATCGGTCCGTCGCGATCGCCAGCGAGATCGTGGACCGCATCAACGCCTCGGGCCGGGCCACCGCCCGGCATCTCGACCGCCCGCCGCTCCACCTGCCGCAGGCTCTTGACTGATCCCTCGGGCGCGGGGATGCGCTAGCCGAGCGCCTGCCGCAGACTCCCACGACCGCTGATCGCCGACTCCTGCAAAGGGAGGGGGACCACCGAGCGGATCAGGGTTTCGTAGGCGGATCTGACCTCGGGGTGGCGCAGCAGCAGGAGATGGGCATACTCCTGCACGACCGGCCGCGGTGGACGGGCCAAGCGGAGGTGGACCTCCTCCGGAAGATGGTTGGCCTTGCGTCCGTTGCAGCGCTTGCAGGCCACGACCTGATTCTCCCAGCTGTTGGGATCCCCTCCGCGCGACACCGGAATCACATGATCGATGGTCAGCTCCGCGGGACCGGCCCGGAGCCCGCAGTACTGGCAGGTGTGGTCGTCGCGCAGGAGCAGGTTGCGCCGGTTGGCGCGGATGAGACGGCGCGGCACCATCACGTTGCGCAGCAAACGGACCACGATCACGCCCTCGCCCAGACGGCGCTGGCTGATTTCCCACTCCACCGCCGCCCGATCCGCGTCGTCGAAGAAAGCCACTCGCTCCTTGGTCAAGAGCACCACCAAGCGGCGGCGGCTGATCACGTTGAGGGGCTGCATGGAGGCGTTGAGCAACAGCACCGGCATGGTGCCATTGTGCGCGCTCGCGGCTGCTTACCGCGATCGTATCCCCAGCACGTCCCGGAAGGCGTGTAAACCACTGGGCAATACCACCCCCGACCCGTAGAGGACCACGAGCACCACCGCCGCGACCAAAATGCAGACTGCGATGTAGCTGGCCACCGAGGGTCCCGAGGTGGGGGCGGGCAGCTTCGGTGCGGCCAAGCGCTAAGAGCCCTCAAATTCAGTGATCGACCAGCTGGAGTCTCCCGTCCGGACCTGCACCGAACGCCAGCGGGTCTGGCCGCCGGGTTCCCAGCTCAGCATCCGTGGCAGTCGCCGCACCACCTCCTCCCGCTGACGCGCAAGTTGAGTGGGCTCGCCACTCCCCTCGGCTCCGAGTAGGCGGCAGCAGCGGTCCAGGGCGGCCTCCGGCGAAGCCGCCTCCACGGCGATGACGGTGCCTCCCGCCAACCGCGGCAGCGCTCGGAGCACCGTCGCCAGCTCGGAGTCGGCGACGCCCGCCATCACCAGCGGGTCGGCCGCCATGGCGATCGCCATCGACGCCTCGTCCGCTGGCGACAGCTCGCCCCACCCGCCCGGGAACCCGGGCTCGTCAGTGTCGGCGAGAAGCCACGGGCGCAGGCCGCAGCGGCGCAGCGACTCCGCGAAATCCCGCAGCACGCGACCTGGGTTTCGCCCGGCGAACAGCGCCGCGCCGCCCGCCGCCACCCAGTCGCCCACCGCTCGGCGAATGCCGTCGGTGATTGTGGGAGGCGGGACGGAGGTGACCCCCATCGTCGCCCGGCGGGCGGGCGGAGCTGCGGCGAAGTCGATGGCCAGGTCACCGACATACCCCCAGCCGGAGCTGGCGTCCTCTCCGAGTCCGAGGACCGCACGGGCGGCGACCTGGAGTTCGTCCACGTCGGACGCCGACAGAGGCGGCCCCTGGGAGGTGGTGGAGCCGGGGCGGTGGACTGTCAGGGGAGCCCCCGCCACGATGCGCACCGAGGAAGCGCCTTGTTCCAGATGAACTCGTGCCACCGGTGGTGCCCCGGTGAGGTCAGGGGCCCAGTCCAAGCCCGGCTCGGCGACGAGTGAGAGCTCACCGGATCGGGACGATGGGGGTGGAGGCACCTCCCCGGCGACGAAGGAGTCGCGCCAGTCCGTCGGGTCCCTGGGGATGGCCGCAGGGGGCGCGGGACGGCGGGACGGGGCGGGGACCAGGGTCAGCTCGACCGAGGCGACGCGCAGGGTACCCCCCACCGGAAGAACTCCCGAGCCCCCAGATGGAAGCCGGCGGCCATCGATCCAGGTGCCGTTGGCCGTATCGAGGTCGCGGACACGGACGCCCTCGGCTTCGGGATACAGCTCGCAGTGGCGCGCCGCCACTCGGCCTTGCGGATCGAGGTGGGTGACGTCGACATCCGGCACCCCGCCTGCGGGCGTGGTCCGCCCCAACACTATGGGGAACCGCTCGAGCGTCACCGTGGCGCCGTCGGCGGCGCGCAACGCCAGCTGAGCGCTCAAGGCGACCAGCCCGACATCCGGGCTGACACGCTCAGCCGACTCCCCGCGCCCTGAGCTCCGCGCTCAACTCCGGCAGCACCTTCACCGCATCGCCGACGATCCCGAGGTCGCTGAGTTTGAAGATGGGCGCGTCGCGATCCTTGTTGATGGCCACGATGTGAGCCGCGCCCTTCATGCCCACGGTGTGCTGCATCGCCCCGCTGATCCCGCACGCCAGATAGACGTCCGGCTTCACCGTCTTACCGGTCTGGCCCACCTGCCGCGAGTACGGAACCCAGCCCGCGTCCACGACAGCCCGGCTGGCTCCGACCGCTCCGTGCAAGAGCTCCGCTACCTCCTCCACGAGTCGGAAGTTGGTCGGGTCCTGGAGCCCCCGACCTCCGCTCACCACGACCCGGGCGTCCTCCAGCTTGGGTCCCGAAGCTGGAGCCACTACCGATTCGAGCCTCCGCGCTCCCCGGGGCGCGTCGGCGGGGAGTGCCACCTCCACCACCCGCGGCTCCCCTCCAGCGACCGCTTCGGCCGGGTAGGACTTTGGACGCACCAGAACGCACGGGGTCGGACCCTGGACTCGGGTGATGACGTTTTGGGTCGCACCGAAGATGGAGGTGAGCACGGTGAATCCGGCGTCGCTGGAGTTAACCGCGAGCGCGTTGGCGACCACGGTGAGCCCTAGGCGAGCCGAGAGCCGGGCGCAGATGTCCCGCCCATCGTAGGTCGCGCCGAAGAGCAGCAGGTCCGGTCGGTGGGCCAAGACCAGGTGCGCGAGGACAGCCGCGTGCGGTTGCCCCACATGGTTGCCGTACTCGGGGGCACTCCCCAGGTAAACGGTGCTCGCCCCATACTCTCCGAGCGTCGTCTTGGCCCGCTGCGCCTGGGGGTCCAGCACCACCGCCTCGAGCTCATCCCCCAGTGCTCGAGCGCCGGACAGGACCTCCAGAGAGACCGGGCTCACCTGGTCCCCGGCCATCTCCGCGAAGACCCAGATCTTGGACATCTCAGATGACCTTCAACTCGGCGAGATAGTCGGCGATGATCTGGGCGGCGGAGCCGTCGTCCTCGATGATCCGCCCGGCCTGGCGCTCGGGGGCGCGCTCAACGGCAATCACGGCCTGCTGGCCCAGTGCGAGCTCGACCTGCGCGGGATCCAGCCCCAGGTCGGCCAGCCCCAGGGTCTCCAGGGGCTTGGCCTTCGCCCCCATGATCCCCTTCAGGGTGGGGTAGCGAGGCTCGTTGATCCCCCCGGTCACGGTCACGACGCAGGGGAGCCCAGCCTCGACCACATCATGTCCCTGCGGCGTCTGGCGATGAATCCGGACCAGCCCGTCGGCTAACTCCAAGTGCTTGGCGAAGGTGAGCGAGGGCCAACCCAGCAGCTCCGCCACCGCCGCCGGGACCGTGCCCGTGTAGCCGTCCGTGGACTCGGTGCATGCGACCACCATCTCGGCTCCCGAGTGGGCGACGGCAGCGGCCAGGACTCGAGCCGTGGTGAGGGCATCGGCTCCGGCCAGCCGCTCATCCAGGAGGTGGATTCCGGAGGCAGCCCCCATGGCCATGGCCTTGCGGATGACCTCCACGGCCCGCTCACCACCCATCGAGATCGCGACCACCTCGCCGGCGCTGGACTCGGCCAGCTGCAGCCCGGCCTCGACCCCGTAGGCGTCTCCGGGGTCCAGCACCACCTCCACCCCCTCCCGTACCAATCGATGGCTGACCGGGTCGAGGGCACCGGCTCCCGACGGGTCGGGAATCTGCTTCACAAAGACCGCTACCTTCAACAGCGCCCACTCCGTCTTGCGGTTGCTTCAATGGTCCATCTTATCGGGACGCAGATCGGCCGCGGCCGGGAATGCCCGGACCCGGACGTATAATCTCCAGGCCCCCTTGGGGGCGGTCGAGCCCGTTCGGGAAGAAGGGGCTCCATTCAGGCCCCGTGGTGTAGCTGGCCCAACACGCCACCCTGTCAAGGTGGAGATCGGCGGTTCGAATCCGCTCGGGGTCGCCAGCTTGTCGTCGTGGAGGCCAGGCGGGCGTGCCAACCGAGTGGGCCCCGGCTGGGAGGAAGGGGGCTTGCGGCTACCCACTGGTCCTGACGGAATCCGGTGCCTATCACCAGCGCGGTGACGGACGTCGTACCCAGGTTCAGCCGGCGACCGGAGATCCGCCCCTGAGATCGTCCCGCGAAGGGGGTAGCTTGTGGCCAGGAGACCGCTCGGCCATGGATGACTAGCATGGCCTGGATGTCGGTGCATCCCCACGCCTATGCCGGTTTCTCCAGCGCGGCGGCGAGCTATGAGCGCGGGCGCCCCGGCTATCCGCCGGCGGCCGTCAGCTGGCTGGTGGGGCAGCTGGACCTGGGGCCGGGGCGGACCGTGCTGGACCTGGGGGCCGGCACCGGCAAGTTGACCAGGGAGCTGGTGCCCACAGGAGCGTCGGTGTTGGCGCTGGAGCCGGTCCCGGAGATGGCGGCCGTGCTGCAACGGTCCGCGCCCTCGGCCCGGGTGGTCACCGCCACCGCCGCCGCCACCGGCCTGGAGACCCACTCGGTTGATGCCGCCACAGCGGCTCAGGCCTTCCATTGGTTCAGTGACGAGCCGAGTCTGCGGGAGATCCATCGAGTCCTGGTCCCCGGCGGCCCTCTGGGGCTGATCTGGAACCACCGGGACACCAGCGCTCGGCTGTGGGCGGCGATCGAAGAGGTCGTCGAGCCTCACCGCCATGGCGAGCCCACCTACAGGGACCGGAAGTGGGCGGCGGCGCTGGCAGCGAGCGACCTCTTCGGCGATCCGCTGGGCCGGGTCTTCGAGCACAGCCAGGAGCTGGCGCTGGAGCAGCTGGTGGACCGGGTGGCCTCGATAAGCTTCATCGCCATCCTGGACGCAGAGACGCGCCAGCAGGTGGCAGAGCAAGTTCTGGCCCTGGGCAGAGCCGCGCTGGCGAGATCGGGCGGGCATTTGGCGCTGGCGTACCGCACCGAGGTGTGGGTCACCCGTGCCATCCCCTGACCGCACCCCCCTCTCCTCACCGCTGCCCAAGGCGTTCCTGGAGCGGCTGGCAAGCGGTGAGGAGGTGCTGGTCTCGTCTCGCGGGCGCGGCCACACCGGCTCGGTGCGGATGTGGTTCGCGATCTCCCCGCGGGGCTACGTGTACCTGCTCACCCCGGCCTTCAGCCTCAAGGCCCAGCGCTGGCGGGAAGACCCTTGGGTCAGGTTGATGATCCCTGGGGAGGGGATGAGCGTGGTCGGTCATGTCCGGTCGATCGGGATGGAGGAAGTCGGTGACGACCTGCCGCTGATCCTCAGCCGATTCGCGCTGGCTGGGGCCGTCACCGCCGAAGCCCTGACCTGGATGCTCGAGTCCGGCTCGCACCTGCTGCTGCGGGTGGAGGCCAACGACTAGAGCTGCTCCCGGTCCGCCGCCAAGGTTGCCCTGAGCAACGCCCTAGTGCCGTCAGCCACCTGGTCCGCCGCGGTCCATTCCTCCGGGCAGTGGCTGCGACCACCGTGGGAGGGGACGAAAAGCATCCCCATCGGTGCGATCCGCGCCAGATGCGCGGCATCGTGGCTGGCGCCTGACTCCAGCTCCATGGCAGTAACCCCCATATCGTCCACGGCTCCCCGCAGCAGCTCGCGCAAGCGGGGGTCGCACGGGACTGGGGGCTCGCGGGAGAGCCAGCCCACCCCGGCCTCGACCGCTCTGGCGCTGGCGACCTGAGCCACCACCTGTTCCAATGTCTCGCCCTGCTCGCGCAACCACCTAGCACTGGTGCTCCGCATCTCCACTACGAGCTGGGCCGAGGCGGGGATGACGTTCGCCGCGTTCGGCTGAACCACGATCCTCCCGGTGGTCGCGACCCCGCGTTCCTCCTTCCCGCGCCGGCCGAGGCTCTCCACTCCCAACACGACCTCGGCAGCCGCCACCAGGGCGTCATGACGATCGCTCATGGCGGTCGTGCCGGCGTGGTCGGCCGCTCCCACAAGATCGATTACCGCCCTGGCGATGCCGACGATGGCCGTCACCACCCCCAGCCGTGAACCCGCCTGCTCCAGCCCTCTGCCCTGCTCGATGTGGAGCTCTAGATATGCGTGGACCGACCCCTGATGCCAACGCGCTGAGGCGATGTTGGCGGGGTCTGAGCCCGCGGCCTCCAGCGCATCGGCGAGGGTGCGCCCCGAGTCATCCCGTAACCCGAGGTGTTCTTGGGTCAGGTGCCCAGTCACGGCGCGACTCCCGACGCAGCTCAGGCCGAAGTCGTTCGGTTCCTCGCCGAGGAAGTCCACCACCCACAGGGGGTGCCGCAGGGAGGAGCCTGCTAGGCAGCGGGCCACCTCGACTCCCGCGGCAACCCCAACCATGCCATCGAAGCGCCCCCCGCCGGCGACGGTGTCGGTGTGCGAGCCGATGACCAGGGCGGGCAGCGCCGGGTCGGTCCCCGCAAGCTCGCCTATGAGGTTGCCCACCGCGTCACGCCTCACCCGCAGCCCTGCCCGCTCCATCAGGGTCGCGACCAGCGTCCGAGACTGCCGGTACGGGTCCGTGAAGACCCTCCGGGTCCAGCCTGGAAGCCCCGGTTCCACGTGCTCGGCCAGCGCCATCAGGTCGCCCCACACCCGCTCCTCGGTCACCTTGGCGGAGAGCTCGTCGGAGGTTGTGGCAGGCACGGTCGCAACCGTACCAGCAAGCTCGGCTTGTCGGCGCGACCACCGAACTGCTTTCATGATGGTGATGCCTGACCGCAGTGACGCGCTTGCCCTGCTCTATGAGCACACCAAGGGGGATAGCCTTCGCCGCCATGGCCTTGCCGTGGAGGCGGTGATGCGGCTGGCGGCCGCCAGAGTCGGCGGGGATGTCGAAGAGTGGGGCATCACCGGCCTGCTGCATGATTTCGACTACGAGGCTCACCCGAATGAGCATCCGTTCTGGGGCCGCCCGGTCCTGGAGCAGCACGGATACTCGGAGGAGGTCGTGCTCGCCATCCAGGGGCACGCGAACTTCAGCGGGGTCCCACGCGAGCTGCCGATGGCCAGGTGGCTGTTCGCGCTGGACGAGCTCACCGGGTTCGTCATGGCGGTCGCCATGGTGCAGCCGGGCCGCGAGGTGGCGCGGGTGCAGTACCCGTCGGTACGCAAGAAGTTGAAGGACAAGGCGTTCGCGCGCAGCGTCAGCCGCGATGACATCCAGCAGGGGTCGAGCGAGCTCGGGGTTGAGGTGGAGGAGCTGGTCCCCTTGGTGGTGGCCGGTCTCACCCCCCTGGCCGCCGAGCTGGGACTGAGCTGAGTGCATCGTCGGCCGGTTCGGCGGTCGCGAACTGGAAGAGCACCGCGCCGCCGGGGCGCAGGGACGGCGTAGGCGGCGGAGGTCGGGACGGCGACCGGTGAGGGCCGACTGGCCGGTTCGGTTTGCCTATACTCGGAGCGACCCATATTGGGGAGGTGGCTGAGTGGCCGAAAGCGCCCGCCTGCTAAGCGGGTGACGGGGCTTAACCTCGTCCGAGGGTTCGAATCCCTCCCTTCCCGCCAGATTGGGCCGCGCGCACCCCGGTTCTAGATCTTGAGACCGCGCGGTTCGAGGTGCTCGGCAATCAGACCTCACGCCGGCTGAAGCTGAACAACGCCACGCCCAGCACAGCGCTGAGCCACACTGCCACGTAGGCGAGGTATCCCATCGTCGGACCCGAGCTGACCTGGAAGGTCGACCCCAGCCCGTGGGCGGCAGCGGCCTCGGAGCTCAGGGGCTCGATGGCGAAGACCGCGGCCCGCCACATGCCGTCGGTGGGCAGCAGGAAGTGGGTCACCACCCCCACGTCCGAGATCGCCTGGTTGCGGAATACCTCACCGAAGGCGCCGGCCACCCCGCCCAGCCACATGGTTCCGAATGCCATCACCGATATGACCGCCGCGGTGATGGTCGAAAGCCGGGTGCTCAGCGCCAGGGCCAGGGTGAGCAGGCAGACCGCCTCGACCACCAGGGAGGCCTCCGCCGCTCCGACCTGCCGCGGCAGGTAGCCGGTGGTCCAGTCGACCAGCAAAAAGACGATCGTGGTCGACCCCGCGGCGTAGACGGCGGTCGCGGTAACCAGACCGACCCATCGGCCCAGCAACAGCTGCGAACGCAGGAGCGGCCGTGCCAACAGCGCCTGGGCGACGCCGGACTCGAGGTCGGACGCGATCGCCGGGGCGGCGACGAACGAGCAGCTCAGCGCCAGCACGAAGCTGAACATGAACATCACCAGCAGGAGGAGCTGCGCGGCGGCCAGCTGCACCTCGCCGGGGGTGAGCGGCTGACCGCCGAGGTGCAGATGGGGAACCCGCGAGAATCCCCAGACCGTCAACGCGATCACGACCCCGGTCAGCGCCAGCAGGGCGTGCACCAGCCGCCGCCGCAGCAGTTCGGTCAGGGTCAGCCGCGCAATCACCCAGGTCGCCGTCAATGCTTCCCCACCAGCTCCAGGAAGCGCTCCTCGAGTGGCCGCGCTCCCGGCTCCACCGCGTGGATTAGGCCGCCGGCGGCCACGATCGCGCTCACCAGCGCGGGGATGTCGGCATCGGGCACGCTGTTGAAGATGAGCCACTCCCCCTCGCGCTCGAAGGGGGCGCGGTCACCGAGAAGCAGCAGCGCATCCGCGCTGAGGCCGGAGCAGTGAATCCGCACCCTGGGCCTTCCCAACAGATCACTGAGCCGGCCCTCCGCGACCACCTGACCCCGGTCCACAATGGCCGCACGGTCGCACACCTGCTCCACCTCGGAGAGCAGGTGCGAGTTGAGAAACACGGTCACGCCCTGCGCTCTGAGGTCGCGCAGAATCTCGCGGACGTCGTGACGACCGACCGGGTCCAGGGCCGACGTGGGCTCATCCAGCAACACCAGCTGGGGATCTCCCAGCAGTGCCACCGCCAAACCCAACCGCTGCTGCATCCCCTTGGAGAAGGTGTCGACCCGGCCGCTTGCGCGATCCGCCAGTCCCACCGTCGCCAGCGCCCGACGGATGGCCGTGGGCTGGAGCGAGCGGGCGATCCCGGCCAGCGCGCAATGGAGCCGCAGCACCTCCTGGGCAGAGAGCCAGCCCTGGTACCGGAACAGTTCAGGCAGGTACCCGATCTTCCGGCGGGCTCCCAGCGACCCCAGGGGCAGTCCGAGCACAGCCGTTGCCACTGGGTGAACTCCAGTAAGCCCACGGCTGTGGCACCCCTCGCGGGGTTCCTCCCCCATTGCTGGGTTCGGTTCTGGCCTCACCGCGAACCGCCCGCGCCGAAGCGCTGGTCT
>JAJYWT010000030.1 GCA_021791345.1 bacterium
CAGAGGGCGATCTCCGAGCGCCGCAACCAGGCTCTCGTGGGCCAGATGGTGGAGGTCTTGGTGGAGGGCACCGGGCAGGATGGGCGGCCCTATGGCCGGACGCGCCAGGGCCGCCTGGTGTGGTCCGATCAGGCGGCCGCTCCCGGCGATTTGGTCCAGCTCAGGGTGACCTCAGCCACCGCCTGGCAGCTCATAGCCGGCTGATCGGGCTTGGCCGAAGCCGCCCCGAAGGAAGCCGCCGTCAACTCCGCTGGAGCCAAGGAGACCCCGGCCTGGCGGCAGTATCTCGCGGCCAAGCGGGACCACCCAGACTGCCTGGTCCTGTTCCGCCTGGGAGACTTCTTCGAGATCTTTGGTGAGGATGCCCAGGAGGCCTCGCGCATTCTCGGGCTGACGCTGACCGGCCGCGACTTCGGTCGGGGCGGGCGTGTTCCCATGTGCGGGGTCCCGCACCAGAGCGTGCAGGTCCACGCCGGCAAACTCTTGGCCGCAGGCAAACGAGTCGCCATCTGCGACCAGGTTGAGGCTCCCGTCAAGGGCGGCAAGCTGGTGGCGCGACAGGTGGTGCGCGTGCTCACCCCGGGGACCCTGGTCGAGGATTCCCTGCTCGACCCGAAGTTGCCCCGGCGCTGCGCCGGTTTGCTGGCGGTGGACGAAGGAGTCGGGATCGCGGTGGTCGACTTCAGCGCCGCAGAGTGTGTCCTGACGTTCCGGCTAGCGTCGGCAGCGCCCGGGGACCTCGTCGACGAACTCCGGGTGTGGGACGTGGCGGAGCTGGTGGTGCGGGAAGACCAGAGCTCGCGGTTCGTGCTGCCAGCCATCTCCCAGAGCACCCGCCGGATCGGCGACTTCGGGATCGAGGCGGGCAGGGAGCTGCTGGACGGAGCCGGGGTCCTGGTCCCGCAGCAGGCCCCATCCCAGCTGGCGGATGCCGCGCTGATGGCCCTGGCGGCGGTCGCCGCTCATGGCTTCGCCGGTAACCTCTCCCTGCGGACTTCCGGCCTGCGAGTCACCTGGCGCCTGCCCGGCCAGGTTATGGAGTTGGACGCCAGCACCGTCCGCAATCTGGAGCTGCTGGAGCCGGCCGGCGAGTCGGGGTCCTCGCTGCTCGGCATGGTGGATCGTACGACCACAGCACCGGGCGGGCGCCTGCTCCGCGGATGGCTTCGGGCGCCTCTGGTCGACCTGCACCAGCTGCGGGAGCGTCAAATGGCGGTCGGCGAGATGGTGGCGCGTGGTTTCGACCGCGAGGAGCTGCGTGGGCTGATGCGCCGGTGCCGGGATCTGGAACGGCTGAGCGGGCGCTGTGTCCAGGGCCTCGCAGGTCCGCGTGACCTGCAGCAGCTGGCCCAGACCGTCCGGTTGCTCCCGGAGCTGGCAGCGCGCTTGGAGCCAACGCAGGCCGGCCCCCTTCAGGCGCTGATACCAGAGCTGCTGCAGGCACCGATCGGGCTGGCCGATCAAATCGAGGCGGCGCTGGTGGACGAGCCCCCGGTGCTGGCCCGTGACGGCGGCTTCATCCGCGGTGGCTATGACGCGGAGCTGGACGAAGTTGTGGCAGGGGGTGCTGCCGCCCGGGACTACATCTCCTCGTTGGAGGCCAGGGAGCGAGAACGCACCGGGATCAAGGGTCTCAAGGTGGGATACAACCGCGTGTTCGGGTACTACCTCGAGATTCGGGGCGGCCAGCACCCGAGTCTCCCACCGGAATACGTGCGACGGCAGACCCTCGTCGGAGCCGAGCGGTACGTCACCGCCGAGATGAAGGACCGGGAGGCCGTGGTCCTCACATCGCGGGAGATGGCTCTGGAGCGCGAGCAGGCAATCCTGCGCGAGCTCGTCAGCGCGGCCGGGGCCCACGCGCGCCAGCTGGGCCGGTGCAGCGCCGCGCTGGCCGAGCTGGACTGCCTGCTCACCCTGGCCAGCGTGACCGCGGATCAGGGTTGGGTCATCCCCGAGATCGATGGCTCCAGATCCATGGTGCTGACACAAGGCCGACATCCGCTGGTGGAGGAGGCCCTCGGCGCGGGCCGATTCGTGCCCAACGATGTCACGATGGACGGAGAGTCGGAGCGGATCTGGCTGATCACCGGGCCCAACATGGCGGGCAAGTCCACCTTCCTGCGCCAGGTGGCGGTCATTTGCCTGCTTGGCCAGGTGGGTTTCGGGGTACCGTGCCGGGAGGCTCGCTGGGGTCTCGTTGACCGGATATTCACGCGCGTGGGAGCGCAGGACGACCTGACCGGCGGCCGGAGCACGTTCATGGTGGAGATGACCGAGGTGGCGCAGATCCTGCGGCGAGCCACGCCACGAAGCCTGCTGGTGCTGGATGAGGTGGGCCGGGGCACGAGCACATACGACGGAATGAGCCTGGCGCAGGCGATTCTGGAGTACCTCCACGACACGCCGTCGGTGGCCGCCCGCACTCTCTTCTCGACCCACTACCACGAGTTGACGGCCCTGGACCGCCTGCCGGCGCTGCGCAATTACCGCGCCGAGGTCGTCGAGGACGAGCTGAGTGGTGAGGTCACCTTCCTCCACATCATGGTTCCCGGGGGTGCGGATCGCTCCTACGGCATTCACGTGGCAAGGTTGGCCGGGCTTCCCCCGGAGGTGCTGGAGCGAGCCCAGGTGATCCTCAGAGAGCTGGAGTCCAAGCGTCCATTGGCCGAGGAGGTTGCGGTTGGTCAGCAGCTGACGCTACCTCTGACCAGTGCCCATCCGATGGTCGAGGAGCTGAGAGCGATAGAGGTGGACCGCATGACCCCGCTTGAGGCACTACAGAAGCTTGCCGAGTGGCAGAAGCAAGCATGAACGCGGCCGAGCCAGGGGACGCCCCGGACGGGGGTCGGATCCGGCTGCTCGCGGCCGAAGTTGCTGAGGCAATCGCGGCCGGCGAAGTGATCGACAGGCCGGCCTCGGCGGTGAAGGAGCTGTTGGAGAACTCTGTCGACGCCGGGGCAACCCGGGTCGTGGTCGAGATCGAGGGCGGCGGGGTGGATCTCATCCGGGTGGTGGATGACGGGTCCGGCATGACCGCGGCGGAGCTGGAGGTCGCCTTCCAGCGCCACGCGACCAGCAAGCTCAGCACCATCGAGGACCTTTCGCGACTCCGGACCCTTGGCTTTCGAGGGGAGGCGTTGGCGAGCATCGCCGCAGTCGCCCAGGTCACGGTGATCAGCAGGACGCGGGGCAGCAGCCGAGCGTACTCGCTGACCATTGACGCAGGCCGACGGCGCGGCCCCAGTGTCACCGCAGGCCCCCCAGGCACATCGATCACCTGCCGCTCGCTGTTCCACACCATGCCGGCCCGGCGGGCGTTTCTCAGATCAGCTCGCGCCGAGGCGTCCGCGTGCGCGAGGGTCGTCACCGAGGCGGCCCTCAGCCGTCCCGATCTGCACCTTGAGCTCAGGTCCCAGGGGCGGCGCGTGTTCTCCGCCCCGGGGTCGGGATCACTGGTCGATGCGACGACTGCCGTGTTCGGCATTGAGGCGGGGGCGGGGCTGCTGGAGGTCGACCATACGGAGCAGCAGCTGAGGGTCCGAGGCCTGATCGGACCGCCGCAGTCCGCCCGACCCAGCCGCCAAGCGCTCGTGGAGATGGTGAATGGCCGCCGCGTCCACCACCGCGGGATCGAAGCCGCAGTCGTGGCCGCCTACCGGGGACTGTTGCCAGCAGACCGCTTCCCCCTGGCTGTCCTTGACATCCAGCTCGATCCAAGCTTGGCGGATGTGAATGTGCACCCGACCAAACGCGAGGTGAGGTTCAAGGATGAGGGGGCGGTGTTCGAGCTCGTCCAGCGCGCCTGTTGGGAAGCCCTGCAGGGCAGTCGTCCCCGATCGCTGGTACTTCCCGCCACTGCATCGGTAGAGACGCGGGCCGAGCAGCTGCCCCTTTCCCAGTTCCGAGGCGCGGGCGATGGGGTGTCGACCTTTGAACCATCGACTCCCGGCCCGGCACTCTCCGAAGCCGGCATGTGGAGCTATCTGGGCCAGGCTCACAACCGCTATCTGCTGGCTCAGACGACCTCCGGTCTGGCTGTCATCGATCAGCATGCCGCCCACGAGAAGATCCTTTACGAGCGCTGGTGGGAGGAGTTGGATGAGGAGTCGGGAAGGCCGCACGCGGCCCAGGGGCTCCTCGAACCGGTCCTGGTCGAGATCCCCGAGGGCCTGCTGGACCAGGCGGGTGTCGGGGGGGTCAATCTGGCGCGCCTGGGCTTCGATGTCGAGCCCTTCGGACCGGCGACGCTTCGCTGCACGGCTGCACCCGTCGGTCTGCCGGTCAGCCTGGTGTCCACGACCGTCTTGGATGTGCTCGAGATCAGCAGGCAGGGGACGATCGGAGGAGCGGATGGGCGCCATCGGTTGGCGGCATCCCTTGCTTGCCACAGCGCAGTCCGCTTCGGGGACCGCCTGGATCCCTCCCAGGCCCGAGCCTTGATCGCTGATCTGGCGACCACTCGAGGTGGCGTCACCTGCCCGCACGGCCGGCCGGCCATCCTGCTGTTGTCGGAGTCCCAGCTGCTTGGGGCCTTTCATCGAAGATGACTCAAGTCGCGTCCGAGGCCGTGCTCGCCGTCATGGGCCCGACCGCGGCTGGCAAGACGGCCCTGGCGGTGGCGCTGGCGCGCGCGGTGGGCGGCGAGCTGATCAACGCCGACTCGCGGCAGGCGATCGCCGAACTCAGGATTGGGGTCTGCAAGCCGACCCCCGGTGAACTTGGCGGGGTGCCCTGCCATGGGCTGGACTGGCGGCGCCTAGGTGAGCCCTTCACGGTGGCTGAGTTCGTCGCACTGGCTTCCAGGCAGCTGGCACAGTGCCGCGAGCGGGAGCAGGCTCCCATCCTGGTCGGGGGGACCGGTCTGTACGTTCGAGCCCTCCTGGAAGGGTTCGACTTCGGGGTCGCAGGTGAGCCACTGCCCTCACCTCGAGACCCCGGGGGGGAGGATCTTGCCCAGGCGCTGGCTGAGCTCGAGCGCCTCTCGCCGGCGAAATACCTTGAGGTGGACCGCCGCAACCCCCGGCGAGTCTTCCGTGCGTTGGCTCTGGCCAGATCCGGAGTGGCTGCGGCCAAGGTGCGGCCGGGGTGGCGAGCGCTCAGGCTGGGCTGCATGGTCCCGCCGGAGGTGTTGCGCGGTAGAATCAGCCGCCGGTCCGACCAACTGGTTGGCGCTGCCTTGCGGCAGGAGGTGGAGGCGCTCCTGGACGCCGGGTTTCCTCCGTCCACGATCGCCGAGGCGGCGATCGGCTACCGAGAGGCGCTCGCCTGGATCCAGGGCGCGGTGAGCCGGGAAGGGGCGGTCGCTCAGGTGGCCCAGCGGACCTGGCGCTACGCCCGCAGCCAGATGACATGGCTGCGGAAGGAACCCGATCTGGTATGGATTGACGGAACCGCCGACCTGGGCAAGATGCTGGAGTCGGCGCTGCAACTGGTTGAGCGGCGCTTCACCAAGGAGGCAATTTGACAGCTCGGGGCTCAGGTAACCAACCGGGCAAGGCTCGCTTCACGGTCTTCGACGAGTCCATGCAGGCGCGCGGTGAGCGGGCCTTCCTGCTCGGGTGGGCACCGACCGAGCAGGCGTTGCGCGCGGTTGAGGAGGAGATGGAGGAACTGCGGGAGCTCGCCCTGACCGCCGGAGCTCAGATCGTCGGCTCGGATATTCAGCGGAGGGCCCAGGTCGATCCGGGACTGTTCTTCGGACGGGGCAAGGTGGAAGAGGTCACCTCGCTGCGCGAGAGCCTAGACTTCGGCCTGCTCATCACCAACGACGAACTGTCGCCCCGCCAGCAGCGCAACCTGGAGGAGGCCACGGGGGTGCCCATCGTCGATCGCACCGGCTTGATCCTCGACATCTTCGCGCAGCATGCCCGCTCCCGTGAGGGGCGGATCCAGGTGGAGGCGGCGCAACTCCGACACCTGTTGCCCAGGCTCGCAGGCTCGGCGGGCTTGTCTCGGCTCGGAGGTGGCATTGGCACCAGGGGACCCGGCGAGCAGAAGCTGGAGACCGATCGGCGCCGGATCAGGACCCGGCTGGCGTCGCTGGAGCGCTCAATCCGCCAGTTGGCGGAGGAGCGGGCCCTGCACCGCGCAGGTCGTCGCCGGCTCCCATTCCGCTCGGTAGCGCTGGTCGGCTACACCAATGCGGGTAAGTCGTCTCTGCTCAACGCCCTCACCCGGGGCGGGGCGCTGGCGGAGAACCAACTGTTCGCGACCTTGGACCCGACCACCAGAGCGGTCGCCCTACCGGGAGGACAGCCCTGTTTGCTGATTGACACGGTGGGGTTCATCCAGAAGCTGCCCCACGAGCTGGTGGCGGCGTTCCACGCCACCCTGGAAGAGGTCCAGGAGGCCGACCTGATCGTCCATGTCCTGGATGCCAGTCGGGCTGGAGCCGAGCGCAGACTGGAGACCGTGCATGCCACCCTCGATGAGCTCGGTCTCTCCGACCGTCCCATGCTGCTGGCGGTCAACAAGGCCGACCTATGCTCTCCCGATGCTCGCCTGCGCTTGCAGATGTTCGCCCCGGAGCCGTATCTGGGAAGTCAGCTGGTCAGTGCCCACACCGGGTACGGGCTCGAGTCCCTCCGGGACAAGATCGGGGAGGCGCTGGGCCGCGAGATGGAGCCCGTGGAGACCACGATTCCGTACCGCCATCTGCACATCCTCACCCGCTGGCGGCGCTATGGCGTGGTCGAATTCGAGCAGTTCACCGCGCTTGGCGTCCACGTGCGGGGACGTGTCCCGCACGCTCTGGGCGGTCAGCTGAGCAAGCTGATCGGCGGGCCGGATGCCGAGGTGGCGATGGAGCCGCCCCCGGCCTGAGTCATGAGGGCGGGCTCGGTCAGCTCACGCGCGCAGGAGCCGGATCACCGCCGACACCCTACCCTCCACCTTGGCGTCCTTGACGACGATCGGCTCATAGGTTGGGTTCGAAGGCTGCAGCCGCACCTGTCCGGGTTCCTTGTAGATTCGTTTGACCGTGACCTCGGCATCCCCGGTGGTCGAGTTCTCCAGCCTCACGACGGCCAGGGATCCGTTGGGGGCGTCGGTGCCGGGCTTGACGACCACAAGGTCGCCGTCGAAGATCCCGTCCCCGATCATGCTGTCGCCCTTGACTCGCAGCACGAAGGATCCCTCATCGCCGGCGATTTCAGGGCCGAGCGACAAGTGATCCTCCACGTTCTGTTCCGCCAGGATCGGCGCCCCGGCTGCGACCTGGCCTACCACGGGAAGTGAAAAGGCGCTCAGTCGCTGGCCAAATGAGTCCGTCAGACTCACCGTCCGCGACTTGGTGGGGTCGCGTCGAATCACCCCCTTGCGTTCCATGACATTTAGGTGGTTCTGGACCGTGGAGCTCGAGCTCAGCCCGACGGCGTCCCCGATCTCACGAACCGACGGGGGGTACTCCCCGCGGCGTGCGCGGGCGCGCAGGTATTCGACGATCTCCTGTTGGCGGGGAGAGAGGGCTTCTCTCATGGGTGACCTCCTGAACTGCGGTACCGCCATAAGAACATATGGTCGAAGCGATCTTAGCACCCGCTGGCCCGCCGCACAAACTGGTGTTCACAAACGTCTGGGCCCACGGCCGAAGTACTGGTCGGCGCGGTCCCGGAGGGCGATTTCCCCGGCGCGTCCACTTTGACTGCAGCGGTCCGAGCGATCAGACTGGGAGGCGACTTCATGGCCATCTTGACACTTCGCTGTTGACGGCCCCGATAGAGTCGCGCCAGAGCTCGCCGTTCCCGGCGGTGGCGGTGGTGATCTGCGCGGCCATGGCCGGGCTCTATCTCTGGTTCGTGCACGCCTATGGGGTCAATGTCCCCTTCGAGGACGAGTGGCACATGGTGACCCTACTCGCCAGTGTCCACCGGGGCCAGTTGAACCTGGGACTGCTGTGGGCCCAGCACAACGAGAACCGGATGCTCTTCGCCTATCTGCTGCTGCTGGCGCTGGAGCTGACTTCGCGGTTCGACACCGTGGTCGAGATGTATTGCAGCGCCGCCCTGCTGCTGGTCGCGCTGTTGGCGGTGTGGCGGGTTCATGCCCGGACTGGTGGCGCACCCTGGGCGTTGGTGCCGGCGGTCTTGGTGCTTCTGAGCCTGGCCCAGTTCACCGTCGCCCTGCAGGGGTTCGCCTTGGCCATCTATCTGGTGCTCGCCTGCTTCGCCGTGGGGCTCTGGCTCTTGGAGGCGAGTTCGACCTCTGTCTGGCTGCTCGGGTTGGCGGCTGTGATCGGGATCGTCGCGTCCTATTCTTCGATCCAGGGGCTGGCGGTCTGGCCCGCCGGGATCGCCTATCTGATCGCGCGGAACCGCTCCCCCCGAACGGTGGTTAGCTGGACCGCGGTGGGCGTGATCACATCTGCGGTCTACCTCATCGGGTTCAACTGGTCGCTCACCGGTGGGGGAGGATTTAGAGCTGCGCTGGTCCATCCGACCACCTCCCTGCACTACCTCGCCCTGCTGGCGGGCAGCGTCGTGCCGGAGTCCTCAGTGCTTCACCTCGACCTTCGCGCCCTGTCCGCGCTGGGAGTGGTGCTCCTGCTGGCGGCCGCCGCCGCTTACCTGCTCTACTGGCGAATCAGGCCAGCTCCCGAGATGGCCCTCGCTCTTTCCCTGATCACCTTGGGTTTGGTTGTCGACATCCTCAACACCCTGGGAAGGGCAGGGGAGGGGGTCTCATACGCCAACAGCGGCCGCTATGTGGTGTTCAACCTCTGGCTGCTGGCGGGGCTCTGGCTGGCCGCCGGCAATCTTTGGCGGCGACTGCGGATGCAAAGCGCCCTGCCATCCCTGGTCCTCATCGCCGCGGGGGTTCTGGTCGCGCTGCAGATCACCCTCTCCATCCATGCGGGGTTGGTCGAGGGTCAGGATCTGCATCGCCAGAGGGAGGTGGCGGTGCACCTGGTGGACCGATACCAGACAGCGCCGCCGGGGCTGGTGGAGGTCGACGTTTACCCTTCCTACCCGGTCTTCCGGCAGCGGGCGGCGATCTTGCGACAGCTCCATCTCAGTGTGTTCGCGGGCTCGGGCTGACCAGGGTCGTACGGCACCGTCGTCCCACCCTCACGGGGCGACTATGGTTTCGGTGACCGTGGAGCTGATGCGGCCCGCGCCGCCGACCGGCACCGTACTTCGGGGCGGAAGGACGGGAGGCGGCGTGGTCCGGCGTCCGCATCCCTGCGGGTCCGGGTGGCTCGCCGATGCCTCCACCCGGGCATGGTGGGCGGGGTGCGCGCCACGGCCCTTCCTTGCCGGAGCCCTCTGATGGCGCACCACACTTGACATCGGCACACTTGTTCGCTACTATGCGAACTAATGTTTCCAGTACCACGCGGACTTCACCGCCGTGATTCGCGCCGCGTCCGGGAGCGCCCCTGGGAGGGCGAGCGTCGAGTCATCGTGCGCTTCCTCGTCATCGGAGCCATGGTCGCCACGTTCATGACGACTGGGGTTCTGGGGAGCCAGCGCGCGGGAGGGACCTGGGTCACCGTCCGGTCCGGCCAGACCCTCTGGGGGATCGCCGTCCACCGCTACCCGAACACCGATCCCAGGCAGGCGGTGTATGACATCCAGGCGGCCAACCATCTGACCGGGGCGGCAATCTACCCCGGAGAGAGACTGTTGCTGCCGACCGAGTGAGGCCCCACCGGGCCACCTCCCCATGCGAGCAGGGATTTCGGTGTGATCTGCAGCCAGCTCTGACACCAGCTGAGATCCCGGAGCTTGTGCATTGCCTGAACAGCCACCTCGGCGGGAAGGGCGGCGGGGGACAGCGACGCCGTCGGCCCCTCGGCTCGGATTATGCGGTGTCCAGGCGACGCATCCGGTCCCACCACGACCGCGGCCCATGGGTGTGAACGCAGATGGTGGGTGCGGCGTGCCCCCGGGCCGGCTGGGATCCAGATGTCGCCGCGGACGTCAAGGTGGAAGGAGACGGGGATGGCGTGGACCCGTTCTGCCTCGGCTAAGTAGGCGAGGACGCAGAAGCGGGAGCTGGCCGCCAAGTCCAGCAGTTCCCCGGGCGAGAGCCGGCGCTCAGGCGGCCAGGCGGAGCGCAGTCCGGCCCCTGCCTTCGCCCACGACCGCTCCAGCAGGCCGGCCAACTCGGCGTGGTCCGCGTCTCCTGATGCCGGCATGCGCCAATGATGCCAACCCAGGACCGGCCCCGGTATCCTGCCAGAAGTGAGTGCCCTGGAGGTCGGCGTCGAGTCCCGGCTCCGCCAGCTGGTCGTCTCGACCCAGCGGCAGCGCCGCCTGCCCAGCCTGGTCCTGGTCGTGCAGGAGGGTGGCGTTCAGATGGGAGCGTTCGCCGCCGGTAAGGCAAACTTGGCGTCCGGCCTTCTGGCCGGGCCCGGGGTGCAGTATCGCGTGGGGTCCATCACCAAGACGGTGACCGCGGTCGCGGTCATGCAGATGGTGGTGGAGGGACAGCTCAAGCTCACGGACTCTCTGGGCGAGCACTGGGAGGATGCGCCGCACCCGGATCTGGTGATCGGCGAGCTCCTGTGCCACACCTCGGGGCTCCAGCGGGAGCCGGTGGGAGAGGTCTGGGAGTCTCTGGTGATACCCACTACCGAGGAGCTCCCCGAGAACGCCGCCGGGGCCCGCCGCCTCTACCCTGGGGGCAGCTGGTGGCATTACTCCAATCTCGGCTACGCGCTGCTGGGAGAGCTGGTAGCGAGGGTCGCGGGCGAGAGCTGGCACGGATACGTCCGTCGCCGCATTTTGGAGCCGCTGGGAATGACTCGCACCTCGCTGCAGCCGCTGGCCCCGCATGCGCAGGGCTACGCCGTCGGGCCGTACTCCGACGACCTCATCGAGGAGGTGGCGGTGGACAGTGCCGGGATCGCCCCGGCGGCCCAGCTCTGGAGCACCGCCGCCGATCTCTCCCTCTGGTCCCACTTCCTGAACCGCGGGAACCCGGAGGTTCTGGTGGCGGAGGTCCTCGAGGACATGCGCACCCTGCGGGTGATGGCGGATCTGGAGGGATGGCATCTGGGGTGGGGGCTGGGTCTGATGCTCCTGCGCAGGGGGGCCCGGGCTTATCAGGGCCATACCGGGTCGATGCCCGGCTTCTTGGCCGCCTGCTTTGGGTGCCCAGAGCACGATCTCGGCGTCGCCCTGGTCACCAACTCAACCGCGTCGGTGGATGTAGCAGGGGTGGCGGCGCAGGCGCTGGACATCCTGGCCGACTCTGCCTGTCCCGAGGAGTGGGCCCCGGGGCCGCCGGTCCCAGTCTCGGTGCGGCCGCTGCTGGGGCGCTGGTGGACGGAGTGGAGCGAGGTGATCTTCAGCTGGCGTTCGGGGGTTCTCATGTCCCGCGCCGCCGATGCACCGGAGGAGGCGGCATGGCAGGGCTACCAGGAGGTGGAGCCGGATCTTTTCCGCTGCACCACCGGCTCACAACGAGGCGAGGATCTGCGCGTAGTCAGGGATTCCAAGGGCGAGGTGTGCAAGCTGTACCTCGCCACCTATCCACTGACCCGTTCCCCTCGCCCGTTCGGAGCGGGCTGACCTAGCTCGTCTGCGCCGTGGGCGCAATCCAGACGGTGGCGAGTGGAGGCAGGGTGAGCAGGGCGGAGTGGGGCAGACCATGCCACGGCGAGCCGTCGGCAGAGATCTCCCCGAGATTCCCAAGATTGCTCCCCTGGTAGTACGAGCTGTCGCTGTTGAGCAGCTCCCGGTAGGGGCCTGGGCCGGGCAATCCGATCCGGTACCCATGGCGGGGGACTGGCGATAGGTTGCACAGGCAGGCGAGGTGCCGCTGGCCATCTGCGGAGTAGCGCAGGAACGCGATCACGTTGGCATCGGCGTTGCTGGCGTCGATCCACCTGAACCCCTCGGGTACGAAGTCGCGCTCGAACAAGGCTGGCTCCGCTCGGTAGATGCGGTTGAGATCGCTCACCATTCGCTGCACCCCCTTGTGGAAGGGCTGTTCCAGCAAGAACCAATCCAGCTGCTGGTCGGCGTCCCATTCGGACCGCTGGCCCCATTCCTGGCCCATGAAGATCAGCTGCTTGCCCGGATGGGCCCACTGGTAGGCCAGCAGCGCGCGGAGATTGGCGAACTTCTGCCAGTCATCTCCGGGCATCCGGGCCAGCAGTGAGCCCTTCCCGTGCACCACCTCGTCGTGTGACAGGGGTAGCAGGAAGTTCTCGCTCCACGCGTACATCAGGCTGAAGGTGAGGGTGTTGTGGTGGTAGCGGCGATAGATGGGGTCATAGCCGAAGTAGTCCAGCGTGTCGTGCATCCAGCCCATGTTCCACTTCAACCCGAAGCCCAGCCCGCCCGAATATGTGGGGCGGCTGACTCCGGGCCAGGCGGTGGACTCCTCCGCCACCATGAGCGCGCCAGGATGCTCCCGGTACACCAGTGAGTTGACCTCTCGGAGGAGTTCGATGGCGTCCAGGTTCTCGCGTCCACCGAACCGGTTGGGGAGCCACTCCCCCTCCTTGCGGCTGTAGTCCAGATAGAGCATGGAAGCGACTGCGTCGACCCGCAGGCCGTCGACATGGAACTCGTCGAACCAGTAGAGCGCGTTGCTGACCAGGAAGTTCCGGACCTCACGCCTGCCGTAGTTGAAAATCGCGGTGTTCCAGTCGGGGTGGAGGCCGAGGCGAGGGTCGAGATGCTCGTAGAGGGCGGTTCCGTCAAAGCGACCAAGGGCGAAGTCGTCCCGCGGGAAGTGGCCTGGAACCCAGTCCAGGATGACTCCGATCCCGCGCTGATGGAGGCGGTCGATCAGAACGCGAAGATCGTCCGGGTCCCCGTAGCGGGCGGTGGGGGCGAAGTACCCGCTGACCTGGTAGCCCCAGGATCCTCCGAAGGGGTGCTCCGCGATCGGCATGAGCTCGATGTGGGTGAAGCCGAGCTCGGCGCAGTAGCTGCTGAGCTGGTCGGCGAGTTCTAGGTAGCTGAGCGGCTCGCTGGCGGCCCCCTGGCGGTGACGCCACGACCCGAGGTGGGTCTCATAGACGCTGACCGGGCGCTCCAGGGGGTTGGCCGCGGCGCGTGCTTGCATCCAGGTCTGGTCTTCCCAGGTGTGCCCGCTCTGGACCACCCGGCTCGCCGTCCGCGGCGGTTGTTCCATCGCCTGGCCGCAGGGATCGGCCTTGTAGGCGGACCCCCCGTCGGGATGGAAGACCCAGAACTTGTAGAGCGCCCCGGGTCGCACCCCCGGGACGAAGAGCTCCCAGAAGCCGCTGAAGCCCAGATTGCGCATGGGCAGCCACTCCGCTTCCCACCCGCAGAAGTCACCGACGATCCGCACCGAGGTTGCGTTGGGCGCCCAAACCGCAAAGGCGGTGCCATCGACTCCCTGGTGGCGCCGGAAGTGGGCCCCCAGATGCCTGTAGAGGTACCGATCGCGTCCCTCGGCCAGCAGGTGGATGTCGGTCTGTCCCAGGGTGGGGGAGAGGGAGTAGGGATCAGCCCAGCCGGTCTCCGGGTGGTCGGGATCTAGCACGGTGTACCCGGGCTCGCCGGAGGCCAGACGCCGTTCTACTTCATCGCTCCGACGCGGGTCCAGCTGAACCAGGTGGAAGCCGGATGCGCCTGGGATCGGTGCGCTCGGAATCAGCTCGTCGCCGATGCGGCAGGCGATGGAGTGTGCCTGCGGGCGAAAGCCCACAATCTGGGCCCCGCTGGAGGTCCGGTGGAAGCCCAGAACGGAGTGGGGGTCGGCGAATCGGGCCTGGGCGATCAGCAGCAGTGAGTTGACGTCCAACGGTGTGTCTTCAGGTGAGATCACAGGTCTTCTCCATGCGCCAGCCGCGCGATCCCCTCCAAGGGGATGCTCAGCCAGTCAGGGCGGGTGCGGAGCTCGTAATCGACCTCGTAGAGCGCCTGGCCAATCTCCAGCAGCGCCAACAAGGCCTGCTGGTCCTCACCCGCGGGGCCGATCAGGGAGTCAATCCCCGGCTCCTGACGATAGGCGTCCCAGAACTCATTCCGCATGATCGCGGCCCAACTTCTGCCGTAGGGGGCGAGGGTACGCGCCGTGGCCTCATCGGGGTGGGCCTGCTGCCGGAGGGCGACCGCCGCCGCATAGTCGAAGGACCGGAGCATGCCGGCCACGTCCTGGAGCGGGCTGGCGTGCTCGGAGCGCTCCTGGATGGATGAGGCGGGGCGTCCCTCGAAGTCCAGGACATGCCAGCCGTCATCGGTGCGGAGCACCTGCCCGAGGTGGAGGTCGCCGTGGATGCGGATCACCAACCCGGTCGGTTGGGCACGCTCCGTCTGCCGGAGCAGCATCTGGACGCGCGCCCGGCTGACGCGCAGTGGCTCCAACCTGGGGTCGGGATTGGCCAGCAGCGCCTCGAGGTGGTGCTGGATCCTTGCTCGGGCGCGGGCCAGGTCCGCGGTGGTGGCGGCGCGGGCGCGAACCTCCGGCTTGAGGTGCGGCATGGCCAGCGCCAGATGCATCCTGGCTACCAGCGTTCCCAGCTCCCGAGAGGCGGCCGTGAAGGCTCCGCCTTGTGACCGAACGGCATGGTCGCAGGTCTGCCGGGACGGGACCTCGCCGTCCGCGTCGGGAAGCAGGTCGGCCTGGAGGTCGCGCAGGGATGTGAGCGCCAGGGTGAACCCGTCGGTCCCGTTGCGCAGATACGTCTGCAGAATCCCCAGGGAGTGAGCCTCGCCGTTCCAGGATGCTTCGACCGCCAGCCAGGGCTTGGCGATTCCGGAGAAGCCCGCAACGTCCAGGGCCTCGAGGAGCTCCAGCTCGGGGTTCGCTCCCGGCCAGAGCCGGCGGAAGACCTTGAGCAGCAGCCTTTCGCCGAACACGACCATGGAGTTGCTCTGCTCCAGCGCCAGGGTCCGAGCCGACAACGGGGATGGGATCGGTGCCGGCTCGGGCCCCAGGCTGCGGACCCGCAGTTCTCCGGAGGGCTCGCCGGTCACGATCCCCGCCTCCCGAAGCCGCTCCAGCAGCATGGTCGCGTATTCCGGGTCGGCCAGGACGTCGGTCACCCAAAGCCCACCTTCCTCGCCCGCCGCGTCCGGTCCTGGCAGCCGGGCCACTATGGATGGGGCGGGCGGGGCTGGGGTGATCTCCTCAGAACGCACCCCCAGCGGCAGCTGGTAGCGGGCTGAGCTGCCGTCCGCGAAGGTGACTTCGACCACGGCGACCAGGACGGCAGGAA
>JAJYWT010000070.1 GCA_021791345.1 bacterium
CCTCGCCATCCTGGCCGCCATCCTCAACCTCGACGCGAAGCTGGGGCCGCTGGGGCTCGACCAGTGGGTGATGATCGCGGCGGCGGCGATCACCTTCGGATCCGGGGTCGACTACCTCGTCCGCTACAGCCGGACCGCGGTCCGCCAGCGGGCCCCGGGAGCCGCGCCGCGGTGAGCCCGGACCGCCCGGTGCTGGTGGTGGGAGCCAGCGGGTTCATCGGGGGCGCCCTGGCCCGGGAGCTGCGGCGCCGCGGCCGCCGGGTGCGGGTGCTGGTGCACAACAGCTCGACTCCGCTCCAGAGCACCGGGGTGGAGGTGGCCGTGGGGGATCTGCTGGACCCTCCCAGCCTGCGGGCAGCGGTCCGCGGCACCGGGCTGATCTATCACGCCGGAGGTCTCAACACCATGTGTCCGAGCGCCCCGGGCCGGCTGTTCGAGGTCAACGTGCGCGGCACCCTGAACCTGATCGAGGCGGCGGCCGCAGAGGGGGTGCCGAGGCTGGTCTACACCTCCTCCGCCGCGACCATCGGGGAGCGGCGCGGGGAGGTGGCCACGCCCGACTCCAGCCACCGCGGCTTCTACCTCTCCACCTATGAGCACTCCAAGCACCTGGCGGAGGTGGAGGCCCGGCAGCGCGCCCGCAGGCTCGGCCTCGAGCTGGTGTGCGTCAACCCCTCCTCGGTCCAGGGCCCCGGGCGCACCGGCGGCACCGCCCGCTGGCTCATCCGGTATGCCGACGGCCGGCTGCGCTGGATGGTGGACACCAGGGTCAGCTTGCTGGCCATCGACGACTGCGTCCAGGCCCATCTGGGCGCGGCCGAACACGGGTTGCCGGGGCGGCGCTATCTCATCAATGGCGCGACCCTGGGGATCACGGAGCTCATCGAACTGGTCGGCGAGCTGACCGGACAGCACCAGAAGGTCCGTCTGCTACCCCCGGGGCTGGCCCGATGGGGCGGGAGCGCGGTGGGCGCGGCCTTCACCGCGCTCGGGCGCAGACCCCCGGTGTGCGGGGAGATGGTGCGGACCCTGCTGCACGGCCACGCCTACGACGGCAGCGCGGCGGCTCGGGAGCTGGGGTTCGACTACACCCCCGTCCGGGAGTTCCTGGCGGCGACCCTGACCTGGTACTGGGAGCAGGGGCTGATCCGCCGGCGCCCGCGGCTCTGAGCCGAGAGCAGCGCTGCCGCACGGACATATACTCGCAAGCGATGGCTTGGCCTTCTGAGCAGGCTAAGGTGGTCCCTCCTTGCGAAGGTGCTGATGGCAGAACAGGCGGAGGGCCGGAGGCCCAGTCCCTGGCGTAAGGAGTACCGGCGTGACCGGGACCTGCCCTGGGCACGCAGCCCGGCGGCCCGGGCGGTCCGGTCCGGGCTGCTGAACTTCGTGATCGGCCCGATCTTCCGCTACTATGGCCGTCCCACGGTCTTTGGCGTGGAGAACCTCCGCCTGGTCCGGCCCCCCTTCCTGCTGGCGGCCAACCACTCCAGCCACCTGGACACCCCGGCGATCCTGCTGGCGCTGCCCCCGCGTCTGCGCCGACGGACCCTGGTCGCGGCTGCGGCCGACTACTTCTTCGACGAAGCCTGGAAGGGTGCCCTGGTGGCGCTGGCGGTCGGCGCCATCGCGGTGGAGCGGGAGCGCCCGCCACGCCAATCGATGAAGTTGGTGCGGCGGCTGCTGGCGGACGGCTGGAACCTGGTCGTCTTCCCGGAGGGCGGCCGCAGCGCCGACGGCCGGCTTCACCGCGGCAAGCGCGGCATCGCCCACCTGGCGGCGGCCTCGGGAGTCCCGGTGGTTCCGGTGGGGGTGGTCGGGACCTTCGCCGCCCTGCCCGCCGGGTACCACTGGCCGCGGCGCGCCCAGGTGGAGGTCCACTTCGGGCGGCCGCTCTTCACCGAGGGTCACCCCAAGCCGGGACCCGGCCCAGGCGGCCTGCGCAACGCCACCGAGGGGATCATGGCCTCGATTCAGGAGCTGACCGGGCAGGAGCTGGCGGCCGACGGCGCTCACGCGGGCCCGCCCAGCCGCCTCAAGAGCGGTTAGGCCCCCGGAGCTCTGGAGGTGCCGGTGAGGTACGCTGCCCCGCGGTCGCAGGGCGTCCTCCAAGGAGTTGCAGATTGAGCGAGGCAAGACCCCGGGTGGGGGTGGTGATGGGTTCTGGCTCGGACTGGGAGGTGATGCGGCACTGCCACCGGCTGCTGGGGGAGCTGGGGATCGAGAGCGAGACCAAGGTGGTGTCGGCCCACCGGACCCCCGACCTACTGTTCCAATGGGCGGAGGAGGCGCCGGGCAGGGGGATCCAGGTGATCGTCGCCGGCGCAGGCGGCGCCGCCCACCTGCCCGGCATGCTGGCGGCCAAGACCCACCTGCCCGTGCTGGGGGTCCCGGTCGAGTCCCACGCGCTCAGGGGGATGGACTCTCTGCTCTCGATCGTGCAGATGCCGGCGGGCATCCCGGTGGGGACGCTGGCGATCGGGCGCTCCGGGGCGATCAACGCCGCCCTGCTGGCGGCGGCCATCCTGGCTCTCGGAGACGCCACGGTCAGGGAGCACCTGGTGGCCTGGAGGCAGCGGCAGACGATGGAGGTGCTGGCGCAGCCCGACCCCAGCTTGAGCCCCGAGGTGGGCGATTAGGTGGCGATCCGGGTGGGCTGCCTGGGAGGAGGGCAGCTGGGGAGGATGCTGGCTCTGGCGGGGTATCCGCTGGGGCTGCGGTTCACCTTCCTCGACCCGGCCGCGGACGCGGCGGCGGGCCAGGTGGGGGAGCTGCTGGTCGGGCCCTACACCGACCCGGGGCGCCTGCGGGAGCTGGGCCGCGCCGCGAACCTGGTCACCTTCGAGTTCGAGTCGGTCCCCGACACCGCGGCCCAGGCGCTGGCCGCCACCACCACGGTCTTCCCGCCCCCACTGGCTCTGGCGGTCGCCCAGGATCGGCTCCTGGAGAAGCGGCTCTTCAGCGAGCTCGGCATCCCCTCCTCCGCCTACACCAGGGTGGACGCTCCCGAGGACCTCGGCCCCGCCGCGGACTGGTTGCGCCGGCCGGCGCGGCTGAAGTCGCGCCGGCTGGGCTACGACGGGCACGGCCAGGCGGAGGTCGCAGCGCCGGAGCTCCTGGAGGACAGCTGGCGGAGTCTGGGCGAGGTCCCCTGCATCCTGGAGGAGGAGGTCCAGTTCGAGCGCGAGCTCTCGGTCATCGGGGCCCGCTCCCGCAGCGGTGAGGTGGCCTTCTATCCGCTGACCGAGAACCATCACCAGCTGTCGGTCCTCCGCCTCTCGCTGGCCCCCGCCCCCGACTCCGCTCCGGGGCTCCAGGCCCAGGCCGAGGAGATCTGCCTTGCGATCATGGAGAAGTTGGACTACTGCGGGGTGTTGGCCGTGGAGCTGTTCCAGCTCGGGCCGCAGCTGCTGGCCAACGAGATCGCTCCCCGGGTCCACAACTCCGGCCATTGGACCCAGGATGGCGCTCTCACCTCTCAATTCGAGAACCACCTCAGGGCCGGGCTGGGATGGCCACTCGGGAAGACCACGGCGAGGGGGTTCGCCGCGATGGTCAACATCCTCTCGGAGCTCCCCGAGCCGGGCGACGTGCTCGCGGTCCCGGGTGCCCACCTGCACCTCTACGGCAAGGCGCCGCGGCCTCTGCGCAAGCTGGGCCACGTGAACGTCAGCGGGCCAGACCCGCATCACGTGAGCGCGACGGTCGAGCAGCTGGACGGGGTTCTGGGGGCGTCCCTGCCCCCTCCACGGTTCGGGCCCTCGTATTGGCCGGGGTGAGCTCCCCCGCCGAGTCCGCCCTGGACTCGGTGCTCGGGCACCGCCAGGCCGTGAGCCGGCTCCGCCAGCAGCTCCAGACGGGATCGTTGGGCCACGCCTACTGGATCACCGGCCCTCCCAGAGTCGGCAAGACCACCCTGGCCCTGGCGCTGGCCGCCGATCTCCTCGGGGCCGCCGGCTGGCCCGGTGGCCTGGTCGCCCACCCCGACCTCTGGCTGGACGACGAGGACGGAAACCTGTCGGTCGACCGGATCCGGGGCGGCGCGGAGGACCGTGGCGAGGGCCCGAGCCTGCAACACTTCCTGAGCCTGCTGGCGTATGCGGGCAAGGCGAAGGTGGCGATCGTCGCGAATGCCGAGCGGATGACCCTGCCCGCCTCCAACAGCCTGTTGCGGATGTTGGAGGAGCCGCCCCCCCAGTCCATCATCTGCCTCACCACCTCGCGTCCGGAGTCCGAGCGCCTTCCCAGCACCTTGCGCAGCCGGTGCCAGGAGCTGCACCTGGGACCGGTGCCGGCGGCTGAGATCACTGGCTGGCTGCAGACCCGGGCCGCCTGCTCCCCGGGGGCGGCCGAGCTGGCCGCCGCCCTCTCCGGCGGGAGTCCGGGCCGGGCCCTGGAGCTGCTGGGCGACCCTGAGCTGGAGCAGCGGGGAGTGGTCGCGGTCGGGCGTCTCTTGGACTGCGCGGGTGGGGGGCCCGGCAGCTGGCTCTCTCTCAGCCGGGAGCTGGCGGAGCGGGGGCGGGACCGCGAGCAGGCGGTCTTCGCGATGAGGAGCTGGGTGGCCTTCCTGCGCGACTGCTGCCACCTGGCGACCGGCTCTCCGGAGCTGCTCACCCTGCCCCACTGGCGAGAGGCGGCGGAGCTGTGGGCAGAGGCGCTGGGATTGCCGGGGTGCCTGGCGCGCTACGATCTGGCCCTGGAGGCTCTGGCTCGCCTGGACGAGAGTGCCACGGCGAGATTGGTGCTGGACAGATTTTTACTGCTCGCCTTCGGGGCCCAGCCGCCCAACCCGCCGCCTCGCGCAAGCCGGTGAGGCGAGGTCCCATAGGCGATTTGCGCAGAGGTGCAGGCATGACCCTGGTGGTGGGAGTCAAGTTCCGGCGACACGGCCCGCTCAACTACTACAGTCCGGGCGAGTGGGACCCGGCCCCGGGAACCCGGGTGGTCGCCGAGGTGGCCCGGGGAATCGAGCTGGGTGAGGTGGTGATGGCTGCGGCCGAAGTGGACCAGGCGATGCTGCCCGACCCCCTGCCGGAGATATTGCGGCCGGCGACCAGGGAGGACCTGGAGGAACGAAAGAGGCTCGACCAGCGTCTGCCGGAGGTGATGCGGGTTGCCCGTCAGCTGGTGGAGGAGCGCAAGCTCGCGCTCAAGGTGGCCCGAGCAGAGATCAGCTTCGACGGCAGCCGAATCCTCTTCGACCTCACCGCCGAGCGCCAGACCCACTACCAGGACCTCGCCAAGGAGCTGGCGACCCGGCTGCGCTGCCGGGTTGAGCTGCGTCAGATCGGGAGTCGCGACGAAGCCCGGATCCAGGACGGGTACGGACCGTGCGGGAACCGGCTCTGCTGCTCGTCCTGGCTCAAGGAGTTCGTGCCGGTGACGATCAAGATGGCCAAGGAGCAGGGGCTGCCCCTCAACCCCACCCGCCTGAACGGGATGTGCGGCAAGCTCAAGTGCTGCCTGCAGTACGAGAACGAGCAGTACGTGGACCTCAAGCGGCGGCTGCCCAAGGTGGGCGCGGCGCTCGACACCGAGCAGGGAGCGGCCGTCATCACCGAGGTCAGCCTGGTGCGGGAGCAGGTCCTGGTGACCCTGACCGAGAGCGGGACGGTGCTGGCCATCCCCGCCGCCAGTCTGGTCCGGGAGCGGGAACCCCAGGAGGAGCAGGCCTCAAGCCGCGGGCGCCGGCGTCGCAGTCGGCCCCAGGGCGAGAGCGGCCCCCAGTGATCCCCCGCGAAGTCGGATCTGCAGTCCACTCCAGCTGATCCCGGCCGCGGGCCGCGGCTTCGATGGGACATCGCGTGGCGCCGGGCCACCCCATATCACCGCGGGTACGGTGGCGACGGGCGGGCGGGAGCGACGCGGCTCAGGGATGGAGATGCCGGCGCCCCTTCCAGGCCGCCGCCACCAGCGCTCCCAACACCAGCCCTCCGAGCAGATAGGTCAGCGTCCGCCAACGCCCGCTGGAGTCCAGCGGCGCGGGCGGCATGATCTCCAGCGCGGGTGCCGGCTGATCATGAGGGGCGAGCTGGGGAGCTGGGGGATCATGGGGGGCGGGCGCGGGCGAACTCGGGTCCACCTGTGCGGACACCCCCTCCAGGCTCTGCTCGAGGGATCGGCAGAAACGCCTGACCGCCGAGGCGATGGCGCGGTCACGGACCTCCTGGGAGACCTCGCTGAGGCGGCCCCTGCCGTCCACCAGAACGGTGAGCCGGAGATCGCTGCGACCAGCTCCCAGCTCCTTGACCCGGGCGCGCACCTCCACATGGGCCCGGCCGTCACCCCGCATCTCCCGGCCGCTCAGGGTCCACGTGACGCGCCGACCGGGCTCCTCGATGTGCTGGCGGGCGTAACCCCGGTACGTGACCGAGTGGCCCGCCAGCGTGATCTTCATGGTCCCGCGACCGCCGGCGCCGGCCGTCAGACCCGGCACCAGCTCAACCACTCGGCCCGAGCCGACGAGCCGGTCCCAGACCGTGCCGGCCGGGGCGTTCAACTCAACTGTCTCGATGAGGGTCACCGACTCTCCTCCTCTTCCTGCGGGCGGTCATCCGGCTCCGGGGCGTCCGACCCGGCGGGGGTGAACACCGGGTCCTCGGGGCTGACGGGCTCCCAGCCCGGCAGGTGACCACCGTGGACGCTGCCCGGCTGGGCAGGCGGCGGCGAGGAGATCGACGGCGCCGCCACGATGTCACCGAGGGAGCGGCCCTCCTGCTCTCGCCACACCACCATGGAGTTGCCCAGCATGTCCTCCGGGGCGCGGTGGTCGGGGCGGAAGAGGAGCAGGATGCTGCCTCCCACGAACTCGAAGAAGTTCAGATACAGCCCCACTGCCGGCAGCAGCCAGGGAACCCAGAACGGCAGTGATCTCAGCACCGCATCCCGGACCCGCAGCGGGCTGCCGTCGACCCTGGTCACGCGCAGGCCCAGGAGCCGCTTGCCCAGCGTCCCGGAGAAGGCCAGGTAGCCACCAATCAGGTAGGCCGCGGTCAGCGCCTCCGCCACGATGAAGAAGTGGAGGTTGGAGGCGGCGTATCCGGGGGTGTGGGCGACCGCGGCTGCGATCCCCTGCTTGGGGTGCCGCTGGTAGTAGCTCTCCACCCGGGAGACCTGGGGGGCGGCGATCAGGATGTAGGCGATCGCCTGGGGGATCGCCAGGACGATGAAGTCGATGACGGCGGCCAGGAACCGCGGCCCCACCGGCAGGGGACGCGCCCGCCGCGGGGCCGGGTTCTGAGTCACGTTGCATCCTCAAAGCGCAGGCGGCTGCGGTGGCCGCCGCATAGCCGCCGCTCTTCTGCCTGCGATTCTATGGCGATCGCTCGGATGTGACCGGCGGAACTCGGCCGACGAAGTTGTAACAATCCGTCCCAAGGGGCTCGGGGCTGGGCACCAGCCCGCTACCCTTCCCCCATGCAGAAGCCCGAAAGGGGCTCTTCAAAGGCGGCGCACGAGCCTCCGGCGGCGGCCGACGGAAGCTCCAAGCGGCGTCTCCGGAGGGGTTCCCGAGGGCAGGGGATGGTGGAATACGCGTTGGTTCTGATGCTGGTAGCGCTCGTCGTCATCGCAATCCTCACCGTACTGGGAACCCACGTGGGCCACATGTACTCCAACATCGAGAACGGAGTCGTGCGGGCCTCCTCCTGACCCTGACCTCGGGGCCCTCCGGGCCCTCTGCTATTCTCGGGGGAGAAGCGGCGCCCCATCGGGGCGCGCCCAGGTGGTTCCAGGAGTTCCAACCCAGATGACCTACGTCATTGGCGAGACCTGCATCGACGTCAAGGACAAGTCCTGCGTCGAGGTGTGCCCGGTCGACTGCATCATCGGTGACGATGAGGACAGGATGCTGTTCATCGACCCGGAGGAGTGCATCGACTGTGGCGCTTGCGTCGATCCCTGCCCGGTGGACGCGATCTACGCCGAGGAGGACCTCCCGCCGGAGTGGCAGGAGTACACCGAGATCAACAAGGAGTACTTCCAGGACCGAGAGGCCGCCCGAGCCAAGGTGGCCGTGAAGCAGGCGATCCCGGTCGAACCCGCCTGATCCTTCGTCCTGAGGCTGACGACCCTCGGGGCGCTCACCGGTGAGCTTGGCCGCCAAGCCGGCACCTCCCATCTGGCTCTCGTCTGATCCGGGATGCCCGGCGGACGGCCGCCACCGTCTCAGCCCGGGCGCGACAGGTGCAGGTCCGGGCGATCCTGGATCGGCACCCCAGCCGCGTTCGGCGCGTCGCCGGACCAGGAATCGTGTGAAGCATCCAACATAGAGGCCATTTCATTTGGCATCATGATCCGATGATTGGTGCGGGCTCAGCCCTTACCCTGAGTCGAGTCGGCAGCCGTCATCGAGGAGGAGCTGAATGGCCATGGCGTTAGAGGGCAGGCTGGGCACCGCGCCGGGGACAGACCCGCAGGCGGTCATCGCCTATGCCAAGGACCAGGGGATCAAGTTCGTCGACTTCCGGTTCAGCGATCTTCTCGGTCAGTGGCAGCACTTCAGCGTGCCGGTCTCGGAACTTTCCGAGAAGCTCTTCGCGGAGGGCGTGGGGTTCGACGGCAGCAGCATCAAGGGGTTTCAGCAGATCCACGAGAGCGACATGCTGCTTTTGCCCGATCCCCGGACGGCGTGCGTGGACCCGATCCTCGAGGTTCCGACTCTCTCTCTGATCTGCGACATCGTGGACCCGGTGACCAAGGCTCGCTACAGCCGCGACCCTCGCTTCATCGCCCACAAGGCGGAGGCCTACCTGCGCCAGTCGGGCATCGCCGACACCAGCTACTGGGGCCCGGAGATGGAGTTCTACATCTTCAACTCCATCCGCTTCGACCAGAGTGTGAATGAGGGTTACTACCACATCGACTCGGTGGAGGGGATCTGGAACTCGGGGCGCAACGGGGTTCCCAACCTGGGGTTCCGACCGCGCCTGAAGGAGGGGTACTTCCCGGTGCCTCCGGTGGACAAGCTGCAGGACCTGCGCAGCCGGATCTCGCTGGCTTTGGCCGAGGCCGGGATCGAGGTCGAGGTTCACCACCACGAGGTGGGGACCGCCGGACAGACCGAGATCGACATGCGCTACGACACCATGGTCGCGATGGCGGACAAGGTGCTGACCTTCAAGTACATCGTGAAGAACGTCTGCTACCGGGAGGGCTTCACCGCCACCTTCATGCCCAAGCCGCTCTTCGGCGACAACGGCAGCGGCATGCACACCCACCAGTCGCTCTGGAAGCAGGGTGATCCCCTGTTCTTCGATGCCAACGGCTACGCCCTGCTCTCCGATCTGGCCCGCTGGTACATCGGCGGGCTGCTGGCCCACGCGCCCGCGCTGTTGGCGTTCTCCGCTCCCACCACCAACAGCTACCGCCGGCTGGTGCCGGGCTACGAGGCCCCGATCAAGCTGGCCTACTCGGCCCGCAACCGCTCGGCGTGCATCCGCATCCCCACCTACAGCGAGCGTCCCGAGCTGCGTCGCCTGGAGTTCCGCTCCCCGGACGCCACCGCCAACCCCTACCTGGCCTTCTCGGCGATGCTGATGGCGGGGCTGGACGGCATCCGCCGTCAGCTCGAGCCGCCGGCGCCGGTCGAGGCCGACCTCTACGAGCTGGAGGGGGACCAGGCGACCGCGGTCAGGGACCTTCCCGGAAGTCTGGACGAGGTGCTGGTGGCGCTCGAGCGGGACCACGACTTCCTCTACGAGGGTGGGGTGTTCACCGAGGACCTGGTCGAGACCTGGATCGCGCTGAAGCGCGAGCGGGAGGTGGACCCTGTCCGCCTGCGTCCCCACCCCTACGAGTTCATGCTGTACGCCGACAGCTGAGATGGGACAGCCGCCCCGGAGGGGTCCGGGGCGGCTGTGTCCGCCGGAGGAAGTGCCGACGGAAGGAGAGAGAGGGACCATCGGCCGGTGCCGCTGAAGGGAGGTGACATCGGCGTCCCGGCACCCAGGGTATCCACCGCGGCGTGGAGGGGAACCATCGTTGCAGGATCGTGACGCCGGTGATCTCAGCCCGCTCCGGGCGAGGCCGGGAGGGCGTCGGCCGGAGCCTGCCTCGTGGCCACGACCAGCACCACTCCCGCCAGCACCAGCGCGCCTCCGACGAGGGTGGCCGGGCCGGGGCGTTCTCCCCGAACCGTGATTGCCAGGCCGGTGCCGACCAGCGGCTGGATGAACAGAAGCGGCGCCAGCGCTCCTGGCATCACCCTCTGGAGGCCGTAGAACCAGGCCCAGTAGCCGAGCACGGTGGTGACCACCCCGAGGTACAGCGCCGCCACCACCACTCCCCAGGTGAGCCCCGGCCAGTGCCGCACCGCCAGGGCGCTGAGCCCCGCCGGCCACCAGGCGACCAGGCTGCCGGCGACCACGGCGGCCGTGACCAGGAAGGGGGGATAGCGCGCGACCACCGTCTTGCCCACGATGGTGAAGCAGGCCTCCAGCACCAGCGACAGCACGATCAGCAGGTTGCCCAGGAGCTGTCCGTGGCCGAACCCACTCGGCAGGCGCAGCCCGCCCACCACGACCAGGTAGATGCCGAAGCCGCCCAGGATGAGGCCCGCCCCCTCGAAGGAGCGGATCCGCTCGTGGAGGAGGAGGACGCTGAGAACCACCGTCACCAGCGCCTCGGCTCCGATGAGGAGGGCCATGTCGGTGGCGGTCGAGAGGCTGAGACCCCAGTACTCGAAGGCCTTGTTCCCGATGAATCCCAGAGCGCACATGGCGGCCAGGCGCAGCTGGTCCGACCGCCCGCGCGGGAGCTCCTGGCGGTGCTGCCACAGATACGGCGCCAGCACGGCCGCCGCCACCGTGAACCGCACCATGTTGAGGCTGGCGAACGGCCACGTCGCCAGCGCCAGCTTCGCGGTGACGTAGGACCCGGCGAAGAGGCAGTTGGCCCCGGCCAGAATCAACAGCGCGCGTCTGCGGGTGCTCACCAGTCCCCCTGCTTGCGGCCGGGCCAGGACCGGATCCGGGGCGGCCGCGCCGGTTCTCGGGCGCGGGAGGGCGCGACAGTCCCCCCTCCGGGGTCAGCCGGCAGCCTGCGCAGCCGCCGAGCCGGAGTCCTGTGCCTCCAGCGCCGACACCGCGGCTGCGGCCACGCCCTCCGCCGTCAGTCCGAACTCCGCCAGGATCTCGGCCTGGGCGCCGTGAGGCAGGAACTGGTCCGGGAGGGCGACCTGCTTCACCGGGCAGACGACCGAGGCCGCCTGCAGTGCCTCCATGACCGCCGCCCCCAGCCCGCCGTTTCTGGTGTTGTCCTCGACGGTCACGACCGCCCGGTGCTGCCTGGCCCAGTCGGGAAGGCGCCGGTCCACTGGCTTCAGGAAGCGGGCGTTCACCACCGACGCGGAGATCCCCGCCGGCTCCAGCAGCCCAGCGGCGTTCAGCGCCACCTGCACCATCTTGCCGGCCGCGCAGAGCAGCACGTCCCGGCCTCCCTCTCGGGCCATCTCCCAGCTCAAACTCGCCAGTGGCCGCAGATCGACCACATGCTCGTCGGCTCCGCCGCGAGGGTAGCGGATCGCAAAGGGGCCCTGGTGGTGGACCGCGGTGGCCACCAGCCGGCCCAGCTCGGCGGCCCCGCGCGGGGTGGAGACCACCAGGTTGGGGACCATGCGCAGGTAGGTGAGGTCGAACATCCCGTGGTGGGAGCTGCCGTCCGGACCGGTGACGCCGGCGCGGTCGAGCACGAAGGTGACCGGGAGGTTGTGCAGCCCCACGTCGGTGATCACCTGGTCGAAGGCGCGCTGCAGGAAGGTGGAGTAGATGCAGACGACCGGGTGCAGGCCGCCCATCGCCAGACCGGCGGCGAAGGTCACCGCATGCTGCTCGGCGATCCCCACATCGTAGAAGCGGTCCGGGAAGCGCTGCGCGAACTTCAGCAGCCCGGTGGAGGAGGCCATCGCGGCGGTGATCGCCACCAGGCTGGGGTCCTCCTCCGCCAACGCCAGCAGGACCTCCTCGAAGACGTCGGTGTAGCTGACCCCGGCGACATGGAGCTTGCCGGTGGCGATGTCGAAGGTGCCCACCCCGTGGAACTTGTCGATCTCATCGTCCTCGGCAGGGCTGAAGCCGCGTCCCTTGTTGGTCACCACATGGACGACGACCGGGCCCCGCAGGTTGCGCGCCAGCTTGAGCGCACCCTCCACGGCCGCCAGGTCATGGCCGTCGATCGGGCCGGAGTACTTTATCCCGAGATCCTCGAAGAAGACGTTGGGTGAGACCAGCTGCTTCATGCCGGTCTTGAACCGTCTCGCCATCTCGTGAGCGGGCTCCCCCACCGCCGGAAGCGAACTCAAAAAGTCGCCGATCCCGCTCTTGGCCGCCTCGTAGCGCGGGCTGAGTCGAAGTCGCGCGAGGTGGTTGGCCAGCCCCCCCACGGTGGGGGCGTAGGAGCGGCCGTTGTCATTGAGGATGATCACCAGGTCAGGGCGCAGCGAGCCGATGTTGTTGAGCGCCTCGTAGGCCATGCCCCCGGTCAGGGAGCCGTCTCCCACCACCACCACCACCTTACCCTGGTCGCCGCGGCGGCGCCGGGCCTGGGCCAGCCCGAGCGCGTAGCTCAGGCCGGTGGATGCGTGGCTGTTCTCGATTAAGTCGTGCGGGGACTCCGCCCGATTGGGGTACCCCGACAATCCCCCCGCCTGCCGCAGCGTCGCGAACTGCTCCCGGCGGCCGGTGAGGATCTTGTGCACGTAGGCCTGGTGGCCGGTGTCGAACACCACCTGATCTCGGGGGCTGTCGAACACCCGGTGGATCGCGAGGGTGATCTCCACCACCCCCAGGTTGGGACCGAGGTGGCCCCCGGTCTTGGAGACGCGCTCCACCAGGAACTCGCGGATCTCCCGGGCCAGGGTCCCACACTCCTCCGGGGTGAGGCGCCTGCAGTCCGCCGGGCAGTTGATCCGCTCCAGCACCGAGGGCTCGGCCGCGCCCGCTCCATTCCTTGGTGCTGGCATAAACCCGGATTATAGCTTCGAAATCGAATCTCAGCCCGCTCACGATCGCCCCGCCGCGGTGCCGCCCGGCCTCGCGGTGCCCAGGGTCGGCGGCCCGTGGCGGGGTGCTGGTCGGCTACGCTGTCCCTCCGGAGGGTCGCGAGCGGCCGCGGTGACCGCCCGATCAACCCGCTCCGCGCAGAGAACCCCCTTTGGGACCGGCCGCGTCTGGCAACTGGTGCAATATAGAGAGGATGACCCCAAGGCAAGCACCCAGGGCCAGGCGGTCCGCCCCGGCGTCCCGGCCGGCCGGGACGGGCGCAGACGCAGGCTCCTCCGCCGGGAGCTGGACCGTCGAGATCTCCCTGGCGGTGGCCGTGGTCGCGCTGGTGTCGGCATTCGCCAACGTGGTGTCGATTGCGGTCGTCTTGGGGACCATGGCGACCGCGACCCCCCCTGAGGGGGCGGTCACCTATCTGCCGGTGGTGGCCGGAGCCGTGGTCGGGCTGGTGGGTGATTGCCTCCTGCTGAGCGGGGCGGTGGGGGTCCTCCGACCCGGGGCGCGCTTCACCTCCGGCCGGGGATCGGTCCTGGTCGGGCTCGCGGTGCAGCTGGTGGCCGCCATCGCGGTCGGCACCCTGGAGGCCTCACTGGTGCTGACCCTGGTCTACCTGACGCTCCTGGTCGCGTTGGCGACCCTCTGGGTGCGGCTCACGCCCGCCGCCGGTCCGCGCCCGGTGGCGCAGCATCCCCGGATCCTTCCCGACAGCCTCCCGGATCCGGTCCCCGCTCCCGCCCGCTGGACGCTGCAGCAGCAACCTCTCCCGATGACCTGGTCGAGGGGCGTCCCTTTGCCGCCTTCGGCTCCCGCGGACCAGGACGACCAGACGACGGTGGCGGCCGCTCCCGCGGCACCGGCCATCTGGAAGCGCCCTGAGCGTTGAGCTAACCGACCGAGCTCCTGAGCCGGAGCCGGAGCGCCCATCCTGGGGCGTCCGCGAGGTGGTGTTCGGGACGCTGGTGGCGATTCCCGCGGTCCTGATCGCGATCGTGGCGGTCGCGATAGCGACCGACGCGCTCAGCCAGGCGGGGGTGATCGGCAGCCTGACCGGGCGCTCGGCGAAGTCGATCCTGCCCTTCTACAACCTGGCGACCACGCTGGCCTTCTACGGGGCGCTGCTGGCGGTCGTCCTCTTCTTCGCCAGCCGCCACGGGGGCCATCTCTGGCGTCAGCTGGGGGTGCGGCGCCCGCCCTACTGGGTGCTGCCGCTCATGCCGGTGCTGGCGGTCGCCCTGCAGTTCCTGACCGGCCTGATCTCCGAGGCCCTGTCCCCCCTGCTCCATGGGATGACCAATCCCCAGGGCTGCAGCATTTCCCAGGGATTCGGCCAGGACGCCTATCTCGGGGTGATCGCGATCGTGGTGATCGCGCCGGTGGTGGAGGAGCTCACCTTTCGCGGCTTCATCTTCGGGGGGCTGAGGGGAAAGCTGGGCACGACCGGGGCGGTGGTCGTCAGCTCGGTGATCTTCGCCTTGGCCCACACCCTCTCGGTGGGCGGCTCCATCCTGCTCCTGGGCCCCTCCCTCTTCGTGGCTGGGGTCGCGCTGGCCCTGGTGTACGAGCGGACCAGGTCGATCTACCCGGGGATGGCGCTGCACGCCTCCTTCAATCTGGTCGCGGTGATCCTGATCTTCATGTCGTCGACGGCCGCCAACTGCCACTGAGCGGGGAACCGAAGCCCTACTGGGGCGCACGCCCTGCATCCCTGGCGACCGGATCGGCCTGTGCGGCCACAGAGTTCAGCCCCCAGCGGGGACTGGACGCCTACGCCCCCCGAGCCAGCAGCGGTCGCCCCAGCGCCGCACAGGCGGCCAGAGCGACGACCAGGAAGATCGGGGCCGCGATCAGCAGCGACCCGGTGCTCCCGTAGGGCGGGTTGCCGTGCAGCACCAGCTGGAAGCCATCACTGAGATAGCTGAAGGGCAGA
>JAJYWT010000197.1 GCA_021791345.1 bacterium
CAGAGCCGTTCGCGGAGTGGCTGCGTCCCATCCTTCCGGCCGGGCAGCCATAGCCCCTCGAGCCCCCCCGGCACCGGTCTCCCCAGCCCGTCCCGTGCCCCCACCGGCGGCGTTTCCACCGTCCGTCCGGCCTTGGGCTTCGCCTCAATCTCATTACCAGCGATGAGCAATTCGTTCCCGACCAGACCCGACGCACCGTGGTGCTGCTGGCTTCGACAGGCGATGCCCTCGGTCACCCGTTCACTCCGCACCTTTGAGCAGCCGCACCGTGAACCCGCTCTGGTTGGCATTTCGGGACAGCGGTCCATCGAAGGTCCACAGCACCGCCTGCAGCTCCTCGGCCAGTGCCAGGTAGGCCGCGTCGTAGGCGCTCTGCCGCTGGAGCTGGCGCGCGATCTCGAGCACTCGCGGGACCCGTTCCAGGGAGTGGTAGATCACCGGTAGACCCAGCACGCTCAGCCACACCGGCCCGACTCGCTCGGGCGGCAGCTTGTCAGCCGCCACCAGCCGGGTCAGGCTGTTCGCGAACTCGTAGGGAAGCAATGCTGGGGCATGGAGCGCTTCTCCCGCATCCGTCCAGGACTGCAACGCTTCCCATGCCACCCCTCGGCGGGGATCTCCTGTGGCCGCGACCACGAGTATGTTCGCGTCCACGACGACAGCCACCTACTCGGCCAGCCGCCCCTCGAGGGCCTCCCTGCTCTGGCGGGAAACTGCGACCGCATCCACCGGCGGGAGGTCTACCGTCAGTTCCGCCAGCCGGGCCAGCCCTGCCCGCATCACCCGCCGCCGCTCCTCCGAGTCCCCGGCCCACCGCGGCCGGGCCTGGAACTCGGCCACTGCCTCTTCCGCCTCCGGTTCAGACAGTGCCTCCACAAGACCGCGCAGCCGGGCCTTTGCCGTCACGGCCCGACCCCGGTTCTGGGAGTGGTCCACCGCACCCCCCGCGCACCCCTCGCATGAGGTCCGCTCGTCCACCTGATGCGCCCGCTGCTCCAGCCGAGCTTCACCAATCCCCCTCCCGCCTCTGCTCCCAGTCGGAGGAGAAGCCCAGCCAGCTCGGCCCGGAAGTGGCGGAAGTCGTCATCCATGAGCAAACTCTACCCCAGATCTGCGCCGAAACTGTGATGCCCCTCGCTCCGCACACCCCTCCCGGAGCAGTTCCTCCACCTCGGCCCAGCTCCCGAGGTCCACGGCCACCGCCACCGGCCGGCCGTGGCGAGTGAGCACAACCGGCTGACCCTCCCGCACCGCTTCCCACAGGCCCGCCGGCGCCTCCCCCACCACCGGCAGTGGCGTTCCGCCTGGTGCCGCCGTCCCGGCCGCGGCTCCCGGCTCCTTCCCCGTCCACCTCCCCTTGCGGGCTCCGTTACCTCGCACCCAACGCTCTGCCCTCACTGCACCCCACCTCCCGCCACCGCACAAAGGTTCGACCGCAAGCGTAGCAGCCCCAGCACAGAATGTGCGTATAGTATGCTGGGACTGGGGAGATGGAGGGTGGGACGCCATGATGACCGTCCACAAGATCGCAGGCACTGACGCCATCCGCTACGTGGCGTACCTCGAGAGCCAGGGCGGGGAGCGGCGCCGCGGAGATTACTACCTCGGAGCGGAGGGTACTCCCGCCGAGGGAAAAGGGCAGTGGCTCGGCCAGGGCGCTGCCGCCCTCGGCCTCTTCGGTGAGGTCAAGCGCGAGGACTTGCTCGCCCTCTGGGAGGGTAGGGACCCCCGCTCCGGCGAGCAGCTGGTCCGCCTGGCCCACGGCACCCACACCGCCGCTGTCGACTGCACCTTCTCCGCCCCCAAGTCCGTGGCCGTCGTCTGGGCCCTCGGGGATGAGACCACCCGGGCCGCCGTGGAGCAGGCCCACCAGAGGGCCGTCGAGGTGGCCCTCCTCCACCTGGAGCGCCATGCCCCCGTGGTCCGCCGCCGCATCGGAGGCCGGGTCCGCCACGAGCTCCCCCAGGGGCTGGTCATCGCCCGCTTCCGCCACCACACCTCCCGCCAGAGCCAGGCCCAGCAGGAAGCGGGGGCCGCTCCGGACCCCCAGCTCCACGACCACTGCGTCGTGGCCAGCTGCGCCCTCCGCTTCCCCGACCGCGAGTCGAGGTCCGGCAGGTGGGCCGCCATCGACTCCCGTCCCCTCTACCGCATCGCCGCCGAGGCCGGCGCCGTCTACAGAGCCCAGCTCGCCCACGAGCTCCAGCTGCTCGGATACAGCACCGAGCGCCACGGCCGGTACTTCGAGGCCAAGGGCGTCTCCCCAAAGGTGAGGGCCGCCTTCAGCTCGAGAGCCGCCGAGGTGGAGAAGGCGGTCCGGGAGTTCCGCGCCCGCCACGGCAGGAACCCAACAGACGAGGAGGTGAGGGGCCTCGTCGTCCGCACCAGAGCTCCCAAGACCGCAGTCCCCGAGGATGCCTTCTCGGCCTGGCGGGAGAGGGCGGAGAACGCCGGGGCCCGCCAAGGGGACTGGGCGCCGGGCAAGCCCATCCGCCCCGCCCCCTGGCAGGAGACCGTGGCCGCCGTGGTCCGGGAGCTCACCGACCCCGAGAGCCCCCGCCGCCTCACCCAGGCCTCAGCCACCTTCGACACCCGCACCCTTCGCGCCGCAGTGGCCGAGGCCGCCCAGGGCCGGGTCCCCGGCACCTCCGTGGACGCCCTGCTGGAGGCCGTCACAGGCTCTGAGAGCCTCGTCCCCCTCCCCCATGGCCTCTGGACCACAAGACGTGCCCTGGAGGCCGAGCAGGCCGCCTTGAAGCTGTCGTGGCGCCTGCCCAGTCCGAGAACGCGGGCGATCCCTGACGAGTTGGTATCCCAAGCGATCCGGGAGGCCCCAGTCCAGCTGGACCCGGAGCAGGTGGCTGCCGTCCGGCTCGCCTGTGGGAGAGGGTTCTTCGTCCCTCTGGCCTCCCCCGCCGGCGCCGGCAAGGGCGAAGTCCTCCGGGCCGTGGTCCAGGCCCACCAAAAGGCGGGCGGCAGGGCCTTCGCCGTGGCCGTCGCCGGCGCCACCGCCCAGCGCCTCGGGGAGCAGACCGGCGCGGACGAAGCATGCACTCTGGAGGCGTTCCTCCACCGGGTGCGGACCGGGAAGGTCCAGCTCGGGCAAAAGGATCTGGTGGCCCTGGACGAGGCCGGAGTGGTCGAGACCACCAGGTGGGTGGCCCTCCTCGAGGCTGCCGGGCAGGCCCGGGTCGTGGCCGCTGGAGACGCCGCCCAGCTCTCTCCCATAGGCCCGGGGGGCCTCTGGCCACTGCTCACCCAGCGGGTTGCCACGGCTCTTCTCACCACCGTGTACCGGGCGGACTCCCCCTGGGCCCGGGACGCCTGGGCGGCGCTCCGGGCCGGGGCCTCCGCCGAGGCGCTCCAGGCATACCAGGAGCGGGGACTGGTCCTGTTGGCGGAGAACCGGGAGGACGCGAGGGCCCTGGCGGTCGACCGCTGGGACCAGGATCGCCGGCTGCTGGCGGAGAAGGGCCTTGGCCCCGAGCAGCTGCTCCTCACCACAGATGGCACCCGGGCCGAGGTCCGGGATCTCAACCGAAGGGCACAGCGCAGGCGGCTCGAGGCGGGTGAGCTCCAGGGGGAGCCGGTCGAGGTGCCAAGCGCGCGCCAGCGCGGGCAGGAAGGCGACCCACAGGGCGGCTCCCCTCTGCTCCTGTACCAGGGGGACCTGGTGGTGACCACCCGTCCCGTGCATGGCGTCCCGGCCCGGGGCGGGCCCGCGGGCAAGCCCGCCGCCAGGCCGGTCCGCCGGGTCGAGAACGGGGAGGCCGGGCTGGTGGTGGCCACCGACCCCAGGGCCGGCACGACCACGGTCCGGCTGCGGGACCGGGACTGGGTGGTGGGAGGAGAGCACCTCTCTGCCCTCGACCTCGGCTATGCCCAGCACCTCTACCGCGCCCAGGGCAGGACCGTGACCGAAGTCCTGGTCCTCGGCGGTGGCTGGCAGACCGACAGGACCTCAGGCTATGTCGGAGTGACCAGGGCCAAGGAGACCTCGGTCGTGATAACCGACTCCAGCAGCCTGGACACTCCCGAGGGCGACACCCAGGCGGCGCTGCAGGCGCTCGCCGCCCGCTGGGCCGATGCCAACTCGGCCGTGGCAGCCACCTCCCTTCTCCATCAGGCGGAGCTGGCTGCGGCGGCGCCATCACCCGTCGAGTTGGAGGGAGGATTCAGTGCTGGGAGGCCATCTGGGAAGGAGCAGTCGCGACCGTCGGCGGGCTTGGAGCCCGGCTGGACCCTCGTGGACGACCGTGACGCGGAGCACGAGTGATGTGAGGACCTGCCGAGGCTGAAGGCTGTGCCCCAGAGGACGGGGCCTGGGTGGGTTTTCCACAGGGGAGTCTCGCGTCAGCGAGTCTCGACGGTATAGATACGACGGTATAGATACGACGGTACCCCCCCTTTTCGATCTCGGTCGCGCGTCTGAAACTACCTACCTAGCGCGTCTGAAACTACCTACCTAGCGCGTCTGAAACTACCTACCTCCGCTCTGAACTTGACAATGGAAGCACCGGGGCGTGTCAGGCTTCGTGATCGGAGTCGGGCCGAGGGCCAGCAGCCAGGCGTCGAAGGATCTCTGACAGTGGCTCGAAGGCCGACGCCTCGGCCCGCTTATCTGTCTCCCACGCGGCCTCTTGGGCGGCTGCGGCGGAGAGCCGCGCCTGGCTGACGGCAGCATCAGCATCCATCACGTGCCGCAGCGGGTCTCCGGTGGCGCCTATGAGCCCTGCAGCCACCCAGCTGGCAGGTCGGCGGGAGAGGATCTCCCTGAGTACGCCCGCCTGCCTGACGGAAGGAACGCGCTTCGGATACGCCTGCTTCCAGGCAGTGAGCACCTCTGCTGGCAGACCGGACGACGCTGCTGTGTGGCGAGAGTGCCGAGCCACCTCCAGGCGCCACATCCCGGTCCCCTGGCCCTTGATTAGCGAAAGAATGTAGCGGGGATCATGGTCAGAGATTGCGGCACAAGCCCGCTGGACCCGCCTGGCGACATCCCGCCTCTGTCCCCACTCAAGGCGCAGGAGTTCGGCGATGGCTGGAAGATTGCGTTCCTCCGGAATCCCCCGTGGAGGAGCGGCGAAAAGGCTGTATCGGCGCGGCTCACCGAGGGACTCCGCCTCCAGGAAGGTCCAGAGGCGGCCAGCCACCTGATCAGCGGCACTAATAGCGTCCCAGGTCGGCCCGTGCAGGAAGGTGACGCTCCCCCCCTGAAGCAGATGCGAGATCTCCTCGGAGAGGATGACCCACCCTTGACCACCACCCCGGCTGGATGTGTAGTAGCGGTCCAAGAGGTGCCACCCGAGAACCTCCTCATGGCCGTCGGGATGTCGTAGGGCGGACTCCACCACCACCCCCGCCAACCGCCCCAGCGCCTGTCTGACAAGTCGACGTTGCTCCCCCCCTTTCGAGGCGTGCCCTAACCACTGAGCCGCCTCCCCGAGGCTGAAAGGGACTTGCCGGTTCGAGGGGCAGCCAGCCCGTACATAGCCCGTAGTGAACTCAGCGAACAGGCGCTGATCTGCAACGGTGAGTGGCTGCCCGGCAATCTGCCGGAACTGGCGCCCGTAGAGCACGGAGGGCGCGATCAACTCCAGCTGGAGGGGTCTTGAGCGTACGTCCCAGAGAGGAGCCCGAGCCAGGTTGGTCTCGTGTCCGAGCGTGGGGCCTCCTTTCACTGAGAGGAGAGAGCAAGCTGGACCTTCGGCGGAGCGGCCATCGGTCCAGCCCCCTAGCCGCGCGGCCGCGCGGCCGCGCTCACGCGCGGTGTGGCTATAGCTCGCCATTGAGTGTGTGTACCAGTTGAGCCACGCGCGCCGCTAGTTCAGGGTCGGTCTGGAGAAGGGTGAGCAGAGCCCGCGTCACAGCGTAGGTGCTGGTGTCGTTTTCGAGAGCGAATGCCTTCAAGTGACGGTGCAACGGTTTGGGTACCTCGGCGGTGTAACGCACGATCGGAGGGGGAGGGGGGGTGACTGAATGTGGCCTAGCAGTGACCTCTGCCACCCGGGCCAAGTCAGAGACTTTCATGGGACACTCCTGCGGGTACTCCTGGGCTGAGCAGCTCTTCAAGTAGGGCCCCGTAGGCGTGGCCCTCGGGGGGCACGAGCCCATACCCCCACCCATAGGCTTCTAGCAGAGGTATCTCCGCCTGCAACACTGGGAGCCCCCGGGAGCCCAGCACCTCCCGCGCTCCTCGCGCGCTGCGGGTGCCTGCTCTGACCCGAGTGAGCAGGACGAACACGTCGGGGTTGTTCTCGCTGCCCGCGTGAGCGAGGAGGTCAATGGTGGGTGCCAACCGGTCTAGGTCCATGAGGTAGGGCTCCACGGGCACGAGGATCATGCTGGCCGCGGCGACTGCTGCTTGGACGATGACTATGTGCCCCGGGGGCGTGTCGACAACGATGTGTTCGTACCCCTGCGCCAGGCTTGGAAGGCGGGTTCTCAGGGTGGGATACGGATGGGCAACGGTTTGGCAGGGAAGTCCCGGTGCTAGCTGTGCCCAGCGGACAGCGGAGCCTTGCGGATCTGCGTCCACCAGCAGGGTGGGAGCTCTTCTGGCCAGTCCCACTGCCAGGTGCACGGCAGTGGTTGTCTTGCCCACGCCCCCTTTCAGGTTGACGACTGCGAGTCGGATGGCAGGGATGCCTCGTGGTTTTTGATGGCCAGCGCGGCCGCGCGGAGTCGCGTCCACAGTATAGCGCGTCAGCGCGCCCGCGCGGATGCGATACGGCAACCTGTGGGTCAGCTGCCTGCCAGTCCGGCCGCCACCTCGCTCACCTTGCGGACCAGGCGTCGGGATCCAGGGATGCGGATGAAGCCGAAGTGCTGGTAGAAGGCAATCGCCTCGTCGTCAATCGCATCCACCACGACCATGCGGGCGGCTGCCCTCTCTGAAGCCTCCACGGCCCGCTCGAGGGCATCTCGCAATAGCTGCCCGCCAGTGCCCTGGCCTTGCAAGGATTGATCGAGGGCCAGGCGCGCCAGCAGGATGGCCGGGATCGCATCAGGTGACCCATGGCCCACACGCTTCGGGATATCAGCGCGGCGCAGGAGATGGGCGGCCAGCGTGAAGTAGGCGACCACTCGGTCGGAGTCGGAGCTGACCCATACGAAAGTCCTCCCGGTGTTGGCGGCGTCAGCATGTCGTGCTGAGCGGCGCAACCACCCGTCCAGCTCCTCCTTGCCGGAGCAGAAGGTCTCTAGTTGGTGCTCAGGCAGGAGGCGCTGAGACCGGAAAGGGATCACGCCCGTTCATATGGCCGGGCGTGATGAGCGAGTGAGCTGAGCGCAGTCGGAACCTCCTCGGGCTCGGACAGCGCTGCCAGCAGCCCCTCGAAGAACTCGGGGGGGACCAGCGTCTCGACAGGAACGGCCAGAGCATCCTCGGCCGCCTTGGTGGCTGCCGCGAGAACGAACCCGGTGATCGAGGCACCGGTGAGGGCTGCGGCTTCACGGATCAAACGCGCCTGTTCTGAGGGTGCCCTCAGCTCGATGCGTGTGGAAGTCGGCATGCCGTACAGTGTACGGCATAGGGTAACTGATCGCTTCGCTGGAGGATCTCCGCCAGGGGTCTCCTGCCCTCTGGCCGCACCCGGGGGCTGTCCAACGGCAGGCCCCGGGCCCGGCGCCGCGCCGCGGCCCGCTGGCAGGCGGAAGAGCAGTAGAGGCGTGGCCGTCCGGTCCGCGGCTGTGCCAGAAGGCGCCCGCACCCGGCCAGACAGCGCTGGGGACGGGTAGGTGCCCTCCGGGCGTCCATGGAACCTCAGTGTAGCGTTGTCAGACGAGCTACGATCTCGCAGGAGTCCTCGTGCTGGGGCGACGCGACCTGCGGGACCCGGCCGGACGGCCCCTCTTGAGCTGTCCTCCCTCTCTGGCAATCACCCGGGCCACGGTCGCCACGTGCCAGTGGGTGCCACCCCGGGGCGCCAGCACCCCCTCAGCCTCCAGCTGGCGGGCGATCGCGGTGGCGGTGAGGCGTCGTCGGCGCAGTTGCCGGATCCGAGTGACCGTTGCCTCCTGGACCTCGCGTGGGCGGCCGAGCCGCACCCCCTGGGCCCGCTTGGCGGCGAGCGCCTCCCGGGTCCGCTGCCCGATCATCCGCCGCTCGTACTGCGAGGTGGAGGCGGTGACGTTGGCCACCAGCTCGCCGGGCGGGGTCATGGTGTCGGCGCCGAGGTCGACGACCACTAGCCCCCATCCCTCCCTTCGGGCCTGCTCGAGGAGACCGGAGAAGTCGTGGACGGAGCGGCTGAGGCGGTCCAGCTTGGCGACCACCAGGGCGGCGGCGCCACCGCTGCGCACGGTGGCCAGCGCCGCAGCGAGCTGAGGCCTGCCGTCCATGGAACCGCCGGAGGCTATCTCCTGCTGGATCCGCAGCAGGTGCAGGCCCCGGGCCCGGCAGGCAGCCCGGATGGTGGTCTCCTGGGCGGCCAGGCCGAGACCAGAGTCGCCCTGCTCCAGGGTGGAAACCCGGGCGTACCCGATCACCGGGGTGCGCGATCTCGTCCGCATCTGAGAATAGTAGCGTAAACCACCGTTTACGCTACTTTATTGGTATGAGGGACAGCCAACGGAAGTTCCGCCCTTGACCCCGCTTCTTTCGGCTGACTTCCCCTCGCTTCCGGTCTCCGAGCAGGTGGCTGAGTGCCGGGTCAGGCTGTCATGGAGCCTGCAGGAGTCGCCGCACGTCGACTACCTGAATGACGATCAGCTCGTCCGCCCGCACCCGATAGAAGACACCCAGGGGTGGGACGGGCCAGTAGCGAACGCCAGCCCGGCCGGTTGGCTTCCCGAGCGACCAGCCGACGGACGCCATGTGCTCCATGGCGACCACGACTGCCTCTGCTTGGCGGGCAGACCACGCTGCCGCTTGGTCGAGGTCCTGCTGTGCCGCCCGCTGCCAGACGAGCCTCAAATGGCGGGCGAAGGGGGCTCGGACGTGTCGACGGGCAGCCCCAGGTGTCGCCGGACCTCTGCCTGGGAGACTAGATCCAGCTCGCCCGCCGTCAGGCGGTGTTCGAAGTCGGCTAGGCGCTCCTGCACGACGGGGTGCGCGAGCAGGTGCGCCAGCTCCTCGTCGACTGGATCCGGGACCGGATCGGCGGGGGCGCTCATGACCGGGATGATACCTCGCGTCCGGGTCGCTCTCCGGCTGCTCCTGGGCACCCCTGGATGGTAGTGGAATCAGTGTCCGATAAGCGGTGCTTATCGGACACTGAGGCGGACCGGGTTTGAGCGGTGCGGCCAGCAGGGCAGTCACCTCGAGACTGAGCACTCCGCGACCCTGGCAGTGAGAGGACCGTGATTGTCCTTCTTCACACCGAACTCGCTCCCGGCACCCTGGTCTTCGCCTGCCGTCAGGCAGGATGGTCACCCCCGGAGCTGGTACTGCAGCTCGTCTCTCGGCGGGCGGAACGGCCTCCCCTGGAGCACTGATCACCACCGGCGGCAAAGGGCAAGAACGCCTCCGGCTGGGCAGCGGCGCGCATCACGTGGCCGATGTGGGCCATCAGCTCGACCGCGTCTTGGCAGGCGTCGCTGTGCTTGGCGCCGATCATCCACTCCACCTCCTCCTGGAAGATCGGGATGGCGGCGGTGGGGTGGCCGCGCTCCCGCTTGGGGGAGCACCCACCTGCCTCCACCCAGGCCTGCTCAACGTCGCCCTCGAACATGGAGACCTCGACCAGGCCGGAGGCGTCCGCCCGGGGCGCCTACGTCGACAGCCACCCCCTCTGCCGGGCCACCCGGGATCGCTCCGCGATGCAGGCCCACAGACGCTCCAGCGCCCGGAGTCGCCAGGTCCGCCAGGTTCCGGCTCAGGTCGCCTGGGTAGCGAGGAGCCGGTAGCCGTCAGGGCCGTGGTGGCCATCGAACACCTGCCAGTTGATCTCCACCGCCGCAGCCCTCCCGGCCCGATGGTACCCATCGGACGCGGCCACCACTAGGCACGGGTCCGCAGTCATCTCGAAGCTGGCGATCTCCGCTCTGTCCAGTTGAGCGCTTCGGCGTCGCGCCCGGCGGCGCTCAGCCGCTAGTGGATGCGCACGAAGGCGAGGGAGAGGACAGGCCCCTGGCCGGCACTGCGACCACCGCGTCCACGTCCCCACGTGCTTCCGTCGTCGTGGGAGTATGTACCGCATGTTCCTGGACGCGGATCAGTTCGTGGTCGAGGTACGCTCAGAGGTGGCGTCCAAAGAGCACCCCGCCATTTGGTACCGCGCTATGCACAGGCCGAACCTCCTGGTCGCGTGCAACTGGGATGGCGACGAGACCGGAGATCTGCTAGTTGGGGCGGAAGGGCGCGCCACTGTCAGCCCCTCGCCCGATGGGAATCGCCTGCTCCTGTGGAATGCCCGTTCGGTGCGCAGAGGCGGGGTAGTGCTGGGCACGGTTCCCAGAGGAGATTGGGCCGGCGACTCTAGACACATTTGTAGCATTCGCCGCGCTGACGGCACCCTAGAGGCACCCCGATGGAGGTCTACCGGCTCCTTCCCGGAAAGCTCGCCAACTGCCGCGTTTGACCTGTACTCCTTTCAGCCAGTTCCAGCGGCGCTCTTCCTTGAGGACGTTGACACGGGTCGACGCTGGCAAGTGGCAGAGGTGGGCAACATTCATGGCCCTCCGCCGCTGGCTTCTGGCCCCCACATCCTGTGCTGCAGTGTTCCCAGAAGCGTGGCCTTCGTCGCGGACTCGCGGCCGCCGGTACCGCTCCGGATGATCCATCGAATCGACCTTTCGTCCGGCGTGACCAGCCCCCTACCTTTCGAGGTCGAGGGCACAGTGGAAGAGGCGGTGTTCTCCAGCGATGGAACTCTTGTTGCCATATCGGCGCGCCCACTGGGAGCGGCAGCCGGACCGGGAAGAGCGGCATCTCATGCGGGCCTAGCCGTCTACGACACCAGCTCGGGTTCCCTTCTTTCCCGCATCGCAGCTACCGAGCCACTGGCCTTCTCAGATGGCGGCCGACTTATTCTCACGGCCGACCCGGCAGGCGCCGATGCGAGGCTACGAGTGCTCTCGGTGATCGACTGGAGTTCCGGGCACAGGCTATGGACTAGGCGAACGAGCTACGGCAGTTGGCTGGCCAAGCCCGGAAGCAACGACCTCGTGGTAGCCGACCGCCACTGGCTAGCTTTCCCGACAGAGCACAGAAGCCAGCCCGTTGAAGACCTCTGGTTGATCAAGAGTGATGGGACGGCAACGCTAGCTGTTGGAGAGACCTCACCTTTGACTGAGTGACCTACGCGCTCCCTGCTGACGCAGTCTTCCCCCGCGGGCTGAACACTACCCTCTCGGCTTCCAAGCCGCGCCGCCAACTGTATCTCCGAGGGTCACGTGAATCAGAGACCCCGCATAGAGCGCAGGTCCACCTGCTGAACGGATGCTCAGACGAAGGGGTACCTCCGCGGCCAACGCCCCAGTTCAACCCACCGGACTCGATGCGTCCGCAAGCTGCGGCACGGTACTTGAAAACATCGTGAACACTGCTCCAGTCGCAGCGTCGACAAATACCCATGCCGTGACGACCGGGGTTCCAGACACGGGATTGACCTGATAAGGCGCAGCCCCACTCTCATACATCACGACCCAGGACAACTGCGGGGTTGCGTACGGCCCGCCGGACACCAATGCAAGGTGGATCGAGCCAATCTTCGCCGTTGGTACAGGCCACGCCGCCGCAGTGGCGGCGGCAGCCCCGTTGGCATCTACGGGGACGGATGTAACTGACGCCGACACAGGTGGCGCACCGATCGTCATACCTGCCCACGACACCGACGGGCCAGTCCATACGGAGGAGTCTCCTCCAAACGTCTGGGGTGTACTCGCACCAGCGGACACCCCGCCATGCAGCACAACTACACCGGTCATGATAGCCAGAAGTGCAAGTACACCGACCGTGGCCCGGAACGACTTAGTACGGACAAGCTCGGTCATAGACGTACTCCTCGGTGCCCGAATCGGTGCCAGCGGCGTACCAACTATTGTTGGCCGTGGAACCGCTCCCCTCGAAATAGTTCCAACCGCCGTAGAAGTAGAGGTGAGTGTCCTCGAAGATGGCATGGTAGTTCGTTTCCCAGCCACCGGGCATCTGAGAGGCTGCGTTTTGAGTAATACCCTCGACCCGCCCGTCGGTCGGATAGAACCCAAGGTTCACTCCTTCACCGTTGGCCGGGTACTCGTTGTTGTCTGTGATGATCCTCCATTCGCCGCTGCTGGGGTTATTGTAGAGAATCTTGTACGGGATGACATAGCCCCACGGGATCGTGTAGTTGTAAACCCCAAGATTGGAGCCGTATGGCGACACCCAATCAAAGAAAGGACGAGCTACCGACCCGGTCGCGTTGCTCTCGATCCATCCAGTCTGGACATAGTACGGTCCGCCAGATTCGAAGCCTCTGAGTTCTTGCGCCTCGACTATGGTGTCTGCGTAGGAATTGTATAGATACGGGTGCGGGTACGTGGCTATGTCCCCGTAGATGCCTCCAACCGTAGTACCGACGTTGTTGTAAACAAGGGCCGCCCGCTGGCCGGCTGAAGGGGATCGGTTAGGGTTGCAGGATGCTAGAACGATGGCTGGGGAGGTGCTCAGGAAGACAGCTATCGCAAGTACAATGAACCCGCCGAACTGTACTCGCCTGTTGCCGTGCCAGTGGCGCATTGGGTACCCTCCCCCCGCCAACACGCGGGAATGGTAGCATCCGCCAGAGCTGACGGCAACTGCCCGTGTCGCCCAGAGTGCGAGCGAAGACCACCGGGGGCTCACCGGCAAGTTTCTTTGAGAGCCGCAGCCGGAGGCCCCATGCCTCGATCGACAGTCACCACCTCGGCCCCCATCCTCCCTCCCTGGGACCTGGAGCACTGCCCATCTGCCCAGCTCGCCCAGCGGTACGCGGACCTGCAAGCCCTCGTCTCGTGGCTCGAGGATCAGGACGTAGAGGTCCCCGCCTGCTGGTACACCCACGGCTGGATGGTCCACCGCATGGCGGCACTCCAGGCCTGGCGGGCAAGCGCCTATGCCCCGGACGCTCATCCGAGGGACGCTGCCGACTGGTGGGCTGTGGGGCTCGCACCCCTGCAGCGTGACTGGGAGCCGCTGCTCGCTCACCAGGGCAAGCACCCTCCACCCGATGCTCCCTGGGACGATCCCGTGCCCATCCCTGAGTTCGCAGAGTTCGTGAGGGCCCAGGTCGCGGAGAGGGCCCGGCGGGATGCCGAGCCCGGCTCCACCTGAGATGGTCCGCACCCTCCGCTTCATCCGCCTCCTGCTCCTTGAGCTCGCCCGCCGCTGGCGCGCAGTCCTGGCCGGCATCTGGGCCATCTGGGCCTCCTTCTCCGTCATCGCCGGCGGAGGACCGGTCGCCGACATGCCCTACACCGTCATCTGGCTCCTCGCCGGCCTCTTCGGCTGGTGGCTCGTCATGCGCTTCGCCCCGCCGCCGCCAAGGGCCAGCCGCCATCTCCCCTCCCTGCCGCCCGTCGGAGACCCGCCGCGGTTCCGGATCCTCCTGGGCTGGGGGGACCGGACATGGCTGTCAGCCCCGCCCCAGGTCGCGGCTCTCGTCCTGGGACCTCCCCGCTCCGGCAAGACCAGGGGAATCGTCATCCCCAACGTCGCCGCCTGGCCCGGCCCGGTCCTGGTCACCTCCACCCGCCGCGACGTCCTGGACGCCACCGTGGGCCTGCGGGGCCGCCTCGGCATCCCCTGGATCTTCGACCCCCTGGGGGTGGTGGAACCCCTGCCCCCCGGCACCTACCGCCTGGTCTGGTCCCCGCTGCGCGGCTGCCGGGACTGGGACACCGCCCGCCGGAGGGCCGACTCCCTCGCGGTGGACGCCGGCCGGGGGGTCGAGAACGCTTCCCACTGGCGCACGAGGGCCACCCAGCTGGTCTCGGTCGCCCTCCACGCCGCCGCCTGCGGGGAGAAGAACACTGCCACCATGTGCTCCTGGGTCCACGCCCAGCGGGCGGAGCCCCTCCAGGCGCTCACCGAGGCCAGGGCGGCCAGGGCGGTGCTGGAGGGGTTGCTCCGCACCCCGGAGAGGGAGCGGGGCAGCATCTGGTCCGCCGCCCAGGGGATACTCTCCCCCTTCGACACAGCCTCAGTTTGCAGGGCCGCGGACGCGGAGCCGGTCCTACCCTTCGACCCCCTGGACTTCCTCCTGGCCGGCCACACCGTCTACGTCGTCTCCCCCTCCGACGCCCCCACGGACGGCGCCCCCCTGGTGGTGGGGCTGGTGGAGGAGGTGCGCGAGGCCGCCCGCCACCTTTGCGACCAGCAGGGCGGCTCCCTGAAGATCCCCTGGCTCTGCGCCCTGGACGAGGCCGCCACCATCTGCCCCCTCCCCGGCCTCCCCCGGATGCTGGCCGAGGGTGGAGGCCGCAACATCGTGACCCTGGTCGCCCTCCAGGACCTGCGCCAGGCCCAGGACCGCTGGGGAGAGGCCGCCGCCAGGAGCTTCCTCACTCTGGCCGGGGCCAAGCTCATCCTCCCCGGCTTAGCCGACGCCGAGACCCTGCGCACCCTGGAGGAGCTGGCCGGCAGGGAGTTCATCCCCCAGGAGACCTCCACCGACACCCGCAGCCGCCACCCCGGCAGCTGGCGCTCCGGCGCCAGCTCCAGCACCTCCCACGGCTGGGTGGAGCAGCCCAGGGTTCCCGCCAGCGCCTGGCGCTCCGGCCCATCCGGCTCCGCCTGGGCCCTGGTGGGCCACTATGCGCCCGCCCAGATCAGGCTGGTGGACCCTGGCAGCACAGAGCCGTTCGCGGAGTGGCTGCGTCCCATCCTTCCGGCCGGGCAGCCATAGCCCCTCGAGCCCCCCCGGCACCGGTCTCCCCAGCCCGTCCCGTGCCCCCACCGGCGGCGTTTCCACCGTCCGTC
>JAJYWT010000151.1 GCA_021791345.1 bacterium
TGCAACTGCTGCGCAGCGCCACCAACTTGGCTCGGTAGCGGATCAGCTCCCGCAGTTCGCGCACCTCCGGGGGCGCGATCCACGCCTCCGGCAGCCGGTTCATGCGCAGGAGGTCGGCCAGGTGACTGGCATCGGTGTGGTCCTGCTTCACCCGCTGGGTCCTGAAGGCGTTCACGCCCAATGGATGGGCCAGGTGCACCCTGGCCCCGACCTCCTGGCAGGCGTCCACTGCCCAGTACCAGCCGTAGGTGGCCTCCAGCACCACCTCCGGGTCGGGGCCGGCCGCTGCCAACAGCCCCTGCAGCTTCTCCGGGTCGTTCTCGATCCGGTCGCTCGAGAGCACTTGGCCCTCGGCGTCCATCCTGACCACCACCGACCGCCGTCGGTGAAGGTCGATTCCGATGTACTCTGGGTGGGTCATCTGGGGGTCTCCCTCCCTGCGGGCTGTTACAACACCCCGAGTGTCGCCCACTCAGGGAAGCCTCGGGGTGTGGAGACCCCTTCGCTTTCATCCCATCAACGGATTGCAGCTGCTGAGCACGGGACGGCAGCACGCCCCCAGCCCCGCGGGGTGTTTAACACAGCCGGCATGGTGTAAACTCCAGCGCTGATGGTCTGCCCATGCCTTTGGCGAGGGTCCGTCGAGGCGGACGAGCGCGGTTTGGGGTTGGGCATTGGTGGTGGGCGAAGCGGGGGCTCAAGGCTTGGCTGATCGCTCCGGGCCGCTGCTGGCGGCCCACCAGTTCTTCCGCCAGGGACAGGCTTCAGCCGAAGGCTGGAGCCAGCTGGTGGCCAAGTCGCGAGAGTGGGAGTCCTTCTATCGTGATCGGTGGCAGCATGACAAAGTGGTGCGTTCAACTCACGGAGTCAACTGCACCGGTTCGTGTTCCTGGAACGTCTACGTCAAGGACGGCCTGATCACCTGGGAGAACCAGGCGGTCGACTATCCCTCGCTCGGGCCCACCATGCCGGAGTACGAGCCGAGGGGATGCCCCCGAGGTGCCTCGTTTTCGTGGTACACCTACTCACCCTTGCGGGTTCGCTACCCGTACGTTCGGGGGAGCCTTCTAGAGCTGTTCCGGACGGCGAAGGAGCATGAGCACGATCCGGTGTCCGCCTGGGCGTCGATCGTGGAGAATCCGGAGGCGGCAGGCCTCTACAAGTCCCATCGGGGCAAGGGGGGGTTCGTGCGTGCTACCTGGGACGAGGCGGTCGAGATGATCGCGGCAGCGCACGTCTACACGATCAAGAAGTACGGGCCCGACCGGGTAGCCGGCTTCTCGCCGATCCCGGCCATGTCGCAGGTGTCGTACGCGGCTGGAACCCGGTTCCTCTCCCTGATCGGAGGGGTGATCCTCAGCTTCTACGACTGGTATGCGGACCTGCCGCCAGCGTCACCCCAGGTGTTTGGCGACCAGACCGATGTCCCAGAGTCCGGCGATTGGTGGAACGCGGGGTACCTGGTGATCTGGGGTACCAACCTTCCGATCACCCGGACGCCGGACGCCCACTTCATGACCGAGGCGCGCTACCGCGGGCAGAAGGTGGTGGTGGTCTCTCCGGACTACTCCGACCACGTCAAGTTCGCTGACCATTGGCTTCCCGCTCAGCCGGGCACGGACGCGGCGCTGGCGATGGCCATGGGCCACGTGATCCTGAAGGAGTTCTACGTCGACCGCCAGGTTCCATATTTCCAGGCCTACGCCCGGCAGTTCACCGATCTGCCGCTTCTGGTCACCCTCGATCAGCGGTCTGATGGACTCGTTCCAGGACGCTTGTTGCGCGCATCCGACCTTGAGTCCGGAGCCACCGAGGAGCTGCCGGACTGGAAGTTGGTCGTGTTGGACGAGGGGACTGGCACCCCGGCTATCCCGAGCGGGTCGGTGGGGCATCGCTACCAGACCACCAAGGGCCGCTGGAACCTTGAGCTCGGGGAGCTGCGCCCCGCTCTCTCCGTTTTCGAGTGGGCCACTGAGCGCCTCGAGGTTAGGCTCCCTCGTTTCGATATAGGTGGTGGGGAGGGGGGTGGGGAGCTCGTTCGGGGTGTACCGGTGATGCGGGTGGGGGGTCGGCTGGTGACCACCGTTTACGACCTCATGCTGGCCCAGTACGGAGTCCCCAGGGCAGGACTGCCAGGGAAGTGGCCCCAAGACTACGGCGATCCTGAACCCTGTACCCCGGCGTGGCAAACGGAGATCACCTCGGTCGAGGCGCAGCTGGTCACGCGCATCGCTCGGGAGTTTGCCCGCAACGCGGAGCTGACCGAGGGGCGCTCCATGATCGCGATGGGGGCTGGGACCAATCATTGGTTTCATTCCGATCTGATCTACCGGACCTTTCTCTCTCTCCTTTTGCTGTGCGGCTGCGAGGGGCGCAGCGGCGGGGGCTGGGCCCACTACGTCGGTCAGGAGAAGGTGAGGCCGTTCACAGGCTGGCAAACGATGGCGTTCGCCCTGGACTGGGTGCGGCCCCCGAGGCATCAATCCGCGACTCCTTACCTCTACCTTGCGACCGATCAGTGGCGGTATGAGGGCTACGGTCCTGAGGAGCTGGCTTCCCCGCTCGGTCGCGGCCTGTTTCGCGGCCGTCAGTTCGCGGACTGCTACGTCCAAGCGGGCCGCATGGGGTGGCTCCCAGCCTATCCCAGCTTCGATGAAAACCCCTTGGACATCGTCGACAATGCCCGCCGCGAGCGACGGGACCCGGCCGAGTATGTCCTCCAGGGGCTGAGAGAGGGGCGGCTGCATTTTGCGGCAGAGGACCCCGATGATCCGGGCAACTTTCCGAGGGTGCTCACGGTCTGGCGGGCGAACCTGCTCGGCTCATCCGGGAAGGGGCACGAGTACTTCCTCAAGCATCTGCTGGGCACCACCGACCCGGCGGTGCGGGCGGAGGAGAGCCCTCCCGAGCTGCGACCTCAGGAGGTCCGTTGGCACGAAGAGCCTCCGCGGGGCAAGCTCGATCTCCTCACCACCATCGACTTTCGGATGACCTCGAACGGCCTCTTCTCTGACGTGGTGCTGCCAGCCGCCACCTGGTACGAGAAGTACGACATCTCGTCGACCGACATGCATCCCTTCGTGCACAGCTTCAACCAGGCGATCCCACCGCCATGGGAGGCGAAAACGGACTGGGACGCCTTCAACCGTATTGCTGCCGCCTTCTCGAAACTGGCCGAGAGCCACCTGGGTGTCAGGCAGGACCTGGTCGCCGCCCCACTGCTGCACGACACCCCCGATGAGATCGCCCAGCCGATGGGCCTCGTGCTGGACTGGACCAAGGGGGAATGTGAGGCCATTCCCGGCCGCACCATGCCCAAGTTGTTGGTGGTGGAGCGGGACTACAGAGCAGTCGCCGAAAAGATGACGGCGATCGGCCCTCTCCTCGAAGAACTCGGCAGTCAGACCAAGGGTGCTGCCTGGAAGCCTGTACCCGAGATCCAGGAGTTGAGGGAGAGGAACGGCACGGTCCATGGTGGGGTGGCGGACGGCAGGCCAAGATTGGAGCGCGCCGAGCATGTCGCGGAGGCCATCCTGACCCTGTCGGGGACATGTAACGGCCGGCTCGCAGTGGAGGGGTTCCGTTCCCTTGAGGAGCAGTGCGGGATCCCGCTCAGCGACCTGGCGGCCTCCCGCGAGGCGGACCGGATCACCTTCAAAGACATCCAGGTTCAGCCACGCACCGTTATCACCTCCCCGGAATGGTCGGGGATTGAGGCGCACGACCGGCGCTATTCCCCGTTCACGATCAACGTTGAGCGGGCCAAGCCGTGGCACACCCTGAGCGGCCGCCAGCACTTCTACCTGGACCACGAATGGATGCTTGAGCTGGGTGAGGGGTTACCCATATTCAAACCGCCATTGAACTATCGCCTTCACTTCGGCGACCAGCAGATCGGGCAGGCCGGGCGGCTGGAGGTGACGGTGCGCTACCTGACGCCGCACTCAAAGTGGTCGATTCACTCCGAGTACCAGGACAACCTCTTCATGCTGACCCTCTTCAGGGGCGGGCCGGTGATTTGGATAGGTGAGGAGGACGCCGCTGCCATCGACGTGAGGGACAACGATTGGATCGAGGCCTACAACCGCAACGGGGTGATCACCTGTCGTGCCGCGGTGACGCACCGGCTACCTCGAGGGGTGTGTCTGATGTACCACGCCAAGGACCGTCATGTGAACGTACCCCTAAGCGAGTTGCACGGTAACCGGGGCGGGGTCGACAACTCCCTGACCCGGGTCGTCTGGAAACCCACTCACCTCATCGGTGGCTACGCCCAACTCTCCTTCGGATTCAACTATTTCGGGCCCACCGGCTCGCAGCGTGATGAGATCACCGTACTCAGCAAGCGTCAGTCGCAGGTGGTGTACTGATGAAGGTCCGCGCCCAAGTCGGGATGGTGATGAATCTGGACAAGTGCATCGGCTGTCACACCTGCAGCGTGACCTGCAAGCAGGTGTGGACCAACCGACCGGGGACGGAGTACGTCTGGTTCAACAATGTCGAGACCAAGCCCGGCCTGGGATATCCGCGCCGCTGGGAGGACAACCAAAAGTGGCAGGGGGGCTGGAAGCTGGACCGCCGAGGCCGGCTCCGGCTTCGGGCCGGCGGGCAACTGCGCAAGCTGCTGACAATCTTCTGGAACCCTGACCTCCCCACCATCGACGACTACTACGAGCCCTGGACCTATGACTACCACACTCTGATCGACGCCCCTCTTTCCGATCGCGACCCGGTTGCCCGGCCGCGATCGCAACTCACGGGACGACGGATGGGTGTCCAGTGGGGTCCGAACTGGGACGACATGCTGGCAGGGGCCCCCGAGACAGCTGGGCGCGACCCTGACCTGGCCGGTCTGCAGGAACAGGTCAAGTTGACCTACGAACGCACGTTCATGTTCTACCTGCCCAGGATCTGCGAGCATTGCCTCAACCCCTCCTGCGTCGCCTCCTGCCCCTCGGGGGCCATGTACAAGCGCGAGGAGGACGGCATCGTCTTGGTCGATCAGGAGAAATGCCGAGGCTGGCGCTTCTGCGTGTCGGGCTGCCCTTACAAGAAGGTCTACTTCAACCATCACACCGGTAAGGCGGAGAAGTGCACGCTCTGCTATCCGAGGATCGAGCTCGGGCTGCCCACCGTGTGCTCCGAGACCTGCGTCGGCCGGATTCGCTACCTGGGCCTCGTGCTGTACGACGCCGACCGGGTCCGGGAGGCGGCTTCCGAGCCAGACGAGAAGCATCTCCTCGACGCGCAGCTGAGCGTATTTCTCGATCCTGCGGATCCGGCGGTGCAGAGCCAGGCGAAGGCCGATGGCATCCCTGACGACTGGATCGAATATGCCCAGCGCTCCCCTGTGTACGCTTTGGCTCACCGCTGGCGGGTCGCCCTCCCGCTTCACCCCGAGTACCGCACCCTGCCGATGGTCTGGTACGTCCCCCCACTTTCGCCGGTGGTGAACGCCCTAGAGGGGGACGGCTACGAGGCCGACCCCGACGAGCTGTTCCCCGCCATCGACGCCATGCGCATTCCCATGGACTATTTGGCCAACATACTGGCCGCCGGCGACCGGGAGGTGATCCGGCAGGCACTGCGCCGACTCGCGGGCATGCGCGGCTACATGCGCAAGCTGGAGGTGCTGGGAGTTCGTGACCAGCAGGCCGCCGCCGCCGCGGCCCTGGAGCCTTCCGAAATCGAGGCGATGTACCGCCTGCTGGCAGTGGCCAAGTACGAGGACCGGTATGTGGTGCCTCAGGCCCACAGCGAGCAGGCACAGCGGCTGGCGGAGCTCCCGGGGACCTGCGGTCTGGACTTTGAGGGTGGGCCGGGCAACTGTGGGGCTCTGCCCCGACCGGCTCAGGGCATCAATGACACCTTCATGATCCACAATGGGAGGGCCGGTGGTCACCGGTTCGTACCGCTTCCGGTGGTGAACCGCGGGTCTGGGCACGGTGCGTGAGGCCGAGGGACGGGCGCAGGGCCCTCTACAAATTGCTCTCGGTGCTCCTCCAGTACCCCGGAGATGAGGTCGAGGGCGCTCACTCCGAGCTGGAGGCCGCATCTCGGCAATGTGCGGCCGGAGCGCAGCGCGAGCTGTCCCATTTCTTGGCCTACTGGGAAGCCACTCCCTGGCCCAGGCTGCGGGAGGAATATGTGGCAACGTTCGACCTCCAGCGACGGTGCAGCCTCTATCTCACCTATTTCACCCATGGCGATACCCGCAGACGAGGGCAGGAGCTGCTTCGTCTCAAGTGGTTGTACCGGGCGGCTGGGCTGGAGCTGGAAGGACCGGAACTGCCGGATTACCTGCCGGTGATGCTGGAATTCGCCTCCCTGGTGGGTGGCGGGGCCGGCCGGGAAGTGTTGCAGGAGCAGCGCATGGGACTCGAGGTGCTGTGGTTGCGATTGAACGAACTGGACAGCCCGTACGCACACCTGATCCAGCTCATCCGTCGGAGTGTGGCGCCACTTGCCGCATCTCAGTTGGAGGTGGTGCGCAGGCTGATCCAGGATGGCCCACCCGCCGAAGCGGTCGGTCTGCGACCATTCGCCCCTCCGGAGGTGATGCCTTGGGCAGAGGTGCACCGGTGACTCTGGAGGAGGCGCTACTGTTCGTGGCCCTGCCATACTCCTCCATCACCCTGTTTGTGGCCGGGCACATCTGGCGTTACCGGCACGACAAGTTCGGATGGACCAGCCGTTCCACCCAGCTTCTGGAACGGCGCTGGCTGGCCTGGGGCAGCAACCTCTTCCACTACGGGGCCCTGGCGGCCATCGGAGGCCATGTGGTCGGGCTGCTCATCCCCGAGCAGCTGACCCATGCGGTCGGCATCAGCGAGGGAGCCTATCACCTCTTCGCCGCCGCCGCTGGGACCGTCGCCGGCCTCGCCTGCATCGCCGGTTTCGTGATCCTGGTCGGGCGGCGCGCCTACTTCCCCCGGGTTCGCCGCACAACCACCCGGACGGATATCGTGGTCTACTTGGTGCTGGCGGCAATCATCGTCCTCGGCCTCATCGAGACCATCGGCTTCAACACCCTGGGCTCGGGTTACAACTACCGACCCACCATCGGGGTGTGGTTTCGCAGTCTCCTCTGGCTGCATCCCGAGCCTCGGCTCATCGCCGGGGCCCCGCTCGTCTACCAGCTCCACGCCACCCTGCCCTGGCTCCTTTACGCAGTCTGGCCCTTCAGCCGCTTGGTTCATGCCTGGAGCCTGCCGTGGCAGTACCTGGGCCGCCCCAACATCCTCTATCGCCGGCGCTACGGTCTCGCCAAGCGCTGAGGGCGGGTGGAGATGACGCGGAACCCTCGGGAGGCCAACATGGTTGAGCTTCGCTTTCGCAGCCGGCTCGAAGCGGACTTTGAGCGCGTGCGCACGGTCCTCCAGGGGCCGGCCGAGCGCTGGTTACCCGGGCGCCAGCAGTCGGACGGGACCTTCCTGGTGGGCCTCCGGGCTGGTGAGCCTCCCCTGGGGCTGAAGCGAGAGGCTCGGATGTCGGTTGCCCCGGCGCAGCCGTTCGGTTGGGGGGTGGTCGTCCCAGTGGAGTGGCGGGCAGCGGTGCATCCCGGGCTCTACCCAGTCCTCCTCGGGTACCTGAGAGCCGAGCCGGCCCTGGACGGGGGCACCCGGCTGCGCTTCGATGCGCGCTACACGCCTCCGGGAGGTGGGGTCGGGAGCGCCGCCGATCGCGCCCTCCTGCATAGGCTGGCGCGCGCGACCGTGGACAAGTTCTTCACGGAGGTGGCCTCGGGGCTGCGGGATGCGGCTGCGGGCGGGGTTGCCTAGCTGGATTCGCTGCGCGCGGCTGGGTTGGTTCCGGGCCTGTGGGGGGGGATGGTCAAGGGGCTGGTACCGCCCGCCTCCGGCGCTGTGGTCATGGGGACCGGGATCGTTGCCATTGGGCTGGGGCTTGACCACCAGACGCTCTTCTCCCGCCTGGTCCTGGGGATGGCGGGCGGGATCTGGTGCCTCCTCGGAGGTGTTCTCACCGTCCGGCTGCTCACAGGTCGGGCGGGGTTGGAGGTCGAGGCGCGCTCACCAGCTGCCCTCACGGGAGTTGCCGGCAGCGCGGTCCTCGGAACTGCGCTCACGCTCATCGGATGGGTCTGGGCGGGGGGTGCGCTCTTGGCCCTGAGCACCGGACTGTGGCTGATCCTCGCCGGACCGGTGATACGGAGTTGGACCACTCCCACGGTGGGGGTCTCGTTCATGGTCACCGTGGCGACCGAGGCACTCGCGGTGCTGGCCGCCACGCTGGCGGCGACGATCGGGTGGGCGTGGCTGGCGGCGGCCGCAGCTGTTCCCTGGCTTGTGGGGCTTGTCGCCTACGTCTTGGTACTCTCGCGCTTCGACCTCGGCCAGCTGGCCCGGGGGCGGGGGGACCACTGGGTCTCCGGCGGGGCGCTGGCCATCAGCGCCCTCGCGTCTGGGCGGTTGACCCTGGCGGCCTCGGCGGTGGGCTGGCCGCATCAGCTGGCGAAGGATCTGGCGCTGGTGGCGTTGGGAGTCTGGGTCGCGGCAGTGGCCTGGCTGCCGGCGCTGCTTCTGGCTGAGGCGCTCCGTCCCCGGCTGGCCTACGATCTGCGCCGGTGGGCGACTGTCTTCCCGGTCGGGATGTATGCGGCCTGCAGCTTCGTTGTGGGCCGCGCCGCCAACGTGGCAGCACTGGAGAGTTTCGCCGCTGTGTGGGTGTGGGCAGGGGTCCTGGTTTGGGTGCTGGTGGCGGTCGCGACCGCGCGACGCGCTGGAAGTTCGGTTCGGGCCCGTCTCTGACCAGGTCCGCTCCGTCTCGGGCGAGGAGCGGACAGCCTATCAGGTACCCGGGGCCTGCGGGGAATCGATCAGACAGGAGCAAAGGCCGAACTCCCAAAGGGCGGAACAGACCGATATCCGCCGTAGGAACTGCTGCCAGTCACCTTCCTCAAGGGCCAGCCAGCAGGCCTCCTCGCCCAGTTGAAGGCCGCGCCACACAAGGTCGCCCAGGCGGCCCGTCGGCATCCACTCAGCATCTCTTCGCAGTTGCCGCACGAGCTGTTGGTGCCGCGGGTCGCCCGCCACCGACTCCAGCTCGCCGAGCCTAAGCGAGAGCTCCCCAGACAGATACTGCCTGGTCACTTCCCCCATCTCCACAGCGGCTGCGCGCCATCACCGTCCTGCGGACCCCGGCCCGGTGGGCTGGTGCTGCCCCCTTCTAGGTCAGCAACCCGCTCACTCTACCTGCCCGAAGGCCTTGATCTCCTCCGTCTCTTCCGCACTGAGTTCTCGCGGTGCCTGACCGCTGCTCAGCTTCTGGCTCTGGACATGGTGGCGGATGTCGTCCACGATCTCGGGATTGGCCAGGGTGGTGGTGTCCCCCACGTCGGTGAAGTTGGAGATGCCCGCGATCACCCGGCGCATGATCTTGCCCGAACGGGTCTTGGGCATGTCCGGAACGATCCAGACGTTCTTGGGTCGGGCGATCTTGCCGATTTCCGTCTCGATGGCCATCGAGACCTTCTCCTCCACCTCCTTGCTGGCGGCTATCCCTGGCTTGAGGGAGACGTACATCTCCACCGCTCGACCGCGGAGCTCGTCCACAACAGGCACCGCAGCCGCCTCGGCCACCTCCGGGACGGTGATGGTGGCCGACTCCAACTCCTTGGTCCCCAGGCGGTGGCCGGCCACGTTGATCACGTCATCGACACGGCCGAGGATGCGGAAATAGCCGTCGGCGGACTGGACCGCACCGTCTCCGGAGAAGTAGGGCCAGTCATGCCAGTCGGTGCTTTCCGGATTCCGGCAGTACTTCTGATAGTAGGTCTGGACGAACCGGTCCGGCTGGCCCCAGATGGTCTGGAAGATCCCCGGCCATGGGTTGCGGATGCACATGTTGCCCGCCCGACCGCTTCCCGCCTCCACCACCTCCCCGTTCTCGTCGTAGATCACGGGGTAGACTCCGAGCACGCCTGGGCCGCAGCTTCCCGGCTTCATCGCCTGAAGGGCTGGAAGGGTGCTCCCCAGGAAGCCTCCATTCTCGGTCTGCCACCAGGTGTCGACGATCACGGCCTCGCCCTTGCCCACTACCTCGTGGTACCAGCGCCAGACCTCAGGTTCTATGGGCTCGCCGACCGTGGTCATGTGCTTGAAGTGGTAGTTGTACTTCCCCGGCTCATCGGGGCCGACCTTGCGCAGCATGCGGATGGTGGTGGGGGCGGTGTGGAATATGTTCACCCCCAGGCGTTCGGCGATGCGCCAAGGCCTGCCTGGGTCGGGATAGGTGGGTACCCCCTCGTACATCACCGAGGTGGTACCCAGCGCCAGCGGGCCGTACACGATGTACGAGTGGCCGGTGATCCACCCTATGTCGGCGAAGCACCAGTAGGTGTCTTCGGGATGGATGTCCTGGTAGTACTTGGAAGTGCCGGTGACGTAGGCGAGGTAGCCTCCGGTGCTGTGTTGCGCCCCCTTGGGCCGGCCGGTCGTGCCGCTGGTGTACATCAGGAACAAGGGCGCCTCGGCGGGCATCGAAACCGGCTCGACCACTGCGCCCCGGTAGCGGGGAAGCAGCTGATCGATGAAGAAGTCTCGTCCCTCCACCATCAGGCTCTTGGATGCGTACTGTCCAGGATGGCGGCGCCAGACCAGCACCTTGTCGACTTCCTGGCCCTCCTGGCGGGCTCGATCAAGCGCCTGGTCGGCCTTCACCTTGTGGTCGCCCAGCTCGCCGTTGCGGTAGTACCCATCCATGGTGATCAGGATCCGGCTGCCGGAGTCCGCGATCCTATCTCCACAGGCAGCACCACTGAAGCCGCCGAAGACCTCTGAGTGAATCACCCCGAGGCGAGCCAGTGCCAGCATGGTCACGGGTAGCTCTGGGGTCATCGGCAGGTGGAGGGTGACCCGGTCACCGGTCCTGACCCCAGCGAAGTCCCGTAGCAGGGCGGCCAGCTCATTCACCTGCCGGTACAGCTCCTGATAGGTGATGGCGCGAGTCTCCTCCGCCTCCGGCTCCGGGACCCAGATGATGGCTGCCTTGTTGCGCATGGTCGGGAGGTGCCGGTCCACGCAGTTGTAGCAAGCGTTGAGTTTGCCGCCCACGAACCACTTCCAGAAGGGCGGGTTGCTGGTGTCAAGGGTGGTGTGCCAGTAGGAGTCCCAGGTCAGGAGGTCGGCGTACTCCTTGAAACACTCGGGGAAGCGCTCCTCTTTGAACCTTTCCAGGATCGCCGGGTCAGCCGCGTTGGCCTGCCCAATGAACCGGGCAGGAGGCTGGATGTACTCCTCCTCCCGCCAGTGGACCGCGATCTGAGCCTCTGATACCTGAGCCGAGTCATCTGCCACTGCCATGGTGCCCCTCCGGCGCGAACGCCCACTTCCCCTTATGAGCGGTAAGTATATTCAACGTTCCAGTTGGCTGTCGAGGAGCGCCGCGCTCGGCAAGCTCCCTCCTCATCTTGGAACCCGTCGTGGTAGACGGACCGGGCGGGTCCGCGGGCGCTGGAGGACGACCGTAGACCAGGGTCTCCCCGACGACAGCTGCACCTGCGGTTGGGACGTGCGGGCTCAGGTGCCCACGATGATCGAGGTGCAGCACAGGGATGCCACGCACCAGCACCAGATAATCCGCAAGGAGACGCCGATGACAGCGCCACCACAGAGTTTCGGCGCACATGACCGCCGTTGTCCGGTGTCTCGCTCCCTCGACCAGCCGATCCACCGACGCGAGGAAAGTCGGGGTCTCCATGTAGTCGGCGTAGGAGCGGAAGGCTGGGTGGCGGAGACCGAGGTGGGCTGAGTCGGGCTTGCCCCGCCGAAATCCGCCGAGACCGGGCTCCCAGCGGTAGCCTACCCCGGCGAGTGGCAACCACTCCTCGAGGGGTTCGCGACTGAATTGTGGGTTGTGGCGGCTCCCGGGGACGCTGCGGATGTCAACCACGGCCTGCACCCGAGCCTCCTCCAACAGTTTGAGGAACTCGGACTCCGTGGCGGTTCCGTGGCCCACGGTCAGCAGCGAGGGTGAAGCATGGGCGGCGCCTTCCACAAAGGAGGGCTCACCCCGGTATGTCGCGACCATCCCCTGATCCCGCGGGGCTCAATCGGTACCTCTACCACTAACGCGCCTTACCTCGTAGGCGTCCAGATACTCCATGACCCGGGCGACCTCCTCGATAAGGGCAGGCTCGAAGCCTGCCCTTTCCAGTAGGTGGAAACCCAGCTCCATGCCCGAGCTGATCCCCGCTGCAGTCACGATCCTCCCGGCGTCCACGACCCGATCCCGGCTGATCAGGGCCCGGGGAGCCAGGCTCGCCAGCCGGTCGATCGGGACCATGCCCCGCTGACTGAGCTCCTGGGGGTCACCCTCCTTCCGGGCGGTGGCGGCGAGTCCGTCGAGCAGGCCCATCTGGGCGTAGACCCACGGCCCCGTGCACAGAGCGGCCAGGATGGTGGTCTCCGGCAGGGCTCGGATGTACTGGTGCAGCCTGCGGTTGTACATCTCCTGGCGCGTACCGGCCCCGCCAGGGATGAGGAAGGCGTCCATCGCGGGGTCATCGGCAAAGCAGTAGTTGGGCAGCACGGTGAACCCTGCTTGAGCCACCACCGGGCGCATCGACTCGGCGATGAGGAACACGTCCAGGCTCGGCTCCCATCGCCGGGCCACCGAGAAGACCCCGAACGGCGCGGTGAAGTCGACGATTTCCGCCTCTTCGAAGACATAGATGCCGAGCCGGAAGCCCCGGGGGTCTTTGTGACCCATTGGTCGGTCCTGTCCCGGTTGGGATCCCCGGACCCGTCCTGCATCCAGTGGTCGACCTCGTGCCACGGTCCTCACGGCTCCGGCAACGCAAGTCGCCCGCACAGGCTGAGGAACTCCCGGCGCAGGCCAGGGTCCTGGTCGTAGCTCCCCCGCCAGAACGTAGTCTTAGTGCTCGACTGCAGTTCGCGGACCCCTCTCATCTGCGTGCACATGTGGGTGCCGTCGAGGTACACCGCCACCCCATGGGCGTGAAGCGTCGTGTCAAGGAAGTCGACGATTTCCTGGCCCAGGCGCTCCTGGACCGTGAAACGACGCGCATAAAGGCGGACCACCCGGGTCAGCTTGGAGAGCCCGATGATGTCCTCGTGGGCGATGTAACCCACGTGCGCCCGCCCGAAGAAGGGCAGGGCGTGATGCTCGCAGAGCGAGAAGTAGGGGATCGGCCCCTCCACCACCTGGGCGATGCGACAGTCAGGTTCACCCCGGCACTCGGTCGGGAAGGTGGTGATCAGCTTCGGATCCCCCTCATACCCACTGGTGGCGTCGGTGATCGCGGCCAGGAACCGCTCCGGGGTGCGCCGGGTCCCAGGTCGGTCTGGGGGCAACCCGAGGGCCTCGAAAATCTCGGCGAGGTAACCGTGGAAGCGTTCCTTCTGGGATGGGGTCAGCCGCGCTCGACGGGGACCCTTTGACTCCGATGGGCCCGGCGGGCCGACCGGCTCAGGCGGCCGTGCCATCTGCTCGGTCTCCGACTTGAGTCTCCAGGCTGAAGGTACAGCCTCCCAGTTCGCAATGGGAGGGGCTGACGCGGCCGCGGAGCGGGCTGGCGTCGAGCACTCCCTCGATCAGCCCAGCGTGTAGCGTCGGCACCAGGGCCCGCTCGGCCGCGCAGGCGTCTCTAAATGCACACCGTTCGACCACTACCCGTCCTGGCGGGTCCAGATGGAGCTGGTCACCGAGGGTGCAGAGGGGCTCGAGCCAGCCAGCCGAGGCCTCCGGGCCCGGTGCCAGCGATCTTCCAAGCCGCACTGCGCTTGCTCGGACGGCCGCCTGGCCCCGAGTTCCCCACTCTCCGAGCGCCTCAGAGAGCAGGCGCAGAACGGTGAGCAGACCGTGAGCTGGAGGTTCGGCTGGAGGCGGCTCTGGGGCCAGACGGTAGGTCTTCGCAGGTCTTCCTCGCGTGCCCCGGCGAAGTCCAGTGACCAGATACCCCAGGGCCACGAGCCTCTCCAGGTGGGTGTAGGCCACTGAGCGGTGCACTCCGGCACCGGTCACCACCTGGTCGACCGTTCGTGCCTCCGGGTCGCAGTAGAAGGAGAAGAGGATCCCCCTGCGGGTGGGGTCCTGGAGCGCCAGGACCATCCGCTCAGTCGCCGCTCTGGACTCCACAGCGGTAGTATACTGCAATTACACAATATGAATGGTGTCAAAATGGTCAATGGGTCCGATAGCCCATCCCGGGCCGGCAGGTTTTCTCGTGGGTGAGCCGTGGTTCGACCGGTTGGTCCGGGGCCAGAGCTGGCTGGATCCGGTGGGGGGACGGGTCCAGGCCTCGGTCAAGACGGTCTTCACGGCGCTCGGCCCTCCAGGCGGCTACGTCCGCGACCTGCTGCATGGTTCCAAGGGGTTGGGCCATCCGCTGCATCCGGCGATCACGGACCTTCCGCTGGGTGCCTGGGCGGCGGGGGCGGTGCTGGACTACGCTGCGCACTTCGATCCGAGGTTGGGAACGCAAGCTGGCGATGTGGCCCTGGCCGTAGGCCTCGTGGCTGGGCTGGCGGCCGCGCTCACGGGCTTGACCGACTCCCAGGACACCTTCGGCCAGGAGTTGCGGGTCAACATGCTGCACGGGCTGACCATGGGAGGGGCGATCCTGTTGATGGCTGCCTCCTTGGGGCTGAGGTGGTGGTCCTCGTTCGCGTGGCATCCTCTGGCGCTGGGGCTGTCGACGGCTGGACTAGCGGTCGCCATGCTCGGCATGTACGCCGGGGGCCATCTGACCTTCGGCCTTGGGACCATGGTCAATCGGGAAGCGTTCCTGAGTGGCCCGACCAGCCTCACCCGCCTGGGCAGGAGCAGTGACTTTCCCGAGGGGCAGCTCCGCCGGGCCGATGCCGACGGGATGCAGGTGGTGGTGGCCCGGGTCGAGGGGCGGCTGTGCGCCGTAAGCGCCGTCTGTTCCCACGCGGGTGGGCCCCTGGACCAGGGGAGCCTCGCCGGGAGGGTGGTCACCTGCCCATGGCATGGTTCGCAGTTTGACCTGAAGGACGGGAGGGTGCTGCGCGGACCTGCCACCTTCCCCCAACCGTGTTTCGTCGTTTCTGAGCAGGACGGGATTGTCGAGGCGCGGCTCGCCCACCCCGTGCCGTAGGCGGCGAAGGAGGTCTTCAGATGACTGAAGGTGTGCAGCAACCTGACCAGACGAGATCCGCGGAGGTGGCGGTCGACCAAGGGATGCGACGCTGGTATGAGTCCTGCCCCTGCTGTCTTAGTGCTGCCTACCCCAACGTGAAGCGTGTGCTTGATCTTGAGCGATCGGCGGTTCGGGAGCGGACAGATGGCCAGCGCTAGTACTGCGCCGGCAGGCAACGCGGTCCAGACGCTGGACTGGGTCCTAGCCGTCGGCCAGTCGCTGTGGCTGGACAATCTCAACCGAACGGAACTTCGAAACGGGGCGCTGGCTGGGTGGGTGCGGGATCTCGGGCTCAGCGGCCTGACATCCAACCCCTCGATCCTGGCTCGGGCCCTCACTGAGGGCAAGGCGCACGACGACTCCCTGGTGAACTTCCTGCGGCGACAGGTCGCCGACCCTCAGGAGCTCGTCTACTCGGTGGCGTTGGAAGACCTGCTCGGTGCTGCGGGCTTGTTCCTCCCGATCCATCAGCGAAGCGGGGGCGGAGACGGGTACGTCTCTTTGGAGATTCCTCCCGATCTCAGCCACGACTACGACAGGACGCTGGCCTGGGGCCGGCGACTCTTCGAGCAGGCCGGGATCCCGAACCTCCTTATCAAGGTGCCGGGCACCAGCATCGGACTGGCGGCGGCCGAGGAGCTGATGGCGGGCGGGGTCGGGGTGAACCTGACCCTCCTGTTCTCGGAGCGGCACTACCTGCAGGCCGCGGACGTCTATCTGCGGGCCCTGGAGAGACGTCGGGCCGCGGGCCTCTCGTTGGACGTGCCCTCGGTGGCTTCCGTCTTCGTCTCGCGGTGGGATGCTGCGGCCGACCCCGAGCTCCCCGAGCGGCTCCAACACCAGCTGGGCCTGGCCGTCGCCCGCAGGGTCCTGGCCGCCTATCGAGCGACGCTCGCCAGCCGACGCTGGGCGGAGCTCGAGGCCTTGGGAGCTCTGCCCCAGCGGTTGCTGTGGGCTTCGACCTCAACCAAGGACGATCGGCTGCCGCCGACCTATTACGCCGCCGCGCTGGTGGCGAAAGGGACGATCGACACGATGCCGGAGGCGACACTGCTGGCGTTGGCCTCGGGGCCGAAGGGTGGACCCGTCAACGAAGACGTTTCTAAAGCAGGTGCGGTGATCAGTGAGGTGGAGGCCTGCGGGCTGGACATGCGCGCCCTCGGTGAGTCGCTGCAGGCCGAGGGAGTCGCGCGCTTCGCCCGAGATTGGAAGAATTTGCTGGCCGCAGTTGAGCAGAAGGTGGCGCAGCTGCGCTCGAGCCTCGCCGGATGACCGCGCGCCGACCGCCTGCCACACCGCCGGCTGCCCTGCCAGACAGCGGAAATGACGCCCAGACCCTGTCGCCGGAAGGCGCGGACGCTAAGTATGATGCCGGGGATCCCGCCTGTTGGGCGGGGCTCCTCTGCCTCGACTGCGGAGCGGTGCTCAGCGAGGGGCATCAGCGGGGATGCCCCAGAGGCGAGTCCCGATGAAGGGCGAGCGGGCCGCCAACGGCGCCAGCACCGTCGGCACGGCCGCGGCCGAGCGCACGATCCGGCTGGACTACTCTCGGGTGCTCCCGGGAGCAGTGGCAGCGATGGCCGGGCTGGAGAGCGTGGTGCACTCCTCGACGCTGGAGCCGGAGTTGCTGGAACTGGTGAAGGTGCGAGCGTCCCAAATCAACGGCTGCGGCTACTGCCTGGACATGCACACGAAGGACGCGGCCGCTTTGGGGGTCGAGCCCCAACGGCTGCACCTGGTGGCTGCCTGGCAGGAGGCACCCAACTACTCTCTTCGCGAGCGAGCCGCCCTGCGGTGGTGCGAGGCGCTGACGCTGCTGCCGGCATCGGGAGCTCCGGATTCGGCTTTCGAGGAGGCGGCGGCCAACTTCTCGCCGGAGGAGGTGGTCGCTCTCACCGTGGCCATTGTCGCCATCAACGGGTGGAATCGGCTGGCGGTGGGATTCCGCACCCCCGTGGGCAGCTACCATCGCAGGGGGTGAGCGATGCTGACTCTGCCAGGTACCGGGTTGGCCCGCCCCTGCGAGGTGGAAGCCTCCTCCTGGTGCTGGCGAATCACCGGCCCGGGGTCGGCCAGCACCCGCGCTGAACTGCCGGATGAGGCCCCATTCCGCCTCGACCTCACCGTCTGGGCCCTGAGACGCCGCGGGCATAACCAGGTCGACCAGTACGATGGCAGCTGGTACCGGCGGGTCCTGGCCGTCGACGGAGCTGCGATGGGAGTGGCGGTGCGCCAGCTCGGCCACGGGCTCGAAGTCTTCGTGCGGGGCGAACCCCGGGCGGTGACCCCGGAGGCCCTTCGCCTTGTGGCCCTCACGCTGGTGGACACCCTGGGGCTGAGCCAGGAGCTGTCCGGCTTCTACCTGGCGCCCAAGGAGCCCTGGCTGGAAGAGTTGGCCAGTCGCTTCCGAGGCATGCGACCGCCGCGCTTTCCGAGCGTCTTCGAAGCCGCGGTCAATGCCGTGGTCTGCCAGCAGGTCAGCCTCGCCGTCGGCATTCACCTGCTCAACCGGCTGGCCGCTCGGTTTGGCACCCGGGTCCCACGAGCGACGGATGGGTGGGGTCCGGGTGCGCCGGAGATGAATGCGGTCGCTCAGGCCGACTGGGAGTCGCTGCGAGGGCTCGGCTTGAGCGGGGCCAAGGCGCGATCCCTGGTGGCCATCGCCCAGGCTCTGGGTGGAGCCGACTTTGCGGAGGATACTCTGGCGGCGATGCCGGACCAAGCGGTGGAGGACCGCCTCCGCTCGCTGCCGGGGATCGGCCGCTGGAGCGCGCAGTACGTGATGCTCCGGGGGCTCGGTCGGTGGTGGATCCTTCCCGGTGACGACGTGGGGGCACAGAACGCTCTGCGCCGGCATTTCCAGCTGCCGGGGAGGCCGGGGTATGAGGAGGTCCAGGAACTCACACGAGCCTGGCCTCCGTACGCCGGCCTGATCTACTTCCACCTGCTCCTTGCAGGACTTGAGGCTGGCCGGACTGAACGGCTGGGCCGGGAGGGGATCGAGGCCAAGGTGGTGGAGGGGTGACTGGCGCATTCAACTCCCGGTCGGAGCTCACCGTGGGCGGGCGGCGCTACCGGATCAGTCGGTTAGGGTCGCTGGCCGACCTGGCGGATCTCGACAGCCTCCCGTATAGCATCAAGTTGCTGCTGGAGAACCTTCTCCGCCACCACCAGTACGGCGGGGTCGCGGCCGATGCGGTGGCCGCCCTGGCGAAGTGGCCCCGGGTGGACGACCACTCTCTGGAGCTGCCCTTCCACCCGGAGCGGGTCCTCCTCCAGGACTTCACCGGGGTGCCCGCGGTTGTGGACTTGGTGGCGCTTCGGGAGGCTCTCTCTGAGTTGGGCGGTGACAGCCGACAGGTGAACCCTAGGGTCCCGGTGGAGCTGATCGTCGATCACTCCGTCGTCGTGGATGAGTGGCGCGCATCGGCCGCCTTCGACGTCAACCGTCAGTTGGAGTTCTCGCGCAACCTGGAGCGCTACCGGCTGCTGCGCTGGGCCCAGCAGGGTTTTCGCCAATTTGCAGTCGTGCCCCCGGACACCGGGATCTGTCATCAGGTCAATCTGGAGCATCTCGCTCGGGTGGTGTTCGCCACCGAGGAGGGTGAAGCTTTCCCCGACACCTTGGTGGGCACTGACTCTCACACCCCGATGGTGAACGGAATCGGGGTCCTGGGGTGGGGAGTAGGGGGTATCGAAGCGGAAGCGGCGATGCTGGGACACGCGGTTCCCGTCCCCGTGCCCGTGGTGGTCGGGGTCCACCTGGAGGGGGAACTCCCGCCGACGGCTACCGCCACGGACCTGGTCCTGACCCTGACAGAGCTGCTGCGCCGTCACGGGGTGGTGGGCAAGTTCGTGGAGTTCACGGGCCCCGGACTCAGCCGGCTGCGAGTCGAGCACCGGGCCACCCTTGGCAACATGGCGCCCGAATACGGGGCCACCTGTGCCATCAGCCCCATCGATCAGGTGACCCTGGACTATCTCCGCCTCACCGGTCGGCCCAGTTACCAGGTGGAACTGGTGGAAGCGTATGCGAGGGAGCAGGGCATGTTCTGGGATCCAGAGGACCCGCTTCCCGAATTCTCCGAGGTGGTCCACCTGGATCTCTCCACGGTGGAGACCTCGCTTGCCGGGCCGGCCCGCCCGCAGGATCGAGTTGCGCTATCACTCGTGCCCCGGTCGTTCCGCAGCCATCTCGCGGCGCTGGTCCCCGAGACCGTGGGCTCCGGCACCTCGGCTGTCAACTGGACCCCGCCTCCACTCCTGGATGGGTCCTGTGAGCAGGCCTCGGCAGACTCGTTCCCAGCCAGTGACCCCCCGGCGTCGAACTATGCCGGAGCCTCCCGCACCGCGCCCGGGGATCATCGACCGGAGGCAGTGCACCCTCCCGCACCACCCGCAGGAGTGTCGACGAGGCAAACGCGTGTCGTCACCGTGGAGCTGGATGCACAGGAGGTTCCCATCGACGACGGGCACGTGGTGATCGCCGCCATCACTAGCTGCACCAACACGTCTAATCCCGACGTGATGGTGGCCGCCGGGCTCATCGCCCGGCGAGCGGTTGAACTAGGGCTTCGGCGCCAGCCGTGGGTTAAGACCTCGCTGGCGCCGGGATCACGGGTGGTGATGCGTTACCTTGAGCGGGCGGGTCTCGATCGACCGCTTGCCGAACTTGGCTTCAGCCTTGTCGGCTACGGATGCACCACCTGCATCGGCAACTCCGGACCGCTGATCCCGGAGGTGTCCGCGGCGGTGCGGGACCGGGGGCTGGTGGTGGCCGCGGTCCTGTCAGGCAACCGCAACTTCGAGGGACGGATCCATCCTGAGGTGCGGCTCAACTACCTCGCCTCGCCACCCTTGGTGGTGGCGTATGCACTCGCGGGCTCCCTCGACTTCGACTTCGAGTCCGACCCGCTGGGGACCACGCGGAGTGGCGACCCTGTCTGGCTCCGGGACCTCTGGCCCAGTTCGCGGGAGATCGGAGACGTGGTGGCGGAGGTGCTGACTGGCGAGCAGTTCAAGGAGGAATACCGGACCGTCTTCTCGGGCGATGAGCTCTGGGACCGGCTGTCACCTCGGGACGCCAGCCAGTTCGTCTGGGAGCCCGAGTCGACCTATGTGCGGCGGCCACCCTTCCTCACCGAACTGTCGAGGGTGGCGGCCCCGCCGGTCGATATCCGTGGGGCTCGCTGCCTGGTGCTGCTGGGAGATAGCGTTACCACCGACCACATCTCGCCTGCCGGGGCGATCAGTCCCGATGGGCCGGCGGGATCCTACCTCAACGAGCACGGGGTGGCCGTCCCTGACTTCAACTCCTTCGGCTCGCGGAGGGGCAATCATGAGGTGATGATCAGGGGCACCTTCGCCAACCCGCGGCTGCGGAATCAACTTGTGCCTGGGGTCGAGGGAGGATACACCCGGCATCATCCCAGCGGCCGCACCATGACCATCTACGACGCCTCCCGCCTATACCAAGATGCGGGGACCCCGCTGCTGGTCGTGGCGGGCCGCGACTACGGCTCGGGCTCCTCGCGCGACTGGGCCGCCAAGGGCACTCGCCTGCTCGGCGTGCGTGCGGTGGTGGCCCAGAGCTTCGAGAGGATTCACCGCTCGAACCTGGTGGGCATGGGTGTACTCCCTATTGAATTTCAGGACGGGGCGAACGCGGCTGAGCTCAAGCTGACCGGAGAGGAGACCTTTGATCTGCTGGGGATCGCCGCGCTGCTTGAGGGGAACCTGGCCGCACTGAGGCTCGTAGCCGACGGCCGGACACTCCCGGTGCGAGCCCGGCTCGACTCCGCAACGGAGCTCGAACAAGTCCGCCACGGCGGCATCCTGCCCCTGACCCTGCGCCAGCTGCTGGGGACCGCACCACCTTGAGCTCGCCCCAGGCACTTCCCCCCGGGGAGCCGGCGTTGAACCACTCCGGGCCCAGGGATGGAAACGAGTTACAAGCGGTCGAGAGATCCGGGTGGACCGCCACCATGTTCACCTGCCCCCGCTGCGGCCGGCCGTTTCATCGCAGCTTTCTGGAGCGCTTCTGGTCGGAGTGGCAGGTGGTCTGCTGGTCGTCGGAGCGGCGGGGATATCGCCTTGACTGTCCACTGCGCTCGGCTTCACCTCCTGAGGCGGTGGTGGTGGATGCGCCGGGTGAGAGCGCTCCACCGGCGTACTCCGGGGATGGTTCTGCTGGGACCACCGAGGTTCTCGATACCTGCCTGGGTGCCTGTGCCCTGTGCGGGGCCCACTCCCGGCTTGGAGTGGTCACCAGCGGCGGGGTCCTCAGTCGTTGTCTGCGCTGCCGTGATGAAAGATGGCTAGATGCCCCTCCGCCGTTCTGTGCCCATGCCGGAGCCGGATCCCATCGGGTTGGCCAGCGCTCGTCCACGACCGGGCTCGAGTGCGGATGAGATCGCGCGACGCGGGGACCGCGGGGGCCATCGCCGGGCACCCTGGCGCCACGGGCTGGCAGGATCAGCCGGGTCCCGTACTCGCGGGCGCGATATGCCCGTCGTCCTTGCAACAGTCTCCTGCTCGGTACGAGCCCATGCACCAGCCCAGCGGTGACTCGGGGCGGGGGCGCGACTGGCGGCCTGATAGCAGAGCTGAAGATCGGCGGGGATCGAGGAGGCGGGAAGCCAAGCGGACCGGCCCCATGGTGCCGCCGACCCAGTATGAGCTTCCCTTCCTGGTCCTTGGCAAGCGAAGGCTCAACCACCGCACCGTGGAGCTCCGGCTGGGTCCGCGGTCTCGGCGGTTGGCCTTCGTCGCCGGTCAGTACCTGCTGCTGTCGGACCCCGACGGCCAGATCGAGCCACGCTCATATTCGATCGCCAATCGACCCCGACCCGATGGCAGCCTCACCTTGCTGGTGACCCAAGTGCCCGCGGGGCAGTGCAGCACCTGGGTCTGTGGACCGCTGGCGGTTGGAGATGAGGTTCTCGTCGACGGGCCGTTCGGAGACTTCTTCCCCGGCCCGCAGGACCTGGGGGCCGGGGTGTACCTGGCGGGTGGAGTCGGGGTGGCCCCGATTCTGGCGCTCCTAGAGGACACGCTCGACTCCCCCGGATCGGCGGATGTGCACCTCCTTTGTTCGGTGCGAAGTGAGGACGACCTCCTGTGCCGCGATCAGGTGCAGATGTGGCAGCGGCGGTATCCCCGCTTCCACTTCATGCGTACTCTGACCAGGAGCAGGGGCCAGTTACCCCTGGGCAGGCTGCCCCCGCTGCTGCCCGCGCTGCTAGGGTCCCTGGCCCAGGTCTCAAGCTTCGTCGCTGGGCCGGAAGGATTCGTCGATGGCTGCGCTGCTGCGGCGCTGTCTCTCGGAGCGGACCCCTCCCGCCTGCACACCGAGGCCTTCTTTCCCAATCCCAGCCCTTGGGGGCCAGCGCCACCATGAGCCGGGTGTACACGCGTCTTGGAGACGATGGCACCACGGGGCTCCTGTTCGGAGGTCGAGTGTCCAAGGCCGATGGACTGATCGCCACCCTGGGGGCCATGGATGAGGTGGTGGCCACCCTTGGCGTCGCCCGCGCTGCCGGCCCACCGGGGGAGCTGGGCGGCCTCATCCTGGATCTACAGCGGGAGCTCTTTGTGGTGGCTGCCGACCTGGCATGCAATCCCCGCCAGCGCCGTCGCCTCCGAGCGGGGCTGACCCAGGTGACCTCGGAGATGGTCTCCGGGCTGGAGGCCCGCATCGACGGACTCGTCGCCCAGCATCCGCTGCGACCGGTCTTCGTGGTGAGCGGCAGCAACCTGGAGTCGGCCCTGCTGGACCTCGCCCGAGTGGCCGCGCGCCGTGCGGAGCACCAAGCCGCTGGCCTGGCGGCAGCCGGAGGGGTGGTGTCGCCCGAGGTCCGCGCTTACCTCAACCGGCTCTCCGATCTTCTCTACGTGATGGCGAGGGTGGCCGCCGGGGACGAGGCGGAGCCCGCCAGCCACGAATGAACAGTCGCGGTCCTCTACAGGAGCCTGGTGGGGCAAGCCGCCTCGGTCTGAGGCGTGTGCCGTCGAACACCGTCCGGCACCCGGGGCGGAAAGTGCGGTGCTCGGCGCACTGGCGCATATCGCGCCGCGCTCCGGCTCGCCCGAGCCCGAGGTTCCCGCCCCAGGCCCGAGGATGACGGGAACCTCGGGGCAAGTCGTGCCCAACAATCTCCGCCTGTCTCGCGCCACGCCGACCGTCATCGTGGTGGGAGGAGGTGACGCCGGGCTCGCAGCAGCCCTTCACCTGTCCACCGCCGGTGTGCGGGTACGGCTAGTCGTCGAGGGTGGACGGGCCGGATATCTGCCCGGAGTCCCCGATGTCATCCTGGGCCGGGCCGGAGTTGACCGATTCCGAGTGCGGCTGGCCCTCCCTCAGTTCGAGGTCATCGCGGGTCGGGCGCAGGAGGTGAGGCCGCGGGGAGTGCTCATTGGGGGTCACTGGGTACCGGCAGATGCGGTGATCGCAGCCCCGGGGCTCGAACTGGCGCGGCTGCCTGGCGACCCGGCAGTCGGCCCTCTGCCCTGCTGGGACCTACCATCAGCCGCCCGGGTGACGGCCCGGGTGTCCGCCCTGGAGCGTGGGGTGGTGGCGATTGTGGTCGCTTCACTCCCATACCGCTGCCCGCCTGCACCCTTCGGCCTGGCCATGCGGCTATCCCAGCAATTTCGCCGGCAACAGCGGGGAGTCCGGGTCCTGCTGACCACCCCGGAGGCGCGGCCGCTGGTGGCACTCGGACCAGAGCCCGGCAGCCATCTTTTGGCGGCCTGCACCAGGGCTGGGGTGGAGGTCCGTCTGGGCTGGACCCCTGACCGGGAGGCACTGGAGCGCGGATGGGTGGTGGGGGAGGATGGTGAGTCTCTGGCTGCCGACCTGGTGCTCCTGGTGCCGACCCACCGCGTCAGCTCCCTGCTAGCACCGCTGGCGGGCGCGGGGCCACTCATCCCTGTGGACGATCAGTTCGAGTCGGGCCGGCCCGGGCTGTTCGTGGCTGGTGACGCCGCCGGCACCCCCTACCCTCGCGCTTCGGGAGCCGCCATCGCGTCCGGACACGCCGCCGCCCAGGGGGTGCTGGCCCGTCTGGGCCTGTCAGAGAAGGGAGAGGGCAGTCCACCGGAACTGAACTGCTTCGTCGGCCATGGCGATGGGATCTACAGCCGGCTGAGGGTGCGCTATCCGGGGGGCTCACCCCCCGGTGGCCACCCCCAGGTTCTAATCGAGGGTCCATCCGCCGAACTGGGAACCGAGTTTGAGGCCGGTTTCGTGCGTTGGCGAGGTGCCAGGCACCCCAGCATCATGTAGCGGACGCGCGCGCCGACAAGCGCGGATACTCCGTCCCGGTCAAGAGCGGTGACCGGTGCAGTCAGGCGCTGAGGAGTTGCGTCCCCCGTTCCTGTGTTGCGCGACAGGCTCATTGAGGAAGGTGGTGACAGCGACATCCAGGATGGCCCAGGCGGACGACCAAACGACCAACGGCGGTGGTCCAGCCCATCGGGATCACGGCTGAGGGGCAGAGATGGTTGGTAGAGGACAGGGTATCCGGGGCTGCCAGTGGCCAGGTGCGGGGATCTGGGTTCCACAGCAAATCGGAGCTAACGACGACCGCCAAGGTGGTCCAAGGGGATGTCTCCCTCCGGAAAAGTGCGGCACGGGTCCAAGGCTCACCGCCTCAGGCGAACATCTCGTGCGAATCTTGCGCCGTTCCTAACGACCGTGGCTCGCGCAGGGCGAGCATCACCCCAACTGAGATCAGAAGCGCGCCAACCATGGTGCCAATGGAGATCCGCTCTCCCAGCAGGATGGCGCTCAGCAGGATACCGACCAGCGGCTGGCAGAGCAGCATCACGCCACCACGCGAGGCGGTCACACGCCGGAAGCCCCACACCCACAGGAAGAACGCCACTGCCATTCCGAGAACCGAGATGTAGGCCACTTCGGACCATCCGATCCAGGTCGTGGGCAGGGGATGGGGAGAGCTGAGACCGGCGTACAGCGCCAACGGCAGGGTGGTGATCGCGCCCACGCCGCACGCCAGACTGACCGCAGTGATCGCGTCGTACCGCGACCCAAGGGACGCTGATCCCACCGTGTACAGGGCCCAGGCAGTGGCCGCAACCAGGAGCAGGATCACCCCGGTCGCGGTCCCGGGTCCGCCGGCGGGGGTCCCGACCACGATGACGACCCCGGCGAACGCCAGGCCGATTGCGGCCCAGCGTTGCCTGGGGACGCTTTCCTTGAGGTAGGCAGCCCCCAGGAGTGCGATCAGGACCGGTGAGGACGCCGTGACCAGAGAGCCCAGGGCCGCTCCGGCAAGGTGGGTGCCATAGAGCTGGAACCCGATCGAGATGGTGAAGCCGACCACGCCGATGGCCAAGATCCGGGGCCAGTCACGGCGGGCCACCCGGAGCTTTCCGGCCCTGGCCGCGATCGGGAGCAGGATCATGGCCGATATGCCCTCCCGGAGTTCCAGCACCACGAGCGGAGGAACAGTCCGCATCAGGGCGTCGCTGCCGACGTACATGCCACCCCAGATCGCCGCCGCCAATCCCAGTGCCAAGAGACCCCGGGCGCTCGGGCTCACCGCCGCCTCATGCGGCACCGGGCAGCTCCCTCGTGGCCGCTGGCCCGCGCTTCCCACCCAGGCGGCCAGTCGGCCCGCCGGCAACTCCCGCTACCGGTTCCCCGAAGGAGCCGCAGACGGTCCTGCCGGCCGCGCCAGTGTCCTCTCACAGGCCGTCCATCAGGGAGGCGGCCAACTGGCGTGCCCTCAGCAACCGGTCCGGGTGTCCCTCCAGCCCGGCGCTCACCACCGCGCCCTCCACCAAGAGGTAGAGGTGCTCGCCCAGCTCGTCCGGGCGGTCGGCTCCGGCCGCCCGACAGGCGGACGCCAGGAAGTTCTCCACCTGCGCTTTGTGCGCCCGCACCGCCAAGCGACCCGGATGCCCGCTGGGGAGTTCACCTGCGCCATTGAGCAGCCCGCAGCCCCGGTAGCCGGACGCGTAGTCGAATCCGGCATGGTCCAGGTAGGCATCGAACACCGCCAGAACCCGCTCCCGGGCCGAGCCGGCTGCATTGACGCGCCGCGCCAGCAGGCCCAACCACTCGGCGTGGCGCTGGTCTAGGTAGGCGGCCACCAGCTCGTCCTTGGACGCGAAGTTGTTGTAGAGGGTCATCTTGGCCACCCCGGCCTCGCGCACCACAGCGTCGACCCCAGTCGCCGCGATGCCGTCGGCGTAGAAACGGCGGTCGGCCGCCCGCAGCAGCTTTTCCTTCGCCCTAACCAAGGTCGCGACCAGTCATAACAGCCCCATTGTACTCTCGATTAGGTAGACCGGTCACCCTAAATAAATCGCAGGATGGCGCTGGTCCCCCAAGCGCCCACGGCAGGCTGACCTGTGGGAGCAGCGTGTGGGCCACACGGGACGCCCGGCACCGTTCCCGTCGCACTTGGAGGGGAATTCGCCCACCTACCCGTTGGCCAAGTACCCGCCACGGGCCGTACCCCAAAGGGCGCAGCTCCCCTCCACACCACGGGCAAGCCAGCAGGCCCACGTGAAGCTCGACCGCCACCTGCTCCTGGTTCGACTCTACTAGGAGCATGGGTGCGCCTCCAGACATCTGCCAGAAGGGTCCTACCGAAGAGCCGGACAGGTTCCACGGAAGGTCCCTGTCAAGTTCTGGCGTGGCACCAACAGCTTGGCTCCACGGGCCTCCCCAGCGGAAGTCAGATCCTGAGCCGCGGGTACCGACTCGTTCTAGCTCTTTGGCACCGGCATGCACTTGGCCGAGCTTCCCCGTGGGTGCCACCACGCGCACGGCCACATCCAACCTTGGCCCAGCGCTCAGTGGCGCCTGACTGCTCCCCGATCCCGTTCCCCTGTGGCGCTCAACACCCCCACGAGCTTTCCGCGGCCTCACCCAGAGGGGACCACCGGGTTGGGGCAGCTGAGTAATTACACTACAAGTGTCGTGATAAAGGCGCAGAGATGATCCGCCCGCAGCGAGGCCCTGAGATCGGCCTTCCGCTGCGGTATCTAGCGACCGGGATGGGAGCCTGGCTGCTGGCCGCCACAGCGGTGCCGCTGCTGGCCCCTCGCCTCGCCTCGGGATTCGACGACCCGGAAGTGTTCGCCTTAACCCATCTGGTGGTTCTGGGTTGGGTGACCATGACACTGATGGGAGCTCTGTTCCAGCTCTTCCCGGTCGCGCTGCAGGCATCTCTCGCCGGGCCGCGCCTGGCCCGATGGAATTACCTCGTCTACGCGGCTGGGGTGGCGGGCTTCGTGCCCAGTTTCTACTTCGACTGGACGCCGGGAGTGGCCGGCTTCGGGAGCCTGGCCGTTCTTGGAATCCTGATCTTCGCCACGTTGCTGGCCCTCAGCTATCGCACTGTCCGCATCCGGCACCCCATGGGACTGTTCGTACTTTGTGGACTCGCCTGGCTCCTGGTGACCATCGGATTCGGGCTGACCTGGGCTTTGGATTGGCAGTTCAAGTGGTTCGTGATCACCCCCAACATGCTCGCCGCACACGTCCACGCTGGGCTGGCAGGCTGGTTGGGATGCACTCTGATCGGGGTCTCGTACAAGCTCATGGAGCTATTCGCGCTGGCCCACCGCCGCAGCTGGCGGGCGGTCCACATTCTGCTGGTTCTCTGGAACGTCTCCCTGGCGGCGCTGGTGGTGGGCCTCCTGCTCTGGCCCGGCAGTCTCGAGGTCAGGGTGGCAGCCACCGCCCTCGCCGGCGCGGTGCTCCTGTTTGCCGTCGACCTCTTTCAGATGTGGCGAGGGCGAAGACGCCGCCGGGTCTCGGTGGAACAGGGCCATGTGGCCGTCAGCCTCGTCTCCTTGATGGTCGCGGCGGGACTGGGGGTCTTCCTCAGCGCCGCCGCGGATGTTCCTCCGCGCGTCTTTGTCGCTTACGGCTATGCCGCCATCATCGGGGGTTTCGGCTTCGCCATCGCCGGCCGGTATCAGAAGATCCTCCCGTTTCTCACCTGGGTCCATCGCTATTCGAAAAGCCCCGGGCCAACGCCGCCGCCCCTGCTCCAGGACCTTGTCGATGAGCGCTTGGGATGGCTGAGCCTGCTCCTGCTCACCTTGGGGTATGCGACCACCCTGGGAGGACTCCTCGCGGGGTCGGTGGGACCGGTCCAGATCGGCGGCTCGGTGTACGCCGCCGGGGTGGTGCTGGGGCTGGGGGCCGTGCGCCGGACCCTCCTCCCAACGCGAGCCATACGGCGTTCGGCCGCTCGCGCCTCCATACCAGACGGGCGAGCCGGGACCTCGACGCCCCGATTGTCCTGAGACCCCAGTGAAGTCTCCACCGGCTCGTGAACGGCCTCCCACGGTGGTCGTGATCGGCGCGGGGTTCGCCGGTCTGGCAGCGATGGGGGAGCTGGCCAAGCAGGGCTGGGATGCCTGGCTGGTGGAACGGCAGCCGTACACGACCTTCCAGCCACTCCTCTACCAGGTCGCGACCGGTGGCCTCAACGTGGAGGATGTCGCCTTTCCGATCCGCAGCCTGCTCCGCCGAATGGGTCGGGGCAGATTCGTCCAGGGCACGGCGGTGACCGTGGACTGGGACCGCCGGCTGGTGACGCTGGACAGCGGGCGACTCCTTCCCTACGATTTCCTGCTGCTCGCCACCGGAGCAACCCCCAGGTTCTTCGGTGTGCCCGGAGCAGCCAATTTCGGCCTTCCGCTCCACACCCTGGCGGACGCGGTCCGGCTGCGAACTTGGCTCGTTGATGCCCTGGAGCGAGCTGCTGCCGAGTCTGACCGCCGTCCGGTGCACCTGGTGGTGGTGGGAGGAGGGCCGACCGGGGTCGAGACTGCCGGAGCACTGGCGGAGCTCCGTGACCTCCTGGCGGGGAGGGACTACCCGGAACTGGCCCGGGATGATATCCGCATCGAGCTCCTGGAAGCTGCTCCCCGGCTTCTCCCGAGCTTCCATCCGGCGTTATCCCGCTACGCAACCGAGGCGCTGGAACGGCGCTCGGTCGTAGTGATGACCGGCGGTGCCGTGCGGCAGGTGCGCGAGGGTGAGGTTCTTCTCGACTCCGGGCCGAGACCCGTGGACCTGCTGGTCTGGTCGGCCGGAGTGGAGGTGTCCGACTCCACGTTGCTGCGACGCCTGGCTCGTACCACGTCGGGGCGGTTGCTAGTCAACCCGTCCCTGCAACTTCCAGGTCGCCCGGAGGTCCTTGCGCTGGGAGACGTGTCCGGAGCGCGAGCCGGTGCGGCTGAACTGCCGCAGCTTGCGCAGCCGGCGATTCAGGCCGGTCGGCACGCGGTACGACAGCTCCAGAGGATGCGCTCTGGCCAGCGGCCGCGGCCGTTTCGGTATCGCGACCGAGGGACGATGGCCACCATCGGCCGACGCGCGGCGGTGGCGCAGCTTCGAGGCGGACTCAGGCTCACCGGCACGGCGGCCTGGCTCGCCTGGCTGGCGCTGCACCTAGTGGAGCTCCTCGGGGTCCGCAACCGTGCCTCGGTCCTGATCAATTGGACCTGGCACTACCTGGCCTGGCGGCGTGCCGCCGGCCTGATACCTCCAGCCCCCGCGGGGGCTCGGCAGACCTCGGGCCTTTCAGGGGCCGGGGATGACGGCGAGCGTGGCCCCGAGTCCAAGGATTGCGATTGAGCCGAACAGGGTCACGGCCGCCAGAAGTCGGGTGCGGTTTCTGGGCAACCGATGTGCCACCAGTCCGTGGACTGACGCCAGGGCGAAGACACCCCCCACCAGGGCTGCCTTCACCAGCAGAACCCTTCCGAAAGCGGTGGTGGTCAGGTTGTCGAGGCGCACTCCGTTCAGGGCAGCGAGGGCAATCCCGCTGACGACCAAAACAGGCAGAAGCACCCAGTTGGTCACGGCCGCGAAGCGCCGTCCCGCGGCACTGGCCAGCTCTCGCACCAGCGCCGGTGACCCGCCACTCCGCAGCACTGGCATGACCACCACGACCAGCATCAGCTGGCCCCCCACCCAAAAGCTGGCGGCCAGAACATGAACCAGGACCAGAAGCGTCCACAGCAGCGTGCTCAGAGCATTGACTCCGGCTACGCGAGGGCGCTCGTATCAGCCCCCAACCAGCTGCTCCATGCATTCCCAGAGCTCCGACCGAGCGTGACGGTCACGGGGAGTCTCGCCCAGGATGAGCACGGTTGGCTCGTCCCACCCGAGATCCCAGCATGCCCTCAGCCGGCCCGAATCCGGGTCGGTGGACGTGACCGTCATGGAGAACGGTGTTCGCAGCATCCGCAGGGTCTCCTCGAGCTCGCGGATGGGGCGGATCCCACTGGCCAGGAAGCGCACGTCGACAGTGTCGGCCTGCTTGGCCCGGGCCGTGCAGCTGGCCTGGTTGGCTGCCGCTGCGACCAACCGGTGAACAATCAGGTGCGACCGAACGGTCGCATGGGAGGCGAGTAGGGCCGGCTGGATCCGGCTCCACGATGCGCCCTGGGTCAAGCGCGCCAGAGCCTCCAGGATGGTGGTCGCCTCGCGTGGCTCGATCGGTCCAAGCGCAATGGAGATTTCCAGGCGCTCATTGCAGTTCTGGCTCTGCGCTTGCCCGGTAAGAGGTTCTGCCGCCACCCCGAGGGCTTCGTCAGGCACGGTCCGGGGAGGCATCCTCAGGCCCCCTGCGCCACCCGCGGCTTGAGGGCCTCCACCCGGGCCCGGGCCGCGGCGGGGTCCTTGAAGTACTGATCGTTGATCTCCGTGTACTGGCTCCATGCCGGCGGCAGATCCTCTTCCGCGAAAATGGCATCGACTGGACACGGGTCCACACAGGCCCCACAGTCGATGCACTCCAAGGGGTTGATGTACAGCATGCGGTCCTCATCAGTCCCGATGATGCAATCGACCGGACACACCTCAACGCAGGCCTTGTCCTTCACGTCGATACACGTCTCGCCGATCACGTACGTCACCGTCCATCCTCCTCAGGGCTGACTTCAGCCCCCATACAAGTCACTGCTCCACTTCGATGACGATGTCGTCATGGTCCAGTGCGGTCGGGTAGGTTTGCACCGGCAGTACCGCCGGGAGATTCAGCACGTTCCCGGTGGCGAGGTCAAAGCAGGACCCATGGCAGGGACACTCCACCGTCTCTCCCTCAAGTGCCCCCGCGCTCAGGGAGCAGTCTTCATGGGTGCAGGTATCGTCGATCGCGTACCAGTGACCACCATCCGTGCGGGCGAGGCAGAGCACCTTCTCCGCGCATTCGAGCCGAAGGAGTCCCGGTTGGGGGAGGGCGGTTGCGGGGACCCGAACGGTCGCCACCTCAGCTGGCGCGGACACCGCGACCTTCCCGTGGCAACCCGCAGGTGAGGTGGTGGAGAGTCCCGGTGAATCGCTCCGCGGCCACGGGGTCCCACTTCTCCAAGAGCGCGTAGGCAGAGGCCGCCATCCGGCAGGCACTCTCCACCTCGCCCGCATCACCGAGTTCCCGCAAGGCCTGGTCCAGGATCCTGGCGAGTTTGCCGGTGGAGCTCATTGCTACGACCGTCGCCCGATCCGGACCTTCCACGTCTTCGGGCCCTCCTCCAGGTAATCCCAGCTGAACGAGTCGCCCCTGGTGGCCTCGAGCTGGTAGCGCAACGGCAGAGGGTCGTGGTCATTGACGAGGGTGAGGCTCTTGCCGGCTTCCAGGCGGTCAATGGTGGAGAAGATCACCTGGTGACGCTGGGCGGGAGCCAGGGAGCGGACGTCCAGCTCGTCCTGGGCCGATTCGGCAGGCTGGACCGACACCGAGCCCACCCGGTAGTCCACGTCGGAGCGCAGGTGCTTACCGATGAAACAGTGCTCCCGCGCGAGATTGGCGGCGGCCTGGTAGTCGTCATGGCGGGCGGGGTCGCCGCCGAGAACCTCCGGGGTCACCAAGAGCTCCGAGATCCGCATCGGCGAGCCGTCCACCTGCTCTCGCATCCTCACCTGAACCCGTTCCCAGGGCAGGCCATCACGATTCAGGAGCGAACTCAGAGTACCGGTGTAACAGGTCGCGACCGCGCTGGCCAGGAGCTCCTCCGGGCTGCTCCCCTCGCCTCGACCCCCCATCCCCTCGGGGACGGACCAGGCCACAACCTGATTCCCGGTCTCGACAGTGCCGAGTGCGTCTCGGCCGGTTCCGGACCACCGCGTGGTAACTTCGAAATTCAGCTCATTCACCTTTCATCTCCCTTGTTTGCCCTCGCCCCTTTCCGCCGGTTGCGACGGCGTGGGCTCATTCGAATGGCCTCCGGCCAGGCTCCGCACCAGCGCCACGCGCTCTTCCGGACCGAGCCGGGAGAGCAGGGGAAGGTACAGCTCCTCCTCCTTGTCGAAGTGCAGCTGAACCGTCGTCGCCAGCTGCTGGAGCAGCCAGCGGGCCTCATTCCAGTTCTGACTCGCAGCCGCTCGTCCAAGATCCGCCGTCAGTCCCTCGATTCGCCGGTGATCGTATTCCATGGTCGCTGTCGCTCCGTCCTCAGCCCTCAGCAGCCGTCCCACCTGGGGGTAGATGAGGCGCTCCTCTGCGCTCGCGTGGGGGAGGAGGTCATGGTCCAGGAACTTGATGACGGCTGCGACCTCCTCACCGAGCCCATCGACGTCGCTCTCCGAGATCCGCTGGGCCAGAACGCGCAGCCGGTCGACCCCCTCTATGAGCTCTCGGTGCTCTGTGCGAATGATGCTCGCGGGGTCGGGTCCAGGAGGTAGCACGGGCCAGGCGAGCGTCGCATCCGGCAGGTGCTCGTCCGCGGCGGGAGGGGGGGTGACGACGGCCAGCGCGACCAGCCTGCCGGCAGGGCAACGCACCCCTCGCGCGACACCGGCCGGTACAGTGGCCACCTCGCCGGCCAGCAACCACCGAGTCGTATCCCCGGTGAACAGCTCGGCTGTTCCCGTGAGGACACAGAGGATGAGTTGGCTGGCCGGACGGTGAGGCGGCAGTTCCTGCCCAGGCGTCAGCTCCAGTAGGAGCACCCGGTGCGAGGGAGCATCGCTCAGGGTTCGGGCGACCGGCCCCGTGCCGGAGCCGACGTTCTGAGATGAGATGAACTCGACTCCGGTGGCTGCTATCTCACCCATCGAGCCGCGCCTGGGTGGGGCTGAAGATCACACGGAAGTCGCCTTCTCCGAGGTCCTCCGTTTCGTGGCCGTATCCCCGGGATGCCATCACCGAATACAGGGGCACCGGGTCGAGTGGTGCCACCAGCTCGAGTGGTTCTCCCGGTGAAAGGCTGGCGACCGCCGCCATGATCGCCGCGAACGGTTCCTCCCCCCTCGCCATCAGGCCGCGCACGTCCAGGTGGGCCATCCGAGCTCAGCTCCAGCCCAGGATCCGCTTGGCGGTGGCACTCATCATCTCCGGCTCCCAGGCCGGTTGCCACACCAGCTCGACGTCCACCTTGCGGACTTCCGGGATCGTCTCCAGCTGGAACCGAACCTGGTCAGGGATGCTGCCCCCCATCGGACAGCCCGGGGTGGTCAGGGTCATGATCACCAGAAGGGTGCCGTCGCGGACCTCCAGTCCGTACACCAGCCCCAGGTTCACGAGGTCGATGCCCAACTCGGGGTCGTAGACCTCCTGGAGTCGTTGCCAGGCCTCTTGCTCGATGGCCTGGTCTCCCACGGTGGCCGGGAGCGAGGGTGCCATCACTCGCCCACCATGGTCGCCGTATCAGTGCTGGTGAGATGGGCCACGCACAGGTGCGGCTCCACCAGCGGGTGCAGCTCCGAGACCGTGACCGGGGCCCCCACCTCTGCCAGGGCTCCACGCAGCAAGCCCAGGTGCGCAGAGCAGATGAGCGGGCTGTTTCCGGCGGCTACCTCCAAAAACGGGCAGCGGTGAAGGTTGATGCGCGCGCCCCCGTCCGCCTCCTCCAGCTCGGGGCTGAATCCCAGATCCGCCAGCATCCCGAGAACGCGGGGCAGGCCCCCTCGACTCTCGGGAGCGTCCTCATGTACGAGCTCGGTGCCCCACCGGGTCCCGATCTCCAACCCGGTCATCTCGGCGCTCGGAGTGGAGGTCGAGAGATAGTCCGACAACACCTCGGCCAGCATCCGGTATCCAGCCTCGGGTCCCGCATTCTCGACTGCTCGCCAGATCCGCCGGGGCCGGCCCCTGCGCGACCGACGCTCTATGTCGGACGTGACCAGGCCTGCGCGCCCCAACACCTCCAGGTGGAACCTCACCGTGTTGACGTGTATCCCCACTCGATCTGCCAGGGCCTGAGCGTCGACCGGTGACGGTGCCTTGCGGAGCTCCTCCAGCAGGGCGACTCGAGTCCAGTCCGAGAGGGCCCGGTGTGCCCGTAGAGAGGTGTCAGTCGTGTTCACGCAACAATTATACACTACAGATGTTGTGACAATTCTGGCCCCACGGAAGCGTGCTGCCGCCCGACTTCCCTGAGGGTGGATGACCGTCCTGCTCCGAGTCCCGAGATTCACCCTGGTTAGCGTGGGGACGGCCGAGTCGGCTCGTACCCCGGGACAGGGGCCCATTGCCGGTCACTGGGGACTGGGATGCGCTGCGACACGGAACCGGAGGCGATTGGCACCGGAGCCCGAGTCACGTCATGGTTTGCGAGTCCCGCTCCCCCTCCGGACTACAACACGGAATCTTTGTCGCCTCACGGTCAGAGGGGGCACACCTTGATGGACGCGACGCCTCTGACACCTTACGTCCACTGTCCCGAAACCGCCAAGGGTCGGTGGCACGGTGGCCCGCCCCACCCCATCTTCAGCCTCGGGCTGGGGCTCGCTCGCGACACCACCACAGGGGATGTGTTTCCGGCCACCTGATCCGACCACTTGGAGTCCCGACGGGACGAGAAGCTCGTACTTCCCCGCGATGCTCAGGCGGCCGACGCCGGGGTCGACTTCATGAGCCGCTGGCCAGCACTCTAGGTGACAGTCGTGACTACCGAGCCAGACATAGCCGGGATCGGGTCTCAAGCTTCCGCTGTGGGAGTCGAGCGGCAAGCGGTACCGCTCGACCGCATCAGTGGTGACACGCGGGGCCAGAACGAGGAGTGACGCCCGACGACCGGCACCGGTATGGGAGGGCCATGTGCTGGTGGGGAGGGGCTTGGCGCTCGCTCCTCGCCCGCGGCGCTCGACAGGCCAACCATGAGACGTCCGAGAAGCCGACCGGCTGCATCGCCGCCGAGCAGACCGTCCGCAGCCGCTCCTGGACGCTCCGGCCGGGGGACGAGCTGGTGCACATCACGAGCCACCCCGCTCCATGTCGTCCCACACCCAGCGACCAGGTGCGCTTCAGGCTCCGGGAGCATCCAGGGAGGGGACCACTTGCCGTTCGGGATCCAGCAACCGATCGATCTCCTCGGCGGAGAGTCCTGACCGCTCCATGGCCACCTCACGGACGGTGCGATCGGACTCGTAGGCGGTGTGGGCGATCGCCGCCGCGGCGTCATATCCGATCGCCGGCACGAGTCCGGTGCAGATGGCGAGGCCGCGCTCCAGCAGCTCCGGGCCGCGACTGGTGGCGGTCACCCCGTCGATCGCGCTGCGGGCGAGGTTGGCGGCGGCGCGCCCCAGCAGCTCGATCTCCTCCAGCAGGTTGTGGGCCGCGACCGGGAGCATGACGTTCAGCTCCAGCAAAGACCCGGTGGTGGCGGCCATGGCGACCGTCGCGTCGCACCCGATCACCTGGGCCACCACCATCAGCGCGGACTCGCAGATGACCGGGTTCACCTTGCCGGGCATGATCGACGAACCCGGTTGGACGGCGGGGAGGTTCAGCTCGGCGATCCCGGCCCGCGGTCCGCAGCTGAGCAGGCGGATGTCGTTGGCGATCTTGTGGAGTGCGATGGCGGACCCCCGGACCGCACCGGACGTGAAGGCCACCGCGTCCAGGGTGGACTGGGCCTGGAAGTGATTCTCCGACTCCTTGAGGTTGGGGTCGTAGGTGGCGGCCAGACGCTTGATCACCCGCGCCGCGAACTCGGGGTGGGAGCCGATTCCGGTACCGACGGCGGTTCCCCCGAGGGCGACCTCCACCAGCTGGCTCCTGGCGGCGTCCAGGCGGGCGAGCGCGCGCTCCACCTGGCCCCGGTAGCCGAGGAACTCCTGCCCCAGCCGGATCGGGGTCGCGTCCTGGAGGTGGGTGCGGCCGGTCTTGATGATGCCCCAGAGCGCTTCGCGCTGGCGGTCCAGCGCCGCCTGCAACTGCTCCAGAGCGGGAATCAGCTCCTCACTCATGGCGGAGAGCGCCGCCAGGTGGATCGCGGTCGGGAACACGTCGTTGCTGGACTGCCCAAGGTTGACGTGGTCATTGGGGTGGATGGTCGCCCGGTCGCCGCGCTCGGCCCCCATCAGCTCCAGGGCGCGGTTGGCGATGACCTCGTTGGCGTTCATGTTGGACGAGGTGCCGCTCCCGGTCTGGAAGATGTCGACCACGAACTCCTGGTCGAAGCGACCCTGGGCCACCTCGTCCGCGGCGGTGGCGATCGCCACCGCCCGCTCCTCGTCCAGCAGGCCGAGCTCGAGGTTGACCCGGGCCGCCTCCCGCTTGATCGCACCCAGCCCGGCGATCATGCGCCGGGGGAGGCGGAGAGTTGAGATCGGGAAGTTCACCACCGCACGCTGGGTGGAGGCGCCGTAGTAGGCGCGCGCCGGCACCGCCAGCTCGCCCATCGAGTCCCGCTCTACGCGGACCGGCTCCTCGCTCATGCCCTTGAGTTTACGGGGGGACCGGGATCGGGAACCTCAGGCCCGGGCCGCCAGTCATCGAGCAGCCGGCGCATGAAGCTGTCCTGGGTCGCTCGCCGTTCCTTGTGCAGGGGGTAGTACCCCTCAAAGCGGCGCAGCACGAGGCAGAGCAGGATCCCCACCGCGATCACGGCGTAGGCGGTGGGGGCGCGGGCGAGAATCAGGACCGCTGGCAGCCCCAGGTAGGCGACGAGCACACCCAGGCCACTGCGGTGCCCGATCCCGCTCACCGCCAGCAGCAAGAGGACGAACGCCACCCCGACCGGGGACCACAGGAAGATCGCCCCCGTGGCGGTGCCCACCCCCCGGCCCCCGTTGTAGCGGAAGTAGATCGGCCAGCCGTTGCCGACGACGGCGGCCAGGCCGGCTCCGCCGGCGACCCAGGCCGGTGCGCCCAGCAGATCCGCGGCGAGCACCGGGACCAAGCCCTGTCCGAACTGGGCCGGACCGACGAAGGCGGCCGGCAGCAGCCCGACTGTGTGGAACAGGTTGCTGGTCCCGATCTTGCCCGTTCCGACCTGGCGGAGGTCCACCCCGGCGGCCCTGCCCATGAGCCACCCGACGGGGATGCCCCCGAGGAGGTAGGCTCCGGCCCAGAGCAGCGCGATTGCCAGCGGCGTCCAGGGCGCCCCCGCCCCGGGCATCAGGAGGGCGGGGGGCGGTCGACGACCCCGGCCGCACCCACCAGTCCAGGACCCGTGTGCAACGCGATCACCGGGGTGAGGCTGAGCCGCTCCACCTCCTGGGTGTCGAACAGCCCCCGCAGATGGTCCTCAAGCCTGGGGGCCGCCTGCGGCGCCGCCCCGCAGAAGACCGCGAGCCGCACCGGCTCTCCCTGGGGCATCCGGTCGCGCAGCTGCTGGGCAACCACGCGCAGGGCGCGGTTGGTGCCTCGCACCAGCGCCAGCCGGCGGACGTCGCCGCCGGTGAAGGCGAACACGGGACGGACGTGCAGGAGGTCGCTGCCGCGGCCGGCGAGGGCGGGGATCCGTCCGCTGCGGACCAGAAACTTCATGGTGTCGAGCGCGGCGATGACCCGGGCTGTCTCAGCCACCGCCTTCGTATGCTCCACCACCTGCTCCACCTCCAGCCCCTCCGCGCAGGCTCGGGCGGCAGCCTCGGACACCAGGGTGAACCCCCCGGCCGCCGTCCCGGTGTCGATCACCTCCACTCGCCGCTTGGGCTGTTCCTCGCGGAGCATGTCGGCGGCCAGGCGCGCCGACTTGCCCATCATGGAGAAGCGGGACGGGATGGTGAGGCACACGATCGCGGGCGCCTCGCACTTGCGAAAGGCGTTGAGATAGTCGCCCGGCGAAGGCGAGCTGCTGGTGGGAAGCGGCCCGGGATCCTGGAGGCGCGCGTACAGCTCGTCACTGGTGATGTCGACCCCGTCCCGGAGCACCCGGCCTTCGATCTCGATCGACATCGGCACGATCTGCACCCACGGGGCCTCCCCCAGAGCAGGAGCCAGACAGGCTCCGCTGTCCACGACCAGGGCGGTTCGGGCCTGCCCCGTCACCGGCTCGGCCCCGGGCGCACGTCCGGCAGGCTCACGCCCAGCTCCGAATAGATCGCCAACAGACGGTCAAGCATCACCTCGCTGCCATGATGACGCACCGCCTCGGACCGTGCCAGCGCCCCCTTACCCGCCAGCAGCGAAGGGTCGCGGGACACTTGCTCGAGGAGTGTCACCAAGGAGTCCTGCAGGCGGCGCTCCGATAGCTCGAAGGCGCCTGCGCCGGCTGCCTGGAGCCCCCCGGCGCGGGTGACGGCGACCGCACGGCCGCAAGCCATCGCCTCCAGCATCGCGATCGACAGCCCCTCGGCGGTTGACGGCAGGCAGAAGAGGTCGATGGACCGCCAGAAGTCGGCTCGGGCGGACACCCCCCCCAGCCGCCCCAGGTAGACGATGCGCGGATCGCGGGCCGCCGCGCGCTGGACCAGCGCCTTGAGCACACCCTCTCCAGCGATGAGCAGGCGCGAGTCCCGGCCCAGGCCGGCGCTCTCGAATGCCTTAAGTAGTGGACGGATCCCCTTCTCCGGGTCCAGCCGTCCGAGGTATCCGACCACCAGCTCGCTTCGGGCCAGGCGCTGAGCGCGCAGGGTGCCCGCCCCCGGGGAGAACCGCCGCAGGTCCACCGCATTGGGGACCACCCGCAGTCGCTCAAGCGGGATCCCGACTCGAACCAGCCGCTCCCGATGGTCGGGATCGAAGACGATCACCCGCTGATAGCCGCGCAACCGTCCGGCCCAGAAGCGGTGCAGCTCGCGCATCACCGCCGCCCGGGCGGTGCCGGGGCTGCCAAAGGGCAGGTGGAAGGTGGCCACGGTGCCGACTCCCAGCCCCAGCGCCCGCTCCCCCACCCAGCCGTCATCCAGGGTCATGCTCAACGAGCAGTGCAGGAGCTGCGGTCGCCTGGTCTCCAGCCAGGCTGCCATGGCGGACCGGAATCCGGGGCGCGGGACGATCACGGTCTTGAAGTTCCAGGTCGGCCAGGCGACCACCTCCGCGGGGGTGCCCGGGACAATCGCGCCGTCCCGGGCGGCGTGATGGAACCTCACCTCGGCTCCGCGCTCCTGGAGCCCGCCTGCGACCTGCTCGGAATAGCTGCTCAGCCCATCGGCGCGGTGGCCTGACGCGTGGCCCAGCCAGGCGAGCCGCAGTCCGTTCGCGAGCCGCCCCTCAGGAGTCACGGCTGGGCCAGAGCCGACCCTCGTCGAACGGATACCACTGCTCCGGCCAGCGCCGCACCGCCGCTTCAAACACGTCCAAAATGGGGCGCAGCGCCTGCGCCGGGTCCTGGTCGCGGGTCACGTAGGTGGGGGGGTGAACCTCCACCAGATACCCGCCGGACGGGGAGCGGACGGCCACGACCGCGACCAGCGGGCAGCCCGTGCGCGCCGCCAGCAGTGCCGGGGCGGAGGAGAACCTGGTCCTGCAGCCCAGAAAGTCCACCTCCACGGCGGGGGTCGCGCCGGGAATGTCAGCCAGCAGGGCGACCCATCCCCCGGAGTGGATGGTCTTGAGCAGGCTCCGTGCGGACGAATTCGCCAGGACCGCGTGCAGCCCGATCTGGGCGCGCGCCCAGACCACCAGATCACGCAGCACCGGGTTGCCCGCCTCGTCCATGACCGCGGTCAAGGGGACTCCCCGGGCGAGCGCGTAGGCCCCTCCGGCGTCCCAGGCCCCCAGATGGGCCAGCACCAGCACCCCGCCTCTGCCCTCGGCCCTGAGGTGCAGCACCTGGTCCTCCCCGAAGCCCCGGAAGGCTGGCAGCAGCCGCTCCCGCGGAAGCCGGTGAACCCAGAGGAAGTCGATGGCGGTGCGCGAGTACTCGCAGAAGCTGCGGCGCGCGAGGCGGCGCCGCTGCCCACGTTCGAGGTCGGGAAAGACCAGTCGGAAGTTGGCGATGGTGGCGCGGCGGCGGGCGGGCAGCAGGGCGAAGGCGGCATTGCCCACCGCGTCGGCTAAGCGATAGCGGGCAGGCCCGACCAGATGCAGCAGGCCGGCGGTGGCGTCGAGCCCCAGGCGCAGGGGCAGGAGCGGCTTTGGAGCCTCGCTGTCAGGCATCTCCGGATTGTCGCAACTGGACGGGGGCGGCCCGGGACATGTACTGAGCGACCCGTGGTCGTGACGCGGTGCGCCAGCTCTGGTGAGTCGGGGCGGTTCCGATGCTTTGCGGGCGATCCGGCACGCGAGTGAGCCGGCAGTCGGGGCGGGCGCGGCCGGCGAGCCACACCGGTCACGGTGGCCCGCCGCGGACCACGGCTCGAACTGGGAACAAAGCGGCGATGGGGGATCACGGCGTCGCCTTGGCGCGCGGACTCGATCCGCGGTCGCCAACCCGGGGCACCCCCACTCGGTCCCGGGACGATCCGGACGCAGGGTCAGAAGCTTGCGCTGTCCTAAGGTGGAGGCGTGAACCGCTTGGGGCAGGAAGCCAGCCTCTATCTCAGGCAGCACCAGGCCAATCCCGTGGACTGGTATCCCTGGGGGGAGGAGGCCTTCGCGCGTGCCCGGGCGGAGGACCGCCCGATCCTGCTCAGCGTGGGGTATTCGGCCTGCCACTGGTGCCATGTGATGGCCCATGAGTGCTTCGAGAACGAGGAGCTGGCGGCACTCCAGAACCGCCTCTTCGTCTCCATCAAGGTCGATCGCGAGGAGCGTCCCGATGTCGACCGCGTGTACATGGAGGCGCTCCAGGCACTGACCGGCTCCGGCGGCTGGCCGATGACCATGTTCCTGTTCCCCGACGGCCGTCCCTTCTTCGGCGGCACCTACTTCCCCGCCCGGGACTCCGCCGGGCTGCCGGGCTTTGGGCGGGTCCTGGAGGCGGTGGCGGAGCTGTACAGGACGCGGCGCTCGGACGCTGACCGGGTGGCGGCGCAGCTCCGCCAGGCGCTCATCGCCCAGCCCATCCCTCGGTCTGCTCCGAGCCCGCCGTCCGGGCCGGCTCTGGCCGCCGCTGCGAGCCGGCTGGTGGCGGCGACCGACCCCGTCCATGGGGGGCTTGGTGGGGCTCCCAAGTTTCCCCAGACGCCGCTGCTGGAGTTCCTGCTGACCAGGGCGGCCCTGGCCGGCGACCAGGCGGCGCTGAACGCCGCCCAGCTGACGCTGGAGAAGATGGCCATGGGTGGGGTTCACGACCAGTTGGGCGGTGGCTTCCACCGCTACTCGGTGGACGACCACTGGGGCGTCCCCCACTTCGAGAAGATGCTCTACGATCAGGCCCAGCTGATCGCCTGCTACCTTCACCTGCATCTGCTCACGGGTGGGGCCGAGGCGCTCACCACAGCCTGCCGGACCGCCGATTTCATCCTCGCGGAGCTGCGGCTCCCGGACGGCGGGTTCGCGGCCAGCCTCGACGCCGACACTCCAGCCGGCGAGGGGGCGACCTACCTCTGGACCGAGGCAGAGCTCGTGGCGGCGGCCCAGGCCGATGGCTCGCAGCTGGGCCGGCTCTTCCGCCTCGACCCCAAATCCACCGTGGATGGCAGATTCGTGCTCCAGGCCGCCAGCTGGTCTGATCCACAGGGCACGGCCGACTCAGTGCAGCGGCTGCGGGACCGGCTGCTCCGGGCTCGCCGCCTTCGCCCCCAGCCGGCGCGGGACGAGAAGCTGGTGGTGGCGTGGAACGCCGCCGCACTCGCCGCCCTCGGGGAGCTGGGGCTGGTCACGGGTGAGAGCCGGTACCGGGTGGCTGCGGAGGTCGGGGCGAGGCTGTTGCTGCAGGCGGCGGGCGGTGTGCGGGGCCGACTTCCGCACCTGGTGGCCCATGGCCCGGGCCGGCTGGGAGCGCAGCTCGACGATCTCGCCCAGACCGCGCTGATGGCGCTGCAGCTGCACGAGTTGCGAGGTGACCCGCTCTGGTTCGAATGGGCCCACCACCTCGCTGACCAGGCCAATCGCGAGATGACCGACCCCGAGGGCGTCCTGTGGAGCGACGTGGCCGCCGATCAGGACCCGCTGCTCCCGGCGCGTCCCCGGGGGCTGGAGGACGGGGCGGTGCGCTCCGGCAACTCCCTGATGGTGGAGCTCTGCCTGCGGCTGCACGCCCTGACCGGCGAGTCGGCCTGGATGGAGCGCGCCGAGCGGGCCCTCACGGCGATCGCGCCCTTGGCGGAGCGGGCGCCGGAGGCGATGGGAGGTTGGCTCCACTGTGCCCAGCTGTATCGCGCGGGGATGCTGGAGCTGGCGGTGATGGTGCCGCCTTCCCCCTCAGGGCATCTGGAACTGGTGCGAGCCGTCCGCGGCCGCCACCGTCCCCAGCTCGTCGTTGCCGTGGGCCGGGCCGGCGAGGAGTCGGCCCAGGGGGCGCCGCTGGTCCGGGACCGGGCCTCGCTCGGAGGCCTCCCAACCGCCTTTCTGTGCCGCGGATTCCAATGTGAGCTGCCGACCACCGATCCCGTTCAGCTGGTCGCCCAGCTCGGACCGGAGCGAAGCGCCGGATCGCCGGGTGGCAGTGCCAGGGATTGACGTGCGACCATCGTGAGATGACAGGTGAGAATCGCCCCTGGGCAGTCGTGACCGGGGCCTCAGCCGGGATCGGCGCGGCCGTGGCTCGGCGGCTGGCGCAGGAGGGCTACCGGGTTCTGGTGGGGGCCCGGCGCCTGGCGCCGCTGGAGGCACTGGCGGCTGAGATCGGCGGCGAGGCCAAGGTCCTGGACGTGAGCGATCCGGACAGCGTCGCGCGATTCTGCGTCGGGTTGACCGAGGTGGAAGTTCTGGTCAACAACGCCGGCGGGGCCCGAGGCTTGGACGAGGTCGCCGCCGCGGATCTTGATCAGTGGCGCTGGATGTGGGAGGTCAACGTCCTGGGCCTGGTGGCGATGACCAAGCAGCTGCTGCCGGCTCTGGAGAGCTCGGGCCGGGGCCACGTCGTCAACCTCTCCTCCACCGCCGCCCTCGAGGTCTACGAGGGCGGGTCGGGGTACACCTCCGCCAAGCACGCCGTGCACGCGATCACCAAGACCCTGCGGCTCGAACTCGCGGGGCGGCCGGTCCGGGTGACGGAGATCTGTCCGGGGATGGTGGAGACCGACTTCTCCCTGAACCGCTTCGGGGGCGACGAAGAGCGCGCCCGGGCGGTCTACCGGGGCCTGCAGCCGCTGACCGCGGCGGATGTTGCCGACGTGGTTGCCTTTGCGGTGACCCGCCCCGCGCATGTGAACCTGGACCAGGTGGTGATGCGCCCTCTGATGCAGGCGAGCGCCACCAAGGTCGTCAGAAGCGGCTGAGCGAGCCGCAGCGGCTCACGCTGGGCACTCCACCGGCTTGGCGGGGTCGGCCGCCCACTCGCTCCAGCTCCCCGGGTAGAGGTGAAGCTCCGGCGCCCCGGCGGCGTCCAGCGCCAGCAGCAGGGCGCAGGCGGTAACCCCTGAGCCGCAGTAGGCGATGATGGGTTGACCTGAGTGGCCCAGCTCCCGCAGCCGGCGCCGGGCTCCTTCATGGTCGAGGCGCGAGTCCTCTGTGAACAGCTCCGCCCAAGGTAGGCTCCTGGCCCCGGGCAGGTGGCCGGGCCTCGGGTCAAGCGGGTTGGGGGCGCCGGGGTAGCGGTCCCCGGCGCGGGCGTCGAGCACCCAGTACCCCCGCTGCTGCAGCTGCGGGATCAGTTCGGCTGACACGTGGCCGGAGAAACTCTCAACCCTAAGATTCCCGGGGGTCGGCGTCGGCACCTGCTGGCTGAGGACCCCTCCGGCCCGGAGGTACGCATCCAGCCCACCGTCGAGGACCGCCACCTGGGCCACCCCGGCCGCTCGGAGCAGCCACCAGGCCCGCGCCGCCGCACCGGTGACCTGGTCGTAGACGACGACCCGGGAGCCGACGCTGATCCCTACCTCGCGCATTTCCCGGCCGAACTCATCGGGCGGCGGCAGCGGGTGGCGGCCGCCAGGGCCGGGTGGGCCCGCCAAAACCCGGTCCAGGTCGATGAAGGAGGCGCCCGGGATGTGTCCGGTGGCGTATCCGGCAGCGTCCGGCCCGTCCGCCAGGGTCCAGCGGATATCGAGGATCCTGAGGTCGGAGTCGCCGAGGTGCCGCAGCAGCCACTGCGGCGGTACCGTGGGGATGGGTAGCGGCTCCATGCCCCCATCATCCCCCGCTCAGGGGAGGTGCGCACGGAGCCGAGGCAGCAGACCGGAGGAGAACGCGGTGAACCCGAGGGCGGCATCGGCGCCGGCGGTGATGGGCGGTGGCCGGGGGTGCCGCCGGCCGGTGGGCCGGGAATGAGTGTGGCAACCGCCACCGTTCGCTGCCTGATCGTGGGCCGAATGCCCAAGCCGGATCTTGACCTGGTCCGACTCAAGGCGGGGCTCGACGGGCTGGAGCTGGTCGAGGCGCCCTCCGGTGAGGCTCCGCCAGACGAGCACTTCGACTGCGTCTGGAGGCTCTTCGGTGGCCGTCTGGCCAACGAAGAGGTGGATCCCCTGCAGAGGGCGCTCAGCCAGCATCCGGAGGTGCGGTGGGTGCACACGGTGTCGGCCGGGGTGGACCACCTGGACGAGATCATGGCGCCCCACCCCGACGTCATCCTCACCAACTCCGCCGGGGTGGTGGCTGTTCCCATCGCGGAGTTCGTGGTGGGCTGCCTGCTCCACCACTGCAAGCGCTTTGCGGAGATCCGGACGCTGCAGGCCAGCGCCCGGTGGGAGTCCCTGCAACTGCGCGAGCTCGGCGACCTCAGGGTGGTGATCGTCGGCTTCGGGGCGATCGGGCGCGAGCTCGCGCGGCGGCTCGGGCCCTTCGGATGCCGTCTGACGGCGGTCCGCCGCCACCCCGAGGCGGGGGGGGCAGGGCTGGTCACCAACCTCTTCGCACCAGAACAGCTGGTTGCCGCGTGCGACGGCGCCGACGCGCTGGTGCTGGCGGCTCCGCTGACCCGGGAGACCAGGGGGCTCATCTCCCGTGAGGCGCTGGCGGTCCTCCACGACGGAGCGTGCCTGGTCAACATCGCCCGGGGTGGGCTGGTGGAGGATTCAGAGCTGCTCGAAGCGCTTGGGACGGGGCCGCTCCGGGCGGCCTACCTGGACGCGTTCGAGGAGGAGCCGTTGCCGCCGACCTCGCCCCTGTGGTCGGCAGCCGGGATCCACGTCTCCCCGCACATCAGCTGGAGCTCGCCGAACTTTTCCCGGCGCACCTCGGAGCTGTTCGCGGAGCAGCTGCGGCGCTTCGCCATGGGCGAGCAGCTCCGCAACCGGGTGGACCTGGCCGCCGGCTACTGACCGCCCTCCGGCGGGCTCATTCCGGGATGTAGTCCCGGCGCAGGCCCAGGAGCTCCGGCGCGTGGAGCTGGACCATTTTGGCGGCCGCCAGGGCGGGAGGGCCGGGCCGCCACCAGGAGATCCCGACCATGGCCAGGAAGGCCAGGGGCACGGTGACGATCGCGGGCTGCTCCAGCACCACCGCCAGGCCGGACTGCCGAGCCAGGAACAGCTCCAAGGGGGGGACCACCGTGGCCACCATGGTGGTCCCGATGGCGAGCGTGGAGAGGAGGCCTCCGGCGGCGACCCCGACCGCAGCTCCGGCGGTGGTCAGCCGGGGCCACCATATGCCCAGGACCAGCAGGGGGAAGAAGGAGCTGGCCGCGATCGCGAACGCCCACCCGACCAGGACGCTGATGTTGAACTGGCCCACCAGCAGGCCCAACCCGCCGGCGCCGGCTCCGGCAACAACCGCGGCCACCTGGAAGGCGCGCCGACGCGCCGACGCCGACGCCGCCGGCCGCCACCAGCGGCCGTAGAGATCGTGGCCGAGAGCTCCGGCCAGCGAGACCAGCAGCCCACTCAAGGTCGAGGTGAAGGCCGCGAACGCTCCCGCCGAGACCACGGCCAGCAGGAGCTGGCCCAGCCAGCCCCCGAGGAGGCTGGGCAGAACCAGCACCACGGAGTCGGTCAGGTTGCTGCCGTAGAGGGCGGGATCGAGCGCCCGTCCCAGCGCCCCGTAGACCGGCGGCCAGATGTAGAAGGCGCCCAGGAGCACCAGCACCAAGAGGGCGGTGCGGCGGGAGGCCCGGGCGTCGGGGTTGGTGTAGAAGCGCACCAGGATGTGCGGTAGTCCGATCGTGCCCAGCAGGATGGCCAGGATGAGGGAGTAGGTGAAGAGCAGGGAGTGGCCGCTGCCTCCGGCCAGGGGTCCGAAGGGGTCCGCCCAGGCCCGGTTGGTGCTGGTGGGCGTGGCGGCGCCGAAGGGAGCCGGCTCCCCCGCTCCCAGGGTGACCTGCCCGGGCGCCTCGAAGACCAACGTCCCCTTCGGGAAGGCCATCCGCGAGCTGACCACCACCACCCCCCGGTTGCCGCTGGCGGCCACCCCTGGACCCGGAGCTCCTCCCGAGATCTCGGCGGTCACCGCCCCGGGGGAGCGCACGGCTGGCTGGGACGTCCACTCCACCGGAGTCGGCCGGCTGACGCGGATCTCTGTCCGTGCGGGGAGTTGCCAGATCTCCCCCCTGGCCACCGTGTAGCTGACCTTGGTGGGAAGCCGTGCCAGATCACCCGCGGTCCGGGCGAACGCAGCCCCGGGGCCTCCGAAGTGCAGCAGCAGCAGGAACGCCGGCAGCGAGATCGCGAAGATCTTGGCGGCGAACTGGAGGCTCTGCACCAGGGTGATGCCCCGCATGCCGCCTCCCGTCACCGCCGCCACCACCACCACCGAGACCACCGCCACCCCCACCCAGTAGGGCAGGCCGGAGGCAGTCTCCACCGTGATCCCCGCCGCCTCCACCTGGGGGAGCGCGTAGAAGAACCCGATCACCAGCACCAGCCCCACCGCCAGCTGGCGGAAGCGGGGGCTGTCGAACCGCCCCTCGGCAAAGTCGGGGATGGTGTAGGCACCGAAGCGGCGCAGGGGCCCCGCGATGAACAGCAGCAGCAGGAGGTAGCCCGCCGCGTACCCGACCGGATACCAGAGGACGTCGTATCCGTACTGCATGACCAGTCCGGCCACTCCGAGGAAGGAGGCCGCGCTCAGGTACTCCCCGCTGATGGCGGCGGCGTTGAGCCGCGGCGGCACCGCCCGGGCCGCCACCATGAAGTCCGAGGTCGTGTGCGCGAAGCGGCGGGCGAACATCCCCGCGCCCAGGCTCACCCCGGCCATCGCGAGCAGTCCCAGGACCGCGGCCGCGGACGGGCTCAACCGAAGCGCTCAGCTGAGGAGGTCGGTGAACTCATCGTCGACCTCCTCGGCGCGGCGGACGTAGATCGAGCCGAGCCAGATGAGGATGGGGTAGGAGCCCACCCCGAGCACCAGCCAGGGCAGGGGCACCCCCAGCACCCGCACGGTTGCCCACTGCGGGAACCAGGTGGATAGCAGCGGCTGCGCGAACAGGTAGGCGACAAAGATGAAGGCCAGAGTCAGGCTGAGGCGAAGCTGGCGGCGCATCAGCGCCTGCAGGTAGAGGGTGCCGACTGCCGTCTGCTCCTCGAATTCGAGCAGCCGCGACGCCTGCGGTTCGGGCCCCCGGTCCCGCACCGCCCCCCAAGAGGGGTCGGGGTTCGCCACCTCAGAGCCCCAGCGCCTGCCGGAGCTGGGGGCCGTGACGGCGCGACACCGGGACGGTGAGGTCCCCGATCCCCTCCATCCGCAGCAGGTAGGTGTTGTTGACGAAGGCCTCCACCGCCGCCACGTGCCGGAGGTTGACCAGGTAGTGGCGGTGCACGCGCATGAATCCCTGACGGGCCAACCGCTCCTCCAGCTCCTGCAGCCGCAAGCGGGCCAGGAAGCGCCCGTCGGGGGTGATCAGGGCCAGCCGGTCCCCGGAGACCTCGGCGGCGCGGATCTCCGAGATCGGCAGCAGCAGGATCCGCCCCCGGTGGGTGACCGCCAGCCGGTCGTCGAGCGACTGGCCGTCGGCGAAGTCCGGGCCGCGGCGCCCCTTCTGCTGGGCCCAGATCGCCAACCGCTCCAGGGTGAGATTGAGCCGGTCCTGGCGCACCGGTTTCAGCAGGTAGTCGAAGGCGGCCAGCTGGAATGCGTCGACAGCGTGCTCCGCGAAGGCGGTCACGAAGACCACTGGAGGCGGGCTCTCCACAGCGGCGAACAGCTGCGCCAGCTGGAGGCCGTCCAGCCCCGGCATCTGGATGTCCAGGAAGACCACGTCCGCGCCGTCGCTCGTGAGCGCGTCCATGGCCCCGCTGGCGTCCTCAGCCTCCCGGACGTCCGCCACCCGGGGCGCCTGACGCAGCAGGTAGCAGAGCTCGCCCCGAGCGGGCGCCTCGTCGTCCACCACCAGGGCCCGGAAGCGTTGCTCCAAAGCTACGACGCCTTGACGCCGGGCCGGTACTTGGGTATCCGCACGCTGACCGAGGTCCCCGAGCCCGGCGCGGACTCGATCTCCAGACCGTGGGCGGGACCAAAGATCTGGTTGAGACGGCGGTTGATGTTGGCGAGCGCGCCGGGGTGCTCGCCGAGGTCGAGCGGAGTCGCGAACCCATCCCCGTTGTCCCGGACCGTGATCAGGCACTCATCATCCTGGTCGTCGGCCTCGATCACGATGGTGCCGTTGCCAGGCCGTCGCTCGATCCCATGCTTGACCGCGTTCTCCACCAGCGGCTGCACCAGCAGGGTCGGGACCACGGTGCTGAGCACCTCCGGCTCGATGTGGTACCGCACCGCCAGCCGGCTGCCGAAGCGGGCCTGCTCCAGGGTCAGGTACTGGTTGACGTACACCAGCTCGTCCGCCAGAGTCGTGAACTCAGCCGTCGGACCGGAGAACGCCCGTCGGCTGAAGTCAGCGAATTCGGTCAACAGCTCCCGAGCCCGCTCCGGGTCGGTGCGCACGAAGCTCGCGATGGTGGCCAGCGTGTTGTAGATGAAGTGGGGCGAGATCTGTGCCCGCAGCGCCCGCAGCTCGGAACGCACCAGCGCCGCCTGCTGCTGGTCGGCCCGCTGCAGCCGGAGCTGGGTCGCCAGCAGCTCAGCCAGATCCGTGGTGATCCGCAGCTGGGCCGGGCTGGGTTCGCCGGCGTGGAAGGTCACCAGGCAGGCGACCGGGCGATCCTCCAGCCCGATCGGTGCGACCACCGCCACCTTGAGCGGGCACCCCGCCGAGGATTCGCCGGAGTGCAGCTTGACCAGCTGGGTGCGCCCGGTGGAGAGGGAGGCCAGGATCTCGCGCCCCTCCTTTGGGAGGTGCCTCAGGTGGCCCTCGGCCCGGCTGCCCGCCACGGCCTGAAACGCCAGCAGCTGACGGCTGTCGTAGAGCGCGGCCGCCAACCCGGCCGACTGCGGGACCAACGAGCGCAGCACCTTGGCGGCGGTCTTGGCGGTCAACCCCTGACGCAGGGTCGAGACCGCCTGGGTGGCGAAGGCGAGGGTCCTCATCGTCGCCCGCTCCGCGTCGGTGTCGAAGGCGTGGGCGCGCCGCCCCAGTCGGCGCGTCACCACCACGGCGGCGGCGGTGGTCAGGGCGATCTCCGAGAAGACGACCAACTGCCAGGGCATGGCGGCATCATCCCCCGGGTGCTCGCGGCGCGCAAGTTGAGCGCCGCTCAGCGCCGGAAACCAACCGCGAACAGGCCCAAAAGTGACCGTTTGCCGCGCTGGCGTTGAAGCCTGGCGGGGTGGTGTCTAACCTGCAGCCAGACGAGTCGTGTGTCGGAGTCCCGATTGGGGGAGGGAGCTCACACCTGTGAAGGGTGCCCGCAGCCAGCAGACAGGAGGGCGATATGACCGTTGACGCAAACCGGATCGACGCGCTGCAGGAGGAGAGTCGGCGCTTCCCGCCGCCACCCGAATTCGCCGCCCAGGCGAACGCCCAACCCGACATCTACACGCGCGGTTTCGAGGAGTTCTGGGAGCAGGAGGGGAGGGCCCGGGTCAGCTGGTTTCGACCCTTCGACAAGCTCTACGAGTGGGAGCCGCCGTATGCCAAGTGGTATCTCGGCGGGCAGCTCAACGTCTGCTACAACTGCGTCGACAGGCACGTCGAGGCCGGGCGCGGCGACAAGGTCGCCTTCTACTGGGAGGGTGAGCCGGTGGACGAGCGCCGCACCATCACCTTCTCGGACCTGCAGCATGAGGTGGTCCGCTTCGCCAACGGGCTGAAGAAGCTCGGCGTCAAGAAGGGAACGCCGGTCGGCATCTACATGGGCATGTGTCCGGAGCTGCCGGTGGCGATGCTGGCCTGCACCCGGCTGGGGGCCCCTCACACGGTGGTGTTCGGCGGCTTCTCGGCCGAGGCCGTGGCCGGCCGGCTCAACGACATGGAGGCGGAGGTCCTGATCACCCAGGACGAGGGCTGGCGGAAGGGCAACAAGGTCCCCCTCAAGGCCAACTGCGACGCCGCCATGGAGCTGTCGCCGACCGTGCGCAGCTGCCTGGTGGTGCGGCGGATCGGCGATCCGGTGAACATGAAGGCGGGGCGCGACATCTATCTCGACGAGCTGGTCGAGGGGCTCAGCGATGATCCCGCCACCTGCCCCTGCGAACCGATGGACTCCGAGGACCTGCTCTATCTCCTCTACACCAGCGGCACCACCGCCAAGCCCAAGGGGATAGTCCACACCACCGGTGGGTACCTGGTGGGGGTGGCGACCACCCACCACTACATCTTCGACGTCAAGCCGGACTCCGTCTACTGGTGCGCCGCCGACATCGGCTGGGTGACCGGCCACAGCTACATCCTCTATGGCCCCCTCTGCAACGGCACCACCGGGGTCATCTACGAGGGCGTCCCCAACCACCCCAATGAGGAGCGCTGGTGGGAGATCATCGAGCGCTACAAGGTGGACATCCTCTACACCGCGCCCACCACCATCCGAACCCACATGAAGTGGGGCCCGCAGTACGCTCAGAAGCACGACCTCAGCTCTCTGAGGCTCCTGGGCACGGTCGGCGAGCCGATCAACCCGGAGGCGTGGATCTGGTACCGGGAGCACGTGGGTGGGGGCCGGACCCCGATCGTCGACACCTGGTGGCAGACCGAGACCGGGATGATCCTGATCACGCCGCTGCCGGGGGTGACCACCACCAAGCCGGGATCGGCCACCAAGCCGTTTCCCACCATCGACGCGGCGGTCTACGACGAGCGCGGCGAGGAGGTGCCTCCCGGACAGGGCGGGTACCTGGTGATCCGCAAGCCGTGGCCGGCGATGCTCCGGGGAGTCTACAAGGACCCCGAGCGCTACCAGCAGACCTACTGGTCGCGTTTCCCGGGGGTGTACTTCGTCGGCGACGGGGCTCGCAAGGACGAGGACGGTGACTTCTGGCTGATGGGCCGGATCGACGACGTCATGAACGTGTCCGCCCACCGCATCTCCACCATCGAGGTGGAGTCGGCGCTGGTCGACCACCCCGCGGTCGCGGAGGCGGCCGTGACCGGCAGGCAGGACCCGCAGACCGGACAGGCGATCGTCGCCTACGTGACCCTGAAGGCGGCCCACCAGCCCTCGGTCGAGCTGCTCGCCGAGCTGCGCGACCACGTGGGCAAGAAGATCGGCAAGATCGCGGCTCCCGCCAACATCGTCTTCACCCCCGAGCTGCCCAAGACCCGCTCCGGGAAGATCATGCGCCGCCTGCTGCGGGACGTCGCGGAGCATCGGGCCCTGGGAGACACCACCACCCTGGCCGACCCATCGGTGGTCGAGGAGTTGCGCTCAAGGGCCGTAGCAGAGGAGGGCAAGGAGCAATAGCGACGGGAGTAGCGGCGACCCTGATTCATCAGCGCTTAGTAAACGGAGGCTCAAGAGTCAACTGATGGCTGCCAACAATCCGACCGCCGGCCCGCAGCCGGTGATGCACACCCAGGAGGCGACTCCGGCGATCGCCGACCCCGCCCCTCTGGGGCTGGCCGGGTTCGGCCTCACGACCATGCTGCTTTCATTCATCAACGCGGGGATCATCGGAGCCGGCGCCACCACCGCGGTCCTGCCGATGGCCGCCGCCTACGGCGGATTCGCCCAGCTCTTGGCGGGGATGTGGGCGTTCCGGCGCGGCAACACCTTCGCCGCCACCGCCTTCAGCTCGTACGGCGCCTTCTGGTTTAGCTACTACCTGCTGGTGGGGGTCTGGGCCAAGTCGGTGACCCCGGCCGACGCCAGCCCCATCATCGGCCTCTACCTGTTCATGTGGGGGGTGTTCACCCTCTACATGTTCGTGGCCTCGCTGGGGGGGACCAGGGCGGTGCAGGTGGTCTTCCTGCTCCTGTTCATCACCTTCTTCCTGCTTGCCTTCGGAGCCTGGGGCTGGGGCGGAGGCACCGGGTTCACCAAGATCGGCGGCTACTTTGGGATCATCACCGCGATCGCGGCGCTCTACACGTCCTTCGCGGATGTGACCAACGCCACCTTCCGGCGGATCGTTCTGCCCACCAACTGAACCCTGGCGGATCCTGTGGGGCCCGGCACCAGAAGGTGCCGGGCCCCACTCACCTTCTGGCCGGAGCGGCGGCCGCGGAATGTTGCGGCCGCCCCTGCACCCCCCGCCAGAGCGGCCAGAGCCCGAGCGCTGCCAAGAGCATGACCGCCGCGGTCGCGACGAAGGGCAGGGGCAGGGCGATCCCGAACAGCGCCCCGGCGAGGGCGGAGGCGACCGCGGATGCCCCGACCTGGACCGAGCCGTAGATTCCCTGGACGCTCCCCATATCATCTGGGCGCACCTGGCGGGAGAGCATCGCGAGCCGGGCCGGGGCCCCGGTCACCGTGAAGATCCCCTCGAACACCCCGAGACCGATGAGCCAGCCGGGAGACGGCAGGAAGGGGTAGGTGGCCGCAAATGCCGCGGCCGCGACCAGACTGATGAACACCAGCCAGCGGTTGTCCACGCGGTCCGCCAACCAGCCCGCCGGCCACGACCCGAGCGCGAACGGCAGGCCGAACAGGGTGAACGAGAGGCCGATCTCGAAATCGGTGGCGTGGCGGGCGTGCATCAGCAGGCTCCAGAGGGTGTCGTACATCCCGATCAAGAGGCCCAGGGCCGCGGATGCCAGCAGGATCCCCAGCACCGCCCGGTTGCGCCAGACCGCTGCCCCCAGGCGGAGCGGAACTCTGGCGGCCACCACCGCGGCGCGTCCCGGCAGCGTCGCGGCGATGATGACCCCCACCGCCAGCGCCACCAGCGCCGAGGCCAAAAAGGTCAGGGCGACCGAGAGGGTGAACAGGGTCGCCCCGATCAGGGGGCCGACGATGGTCCCGGTCATGTAGGCGCCGGTCAGTGATCCATAGGCCCGCCCCCGCCGCTCCGGGACCACCACGTCCGCCACCGCGGCCATGGCCAGCACGTTGGCGGCTCCGGCGGCTCCCCCCTGGAGCGCCCGCAGGGCCAGGAACCAGAGCGGGGAGGGGCTGAGGGCAAAGGTGGCGGTGGCGGCGGCATACACCACCTGGCTGATCACGAGCAGCCGCTTGCGGCCGAGCCGGTCCGACAGCCGACCGATGGGATATCCGACCAGAAGCCCGGCGCCCCAGAAGGCGGCCGCGACCAGACCGATCTCCGCGTAGGAGGCCCCAGCCTGGCGCAGGAAGAGGGGCACCACCGGCAGGATCATGGTCGCCCCCAGGGCGTCGGCGAAGCTGGCTCCGACCAGGCCGAACAGGGCCAGGCGAGCGCGGCGTGGGTCCAGGACAGGGGGGTTCAAGGCTGCTCCTCGAGCGGGTCCGAAATCAGAGCCCAGGCGATGCGTTGCACCGCGGGCCGTGGCGGCAGGGACCGGGGCGGCCAGGGCCGCCCATGCGACGCTCGCTTAGTTCAGCACGAGGGATAGAATACTCCTGTTAGGAGGAGTTTCACGATGCTTGACGCAATGCAGGTGGCCCTGCCCCTGGCGGTGCTGACCCTGATCGCCGGGGGATCTCTGGTGGCGTGGGTGGTGCTCTTCCGGCAGGCAGCTCGGGCGGAGGCCCAGCAGCCGCACTCGAGCGACCCCACCAACTCCGGCGCGCATTGAGCGACGCGGCGACTGAACCGGCGCCTCCCCGGCTGGCCCCGCCCGGCCTCGAGGGGGTGGCGGTGGCCGAGACCGAGATCGGTGACGTCCGGGGCGAGGAGGGCTTCTTCCACTACCGCGGCTACAACGCCGCCGAGCTGGCCGCCGAACTCTCCTTCGAACAGGTGTGGCATCTGCTGGTGATGGGCCATCTTCCGGACGCGTCGGAGCTGGCGGCGTTTCGCGAGCGCACCGCAGCCCTGAGGGCGCTCCCCACCGGTCTGGCGGAGCTGCTGCCGGAGCTGGCGGCCGGCAGCCCCTTCGTCCCTCTCAACGCGCTCCGGACGGCGGTCTCTCTGGCCGCGGACCGGCTCGGGCTCCGCCCGGTGCTGGACATAGGACCTGAGGAGGTGCGGGAGGACGCGCTGCGCATGACCGCGCTGGTCCCGGTGCTGCTGATGGGACTCTTCCGGGCCAGCCAGGGCAAGCCCACGGTGCGGCCCGACGCGGATCTGGGCTACGCCGCCGCCTACCTCCAGATGCTGACCGGGGAACGTCCTCCTGCGGACCATGCACGGGCCTTGGAGAAGTACCTGATCCTGACCATGGACCACGGCTTCAACGCCTCCACCTTCACCGCCCGGGTGATCACCTCGACCGGGGCCGACATGGGATCCGCGCTGGTGGGGGCGATCGGGGCCTTGTCGGGGCCGCTGCATGGGGGTGCGCCCTCGCGCGCACTGCAGACCCTTGACGAGATCGGGACCGCGGACCGAGCCTACGCGTATCTCCGCCAGAAGGTGGAGTCCGGCGAGCGCCTGATGGGCTTCGGGCACCGGGTCTACAAGACCGATGACCCCCGGTCCACCCTGCTCCGCCAGGTGGCCTTGGAGATGGGGGGCGAGCAGGCACGGTTCGCCGAGCACGTGGAGCAGACCGCGCTGCTGGTGCTGAACGAGCTCAAGCCGGGGCGCCGGCTCTACACCAACGTGGAGTTCTACGCCGGCGTGGTCATGAACACCGCGGGGATCCCCCGGGAGATGTTCACCCCGACCTTCGCCAGCAGCCGCACCGTGGGCTGGACCGCCGCGATCTGCGAACAGGCGGCGCACAACCGCCTGATCCGCCCATCGGCGATCTACGTCGGGCCCGAGCCGCCAAGGCCGCTACCGGGCGGCTACACCTACGGCTGAGAGCTGGCCGCGGGCCGTGCTCGAGCGGCCATCGGTCGCCCGGGCCACCCCCCGGAAGGAGGCAGCCCGGGCGGTGGGGTTCAGCCAGGGGAGGTGGCCTGAATCCCCAGGTCCAGGACGTGGCGGGCCAGGTGGCGGCTGCTGAAGAGGCCTTTTCCGGTGACCACCACCACCTCGTCCTTGGCCAGGTTGCTCACAGCCTCCCGGGTCGGCTTGACACCGGGGCCGTGGTACAGCCAGATGGTGGCCTTCGGCGTGAGGGAGAGGGTGAGAGTCTTCCCGTCGGGTGCGGTGACCGTGAGCTCGCCCTTGCCGAAGAGGCCGCCGCTGGAGGACTCGGCCGTGATCACCCCTGCCATCCGCGGCAGATGATGCCAGCCCTGGTGAAGGCCGTGCGGGCTGCTGGGGGAGGTAGCCGGGTTCGAGGTGGCGGCCGTGACCGCGATCGCTCCGCCGATGCTAGCGACCGCCGCCCCCGCCGCCACCGCCAGGGTCGTTCTGACGAGACTGTGCATGTGCTCCTCCGATTTGATGGTTGGCCCAGGTGATGCTCACCAAGCTACCGGAGGGTTGCGGCCTGCGCCTTAGACAGCACTTAGAGAAGACCGGCGGGGGCTCACGGCTCACCCGAAGGAGGCGATCAGCTCCTCAAAGAGCTCCTGGTCTGGTCTGAGCTCCGCCTCCCCGAGATCGCGCAGCGGGATGGCGCCCAGCCGCTCCCGGGTGCAGAAGTCCTGCGCCTGCGGATTGATGTACAGCAACCCGGTCACCACCTCCTTCGAGCGCCGGGCCTGGTCGAGGACCGTGAGGGCGGCCAGACGGTCGGTGGGGTCGTGGTCCGGCCCCAGCTTGCGCAACCGCAGCCGCGAGCCGTCGTGCAACTCCACGTCGACCACCTCGCCCTCGGGGTAGGACACCTCGACCTCCTGCTGGTGCGGGATGAAGTCGAGTTCCTGAAGCACCAGGTCATGCTGCTTGAGGTAGGCGTAGCTCTTGGTCGAGCCCTCATGGTCGTTGAAGGTGACGCAGGGACTGATGACGTCCAGGATCGCCGCGCCCCGGTGCGCCAGAGCTGCTCGCAGCAGCGGCACCAGCTGGGCGCCGTCTCCCGAGAAGCTGCGGGCGACGAAGGAGGCCCCGAGCTGAACCGCCAGCGCGGCGATGTCGATGGTCTCGAACTCGTTGACCGCGCCCCGCTTCTGAACCGAGCCGAGGTCCGCGGTCGCCGAGAACTGGCCCTTGGTCAGACCGTAGACGCCGTTGTTCTCGACCAAGTAGGTGCAGTCGAGATTGCGCCGAACCAGATGGCAGAACTGTCCGAGCCCGATGCTGGCGGTGTCACCGTCGCCGGAGATCCCAAGATAGATGAGCTGGCGGTTGGCGACCGCAGCGCCGGTGGTGACCGCGGGCATCCGCCCGTGGACGGCGTTGAAGGCGTGCGAGCGTTCCATGAAGTACGCGGTCGCCTTGGAGGAGCAGCCGATCCCGCTCATCTTGGCGACGCGGTAGGGATCGACCCCGCTCTCGAACAGCGCCTTCACCAGGTGATTGGTGATCGAGTTGTGGCCACATCCCGCGCAGAGCGTGGTCGCGAGCCCCTTGTAATCCTCCCGGGTCAGCCCGAGGCGGTTGGACCTGGTGGCGACCGCCATCAGCTGCGCCCCCTGGTGCCGACCAGCTCGGGGCTCGGGGTCGTCCGGGGCCCCAGCTGCTCCCGCTCGGCCAGCATCTCCACGACATCGTCGGCGAAGAGGGGAAAGCCGTCGAAGTGGAGGAGTGGGCGGATCCTCCCGGTCAACTCGGGGGGCAGCTCCATGCGCAGGAGCCCCAGCATCTGGGCGTCCCGGTTCTGTTCCACCAGGTAGACCCGCTCATGCTGCGCGAGAAACTCGGACACCGCCCTCCCCGGAGGCACCGATCGCAGTCTGAGGTAGGCGGTCGGAAGACCCAGCCGGCGCAACTCCTCCCTGGCCTCCACGACCGCGGCATCGGAGCTGCCGTAGGCGATGATGCCGACCTCGGCGCCGGGGTCGACCTCCAGCTTCGGCTGGGGCAGCCGCTCGATCCCGGCCTCCAGCTTGTGGCGCAGCCGGGCCATCACGCGGGGGTAGACCTCCTCGCTCTCGGTGTAGCGGGCGCCCTCGTCATGGCCGCTTCCTCGGGTGAAGTAGGCGGCCAGCGGGTGGGGCGTCCCCGGCAGGGTGCGCGCGGCGATGCCGTCCCCGTCGACATCGCGATAGCGCTCGAACCGGCTCAGCCGCTGCAGGTCCTCCACCTTCAGCACCTTGCCCCGATCAAAGCCGCGCTGCGGATACGGAGGTGGCTCCGACATCCAGAGGTTCATGCCCAGATCGAGGTCCGACAGTATGAATACCGGGGTCTGCAACCGATCGGCCAGGTCGAACGCGTCTTGGGTCATCGTGTAGGCCTCCAGCACGCTGCCCGGGAGCAGGACCGGATGGCGGGTGTCCCCGTGGGAGAGCGTGTACGTGAACAGGAGGTCTCCCTGCATGGTCCGGGTGGGCAGGCCGGTCGACGGCCCCACGCGCTGGATGTCCGCGATCACGGCCGGGATCTCCGCGTAATAGGCGAGACCGACGAACTCCGCCATCAAGGAGATGCCGGGGCCGGACGTCGCGGTCATGGCGCGCGCCCCGGCCCATCCCGCTCCTACCACCATCCCGGCCGCCGCCAGCTCATCCTCGGCCTGAACGATGGCGATCCGGCGCTCGCCGGTCTTTGGATCGACCCTGGTCCGCTCGGCCAGCGCGGTCAGGTGGTCGGCGACGGACGAGCTCGGAGTGATCGGGTACCACGCGAACACGGTGCAGCCACTCATGAGCGCCCCGAGGGCCATCATCTGGTTGCCCTCCAACAGCATCCGACGCCCCGCGGTTTCGGCCGGCCGCACCCTGAGGGATGCGCTGCTTCCGAACATCTCCCGGAAATAGGCGCGCCCGATGCCGATCGCCTCGAGATTGGAGGCGACCGCCTTGGGCTTGCGGCGGAATTGGCGTTCCAGAGCAGCTGTCAACGCCTCTTGGGGGATGCCCAGGACCTCGGCCACCACCCCCACGTAGATCATGTTGGTGAGGTACTTGCGGAGGTCGGGATCGGCGACCGCCTCCTTGGCCAGCTTGGCGAAGGGGACAGGGTACGGGACCAGGCCCTCGGGCCCACCCGGTCCCGGATCACCGAAGGCCTGCTCGTAGATCAGCACACCACCCGGGCGCAGCCGCCCGAGGTCCTGCGGGTACGTCGCCCGGTTCAGGGCGACCAGCAGGTCCGCCTGGCGGCGTCCCCCCAGGTGCCCCGCCTCGGTGGCGCGTAGGAAGAACCACGTCGGCAGGCCCTCGATGTTCGAGGGGAAGATGTTCTTGGGGGCCACCCCCAGGCCCATCTCGAAGAGAGCCCGGGTCAAAGCCAGGTTCGCTGACTGGCTGCCGGAGCCGTTGACGGTCGCCATCACCAGGTTGAGGTCGAGGGGGTCGCTCGCCAACGGTTGGTCAGCCACGACCGGTTGAGGTTTCACTTTCACTCAATCGTAGCGACCGCCAATCAGCCGGCCGTCTGGCTAGGGTCAGGCTTGGCTTCCCCGCCACCGGGGCGTGCCGGCGGCGACCGGGCCGGGACCGCCGCGGTTGGCCCTCAGGGCAGCCGCCAGTCGTGCTGGGCTTGTGCCTCGCGCAGCTGCCCTTCGCTCAGGGTCGACACCCGGACCGGGCCGACCAGGCTCCAATGGCGTCCGACCGGGCAGAACTGGATCCGCCAGAAGACGAGCCGCAACGACTTGACCGAGGCGCCGGGAATCCACCAGGTGGTGAACCGGTGTCCGCCTCGGCAGCTCACCACCGTGTCCAGGGCCAGCACCCGGCCGCGCCGGCTGGCGACGTAAACCCACTCGACCGCACTGAGGGCCACCGCGCCGATGAGCATTCGACGGCGGGCGCGTCCGTGGTTCCGCACGACCTTCATATCTCGCCGATCGTAGCCCCATAGTCGATCGGAGCGGGCCCCGGGCTGGCGGTGGTCACCGATGCCTGGACCTTCAGTGCCGCCAGTCCACTTCCGAAGAGTCGGCGCGCCGCGACGGCGCGTCGCCTGATCGGGGCAACCGGCGCTCTCCTATATTCTTGGGCTTGGCGGTGGCGGGCACTGGCAAGGGAGAGGCTGATGGACATTCCCCGTACGGTCCTGGGCACCACGGGCATGGAGATCACCAGGGTGGGCTTCGGGGCCTGGGCGGTGGGCGGAGGGGACTGGGCGTTCTCCTGGGGCGCTCAGGACGATGAGCGGTCCATCGCCGCAATCCATCGCGCGCTGGAGGTCGGGGTCAACTGGATCGACACGGCGGCGGTCTACGGCCTGGGCCACTCGGAGGAGGTGGTGGCGCGGGCGCTGCGCGACCTGCCCCAAGGCGACCGGCCGTACGTCTTCACCAAGTGCGGCTTGGTCTGGGATCCGCACGACCGCACCAAGGAGCCGCGCGAGGTCGGCCGTCCGGATTCGATCCGCACGGAGCTTGAGGGCTCGCTGCGGCGGCTCCAACTGGAGCGGATCGACCTCTATCAGATGCACTGGCCGGCGACGGACGGGACTCCGCTGGAGGAGTACTGGGGCTGCCTGCTGGAGCTCAAGCAGGAGGGCAAGGTGCGCGCGGTGGGCCTTTCCAACCACAGCTCGGAGCAGTTGGAGCGTGCCGACGCCATCGGCCACGTCGACTCCCTCCAGCCCCCCTTCTCCCTGATCCGCCGGGAAGCGGGAGCCGACGTCATTCCCTGGTGTCGGCGGCATTCGACCGGGGTGATCGTGTACAGCCCCATGCAGGCGGGCCTGCTGACCGGGGCCTTCTCATGGGACCGCGCCGCCTCTCTGCGGCCGGACGACTGGCGCTCGCGGGATCCCGAGTTCCAGGGGGAACGTCTCGCCCGCAACCTCGAGCTGGCTTCCGCCCTGACCCCGATCGCGGAGCGGCTCGGCACCACGGTGGCCGCGGTGGCGGTCGCCTGGACCCTCGCCTGGGAAGGGGTGACCGGCGCGATCGTGGGGGCCCGCTCGCCGGAGCAGGTCGACGGCTGGATCGGCGCGCCCTCGGTCAGCCTCACCGACGATGACCTGGAGCGAATCGCGCGGGCCGCCGAGCCGACGGGCGGGGGCCCGGTCCGCCCCTAGGCCACGCTGCCCCCGATCCGCTCGGGCACGACGCGGATGATCACCCGCTCCTCGCCCGGCTCCAGGTGGAAGTCGCGGTTGCCGTGATACTTCTCCTGGAGGGAGCGGATGTGCTCCACCGCGCCCTCGTCGATGAACTCCGCCCGACCCGAGATCGTGAGGCTGGCGTAGGGGTTCTCGAAGTCCACGATCGAGATCGCCAGTCGGGGATCGCGGACCAGGTTGCGGTGCTTGACCCTGCCCTTGGCGGTGTTGATGAGGACCGCCTCCCCATCGGTGTCGACCCACAGGGCGGTCACCTGGGGGCTACCGTCGGAATTGATGGTGGCGAGGTGGGCGAACTGGCGCCGGCGGAGGAAATCGACTTGGGCCGAAGACAGCTTTCTCATGGGGATAAGCTAATCGATCCATCCCCGTCGCGCACCCAGCTGCGAACATACGGGCATGGCGGCTGAGGTCCGGGTGGGGACCTGCAATTGGAGCGACCACCGCAACTTCTACCCGGCGGGGCTGCCCGCCCGTGACCGGCTCCGCTACTACGCCAGGTTCTTCCCCCTGGTCGAGGTGGACAGCAGCTATTACGCGATTCCCCCTCCCTCGCGCACCGCTGCATGGGCGAGCTCCACCCCTCCCGGATTCTGGTTCAACTTCAAGGCCCACCGCTCTTTGACCTATCACGAGCGCGAGCGGGGGGCGCCTCGCGAGCCGACCGCAGCAGAGGAGCAGGCCTTTGCGGCATCGCTTGTGCCGCTGCGCACGGCCGGCAAGCTGCGGGCGATCCACTACCAGTTCCCCCCCTGGTTCACCGCCGGCCCTGAGAACATGAACCGGCTGGCCCGACTTCGGGATCGCCACCCCGACGACCTGGTGGTGGTGGAGTTCCGCCACCGCAGCTGGGCGGAGGAGGGCGTCGTTCCCGCGGTTCTGGAGCTCTTGCGCGAGGCGCAACTCTCCCTCTGCGTGGTCGACGAGCCTCAGCTGGGGACCGGATCGTTCCCGGTCCTGGCTGAGGTCACCGACCCGCGCCTTACGGTGATCCGATTCCACGGTCGCAACCGAAGCACCTGGTATCGGTCCGGCCCCACCTCCGGCGATCGCTTCGACTATCTCTACCAGGAGGAGGAGCTGGAGGAGTGGCGCGGCCGGATCGCGGCGCTGGCGGCGCAGGTCAGTGAGGTGCATGTCCTGTTCAACAACAACCGCGACAACTACGCCGTGGTGAACGGGCTGCAGATGGCACGCCTTCTGGGGCTGGGATACCCCAGGCTCGGCGCTGAGCCGTCCCTCTTCGAGCAGTCCCAGCAGCGCGCTTGAGCTTCTCCGCCGACCACCTGATTCACACCTACGGCTATCTCGCCGTGGTCGCGGCTCCCCTCCTGGAGAGCACCGGGGTGCCGTTTCCTGGCGAGACCACCCTTATCCTGGCGGCGGTGTACTCGGCCGAGACAGGCAGGCTCAGCCTGCCGGTGGTGATCGCGCTGGCGGCCGTGGGCGCGATTCTGGGCGACAACTTCGGCTACGGCCTGGGGCGGTCCCTGGGTCGGGGCGTGCTGGAGCGGTGGGGGCGCCATGTGGGGCTCGACCACCGGCGCCTGCTCCTGATCGACCGATTCTTCAAGCGTCGCGGGGCGCTGGCGGTCTTCGTGGCGCGGTTCCTCTCGGTGCTGCGCACCTTCGGTGCCATCCTGGCCGGAGCGGGGGAGATGCCCTACCGGACCTACCTTCTCTTCAATGCGCTCG
>JAJYWT010000129.1 GCA_021791345.1 bacterium
GCGCTCCGCCCCCCAGAAGCAGCCCATCCCAAAGACGGCCACCTCGACCCCCGCGGGGAAGGGCGGCAGCAGGGGATGCCCCAGGACCGGATGGGATCCCGCCACCGGCATCGCCTCCTGGCGGCCTGGCAGGGCCTTCGACGGGGTCGGCAGCGAGGTGCGGTGAGTGGTCTCAAGCATACGTTGCAATCCCTCCATCACTTAGGCCCTCACACTATCACCGCTCGGCGGTGGCGGTCGGCGTCATTCCCAGTGGAACAGGCTGACCGCTGCGCCCACTGCGACCGCGGCCCAGGCCAGGCAGAGCGCGAGCGGCACCGCCGGCAGGGCGTGTCCCTCCAGCACCGCTCGCAGGGAGGTGCTGAGGGCGGCTGCCGGGAGCACCCGCGCCAGCGGCTGGATCGCGCCGGGCAGCTGGCTGACCGGGATCGCGATCCCCCCCAGCACCAGGAACAGCAGGTAGAGCCCGTTGGCAGCTCCGAGGGTGAGCTCGGCCCGCAGCGCCCCGGCCATCGTGAGCCCGATCGCGGCGAAGGTGAGGCTGCCCAGCAGCACAACCGCCGCGGCCAGCCACCAGCTGCCCCGGTCGTGCCAGTGGAAGCCGAAGTGGGCGATGAGCAGCACCAGCACCACCTGGCCGACCTCCACCACCAGCACCGACCCCGCCTTGGCCACCACCAGCGTGCGCCGGGTGAGGGGAGTCCCGCCGAGCCGCTTCAGAACCCGGTAGTAGCGCTGGTAGGCGGTGGAGATTCCCAGGGTCACCATCCCGGTCGACATCACGGCCAGGGTCAGGATCCCGGGTACCAGAAAGTAGATGGGGGGCCCGTCCCGGGTTGGCAGGACCCGCAGGCCGGCGAAGAAGACCAGCAGCAAAACCGGCAGGATCAGGATCACCAGCAGGTTCTCCGGCTGGCGCAGCAGCAGCAGCAGCTCCACCTGGAGCTGGGCTGCGAGCGCTCCCGGCCGGCGGGGGGTGCGCCGGGCGGCGGAGGTGGGCAGGCTCACTCCCCCTGCTCCTCGGTCAGGCTGAGGAACACCTCTTCGAGGGACGACCGGCCGATCCTGATCTCGTTGAAGGTCAGGTCCCGGTCGGCGAGCCAGGCCGTGAGGGCGGCGGCGGCCCGCGCCGGCTGGGGGGTGGCCAGGTCGTATGCCGCCCGTCCGCGCTCGGTGACCTCCACCGCTCCCAAGTGCTCGGTCAGGGAGACCAGCAGCTCGGGCGCGAGCGGCGCGGGCAGCTCGAGGCGGAGCAGGTCAGGACCAGAGCCCCCTCGCAGGCGCTCCGGTGAGTCGCAGGCGATGAGGGATCCATCCTTGATGATGGCGACCCGGTCTGCCAGCCGCTCGGCCTCCTCCATCGAATGGGTGGTGAGGACGATCGTGACCCCGGCCGCCCGCTGCTCCTGCACGATCTCCCAGGTGAGCAGCCGGGCGCGCGGGTCCATGCCCGCGGTGGGCTCGTCCAGGAAGAGCACCCGGGGCCGACCGACCAGAGCCAGCGCCAAGGACAGCCTCTGCTTCTCGCCCCCCGACAGCTGGCGGAAGCGACGGTCGACCCGGTCGGCGAGCCCGACCCGCTCCAGCAGCGCCTCCCCGGGCGCGGGATCGCGGAAGTATGAGGAGAAGAGCCGGATGACCTCGCCGACCTTGATGGTGGGATAGATGCCTCCCTCCTGCAGCATCAGCCCCACCTGCTCCCGGACCGGCCCGGGCTCGCGGGAGGGGTCGTGCTGGAGGACCCGGATGGTGCCCCGGTCGGGGCGCCGGTAGCCCTCGATCATCTCGATGGTGGTGGTCTTGCCGGCTCCGTTGGGTCCCACCACCGCCACCAGCTCGCCCAGCCCGATCTCCAGGTCGAGGTCCAGAACCGCGGCCCGGCTGCCGTAGAACTTGGAGACCCCGACCAGGGAGATCGCGGGCTCCGCCAGGGCCGGGCTCACCGCTGCAGGCTCTCCCCCGGGGCGAGGTCCACCCGGTAGCCGACTCCGAACACGGTGTTGATGCGAAAGGGCAGGCTGGGGAAGGCCTCGAACTTCTCCCTGATCCATCGGATGTGGACCGCCACCGTCTTGCTGTCGCCGTGGAAGTCGGTGCCCCACACCGCGCGCAGAAGCGCCTCGCGGCTGTGTACGCGTCCGTGGTGGGTGAGCAGGTAGAAGAGCAGGCTGAACTCCTTCGGGCTCATCCTCACCTCCTGCTGGTCCACCACCACCCGCCGCGACCTCGCGTCCGCGGTGAAGTTGCCGACTTTGATCAGTTCGCCGGTGGAGGCCGCCTGGGAGGTGCGCTCGGAGCGCCGTAGCAGGGCCGCCACCCGGGCCATGAACTCCTTGATCCCAAAGGGCTTGGTCATGTAGTCGTCGGCGCCAAGGCCGAGCCCGGCCACCTTGTCGCTCTCGGCGCCGCGGGCGGTCAGCATCAGGATGGGGACGTCTGACTCCTGGCGAATCGCTCGACACACCTCCTCGCCGGAGAGCTCGGGAAGCATCAAATCGAGCACGACCAGGTCGGGGCTGCGGGAGCGCGCGAGCTCGAGTCCGGCGGTGCCGGAGCTCGCCTCCGAGACCACATAGCCCTGGGCCGCCAGGTTGTAGCGCAGAGTCATGCGCACCGCCTCCTCGTCCTCCACGAGCAGCACGCGCCTGCCCTTGCCCTGATCCGCCGCCTCCGCGCTCAACCGAGCTCGACCAGCCGGCCGGTCTCCAAAAAGACCACATCCTCGGCGATGTTGGTGACGCGGTCGGCGATCCGCTCCAGGTTGTGGGCGATGAACAGCAGGTTGGTGGCGGGATAGGCCCACTCCGGATGCTCGCGCATGGTCTCCACCATGTCGTCGAAGACCCGGTGATAGATGCGGTCGATGCGGTCGTCGCGGGCGGCGATGTCCTGGGCGCGCCGCACGTCGGTGGCGGTGATCGTCTGCATGATGTCCCGCACCTGCTCCTCCACGTAGCGCCCGAGGCGGATCACCGCGTCCATCCGGGGGCGCGAGGAGAGCTCGATCAGGGGCAGCGCGTAGCGGGCGCAGCTCTTGGCGTGGTCCCCCATCCGCTCCAGCTCGGAGGCGATCAGCAGCAGGCCGAAGATGGCGTGTAGGTCCTGGCCGGCAGGGTGGCGGTCCTCCAGGAGCTGGATGCCCCGCTCCCGCTCCAGCCGGTGGCGCTCGTTGATCTCCAGGTCGCGCGCGACCACACCGCGGAGGCGGTCGCCATCGCGCTCCTCGAGGCCTCCCATGGCGCCGGCGACCCCTTCGGCGACCAGCTCTCCCAGCAGGCGCACCCCGTCACGGCGAGCCGCCAGCTGCGCCGCCAGCTCCGGCCTTCTCGCCACGCTTGCCATCTCTCGATCTTAGATGAGCCGCGTCAACGGGGCGGATCTGGAGGACAGAGCTGGATGCGGACCTCGGTGCCGGCACCTGGGCGGCTCGTCACCTCGATCCGCCCACCCTGCAGCTCCACCGCCTGACGGGCGATCGCCAGCCCCAGCCCGCTGCCCGAACCCGAGCGGGCGCGGTCGCCCGTGTAGAAGCGGTCGAAGATGCGGGGCAGGGCCGCGGCGGGGATGCCGCTGCCGGTGTCGCGCACCGCCACCGTCGGACAGGCGCCCACCATCTCCACGGTGACCGTGATCTCGCCCTCCTCGCCGGTGAACTTGATCGCGTTGTCGAGCACGTTGGACAGCGCCCGTTCCAGGCGCTCCGGGTCGGCGCGGGCCAGGATCGCCTCCCCCTGGCAGCGGAGGGTCAGCCGGCGGTCCCGGGCCTGGGGGCCCAGCCCCACGCAGACTCGCCGGGCGAGCTCCAGGAGGTCCACCGTCTGCAGGTTGGCACGCTCGGCCCCCGCCTCCAGCCGGGCCAGGTCCAGGATCCCCGACACCAGGGAGTGCAGGTGCTCCGCCTCGGCGGCGATCCGGGCGGCGAACTCCTGGGTGGCCTCGGGGTCACCGCGAGCCTCTCCGTTCAGGGTCTCGGCGAGCAGGGTGAGGCTGGCCAGCGGGGTGCGCAGGTCATGGGACAGGTTCGCCAGCAGCTCCTGATGGGCGCGGCTCAGCCGGCGCTCGTGGGTGACGTCGCTCAGGATCAGGAGCACGGTCGGGGAGGGCCCGGAGCGGATCGGGGCCGCCACCGCACGCAACACCCTGCGCCAGCCGTCATGGCTTATCTCCGAGCGCTGGATCTGCCTCTGTTCGAAGGCCAGCCCCACCAGCTCCGCCGCCCGAGGGTCGTCGACCACCAGTCCCAGGGGGGTGCCTGGCTCCAGCGCCGGGACGGCCGGATCTCCCGAGGGGTCGCTCCGCGCCAACAGCTCGGCGGCGTTGGGGCTCGACCAGAGCAGGCGGCGCCCGCTGTCCAGCAGGAGCCCGGCATCGGTACCCAGCCGCACCATCGCGGCCAGCACCTCCGATCGAAGGCGCTGAGGCCCGGTCGGCTCTCGTCCGGTCATCGGGACCACCGGCCGGTTCTGGGGTTGAGTACCCCCGCAAACTCGACTGCCACCAGCTCTCGTCGGGAGTTGAGGTCGAACCGCCAGACACCTCCCTTGGGGCAGCGTTCGACCGGGCTGCCCGTGGCCCAGGTCAGGACGGGCACCAGAATGTTGCCGTGGGTGCAGGCGGCGGCGGCCCGGGTGGTCCCGGGCAGGCAGATGGCGGTCAGCTCCTGGAGCCAGCGGCCGGCGGCCGCGACGCTCTCGGGCTCGTTGCTCTCGAAGAGGAAGGGGAGCTCCTCCACCACGAGCCCGCGTCCGTGGGCGGCGGGCAGCAGGGTGTCGGCGCAGCGCACGGTGGGGCTGGCCAAGAAGCGCACGATCGGAGAGTCTTCCAGCACCGCCACGATCGCCAGCGCCTGCCGCCAGCCGGACTCGGTCAGGGGCCGACCGCGGTCGCTGCCGGACCAGGCGCTGCGGTCCATCGCCACCCCATGGCGCACCAGGTGCAAGGTGGGCACTGACGCGAAGTATAGGTGGGAGGCCCAGCTCCCGAGCGTCGCGGGACGTCCCCTCCGCGGTGGCGAAGAACGAAGGTACGATGTGTTCGTGAGCGCTAGCCGTCCGTGTGCCGTGGCGCCATGACCAGCGCGGCGCGCCTGGCCGCCATCGACGTTGGCAGCAACACCATCCACCTCCTGCTGGCGAGCTGCCGGCCCGGTCGGCTCCCCCGCCAGCTGTTCCGTCGCCGCGAGTTCGTCCAGCTGGGACTGGATGTGGCCGCCACCGGCGAGATCGGGCCGGAGCGCCTGGAGCTGGCAGCGACCACCCTGTCGGGGCAGGTGGCCGAGGCCCGGCGACGGGGGGCAGGGCAACTAGCGGTCGGCGCGACCCAGGCCCTGCGCGCGGCCCGCAATGGCGAGGAGGTCGCCTTCGTGCTGGCGCAGCGCGCCGGCCTCACCGAGGTGGTGGTGCTGCCGGCGCCCGAGGAGGCGCAGCTCGCATTTACCGGCGCCACCATGGCGGTCCCTCGAGGCACCCTGACTCTGCTGCTGGACATCGGCGGAGCGTCCACCCAGGTCGCGCTGGGTCCCGCCGGTGGGGTCTGCTCAGACCACTCCCTGCCGCTCGGGTCGGGATCGATCGCGTCCCTCGCCGCCGGTGATCCGCCGGGTCCCGAGGAGTGGCGGGCGATGCAGCGCCGGGTCAACGAGCTCATCCCCGACCTCGTGCCCCCGCCCCCCGGTACCCTGGCGCTGGGAACTGGTGGCACCATAACCAACCTGCCTCGCCTGATCGGGAGGCCGAAAGGGTCGTGGCTGCGGCTGCGGGAGGTGGAGGAGGTGATCGAGATCTTCCGCGAACGCTCGGTGCTCGAGGTGGCCCTCAAGTCGGGAGTGGACCTCGAGCGGGTCAGGCTCTGCCGGGGCGGCGCGCTGATCCTCGCCCACCTCATGGATCTGCTCGGGCTGGACCGGATCCGCTGCTCGGAGCGAGGTCTGAGGGACGGGATGGTGACCGGCGTGCTGGAGCGCGGCGAGGACTGGTGGCGACCACTGGCCAGTTCCGAGCTGCTCTGCCCGGACGCACCGGAGGCGGCCCTTGTCAGCCCCTGACGGACCAACCTGCGCCGAGCTCGCCCAGCCGGCCCTGGAGGACCGGGTCCAGGCGCTGCGCTGGGCGACCGCGCGCCTGCCTCTGGCTGGCGACCAGGAGGCGGTCCACGACACCCGGGTCGCCCTGCGCCGCCTCCGGGAGGCGATCACGGCCCTCTCCCAATGCCTTCCGCGCCGGGAACAGGAGCGCTTGGGACCCCTACGGGCCGCTGAGCGGCTGCTCGGGCCGCTGCGCGACACCGAGGTCCGCTACGAGCTGCTCGTCTCAGTGCTGGGCCCGGTCGCGGTCTCGTGGGATCGCCGCGACGATCCCCGGGCGGCGGCGGTCTACGGGGCCTCGGTCATTCCCGGTGCCGGAGGGCCGCAGGCCGGCCTGCGAGGGTTGGAGGCCAGCGCCCGCGGGTGGCTCGCCGACTCGGTGGCGGCGGAGATGACGAGGGAGCGCGAGCGGCTGCTGGGCGGGCGCGCCCTGGCCCGCCTGGGACGGTTGGCGAAGAGCTTCGAGGTCAGGGACAAGCGGGACGCCCACGAGCCCGCCCGCCAGGTGGCGGATCGGCAGCTGGCCACGCTTTTCGCCCGCGCGGCGATCCCCCAGCGGAGCGAGCGGGAGCTGCACCGCCGGCGCATCCGCACCCGCCGTCTGCGCTACCGGCTCGAGCTCTTCGGCCCGGCACTCGCCGACGGCCACGAGCGCGTGGAGGAGGAGCTGCGCCGGCTGCAATCCCTGCTGGGGACATTTCACGATCTCGCGATCCTGGTGGAGTGGATGGACGACATCTCTCGTCGCAGCCACCACGACCTGCGTCCGGCTCTGCGCCGGCTGACGGTGAGGGTCGAGCTGGAGCACCAGGCGGCCCGCGAGGCTGTCGAGGCCCGGCTCGGTGAGCTTGACTCGGCAGGGTGGTGGGCCGCCGCCCGCCGGGCCTGCCTCGGCTGAGGGGCAACAGCACGGAGGAACCGCCGCTTCCTCATGCTCCGGGGCGACCGGTGGCGTGCGTCCCGGTGTCAGTGAGGATGTGGTTTGCGCGACGCTCCGCGGGGTCAACCCCGGCGCGCCGAGACCCCTTCTGGATATGCTCGAAGCTGTGACCGCCCCCGTCCGCTCCGACCGCGCCAGCTGCCTGGTGGTGGGGGCCGGGGTGGTGGGCCTGGCGGTGGCGTGGGAGCTCGCCAAGCGGGGCGTGGCGGTGCGGCTGTTGGAGCGCGATCCGCACTGCGGCCAGCAGGCTTCGGCGGCGGCCGCTGGAATGCTGGCGGCGGGAGTTGAGGCCCATGCTCCCGGGGCCTTCCTGGACCTCTGCCGGCGCAGCGCCGGCAGATGGCGCTCCTGGGCGGAGGAGCTCCAGGCCGATTCCGGGGTCGATTGCGAGCTCGTGACCTCGGGGTTGCTCAGGGTCAGCGGCCGCGCCGAGGCGGTCTCGGACCTTGAGGTCCGCAGAGCGTGGCAGCTCACCCAGGGGATCCAGGTGTCCGAGCTGCTCAGCCTGGACCAACTCCGAGCCGAGGTGCCGGGGCTGTCCGCCACGATCGTGGCCGGCCTGTTGTACCCCGATGAGGCCCATGTCCACAGCCATCGGGTGACCGAGGCGCTGGAGCTCGCATGCCATAACCGGGGCGTGATCGTGGAGACCGGGGTGGAGGTAAAAGGGTTGCGGTTCGAGGCCGGTGTGGTCTCGGCTGAGACCGCGGCCGGCGAGCGGTCCGCCGACCTCGCGGTCATCGCCGCCGGATCCTGGAGCGGCAACCTCTGGGATCGCCTCGGGGTCGATGCCTCGATCGAGCCGGTCCGCGGTCAGATCGCGGCCCTCAGCCTGCCCCCGGGAACGTTGCCCCGGATAGTCTTCGGCGATCGTGGATACGTCCTCCAGAAGCGGTCCGGCCTGGTTCTGGTTGGAGCGACCGAGGAGGCGGCGGGCTTCGAGCCGTGGCCGACCCTGGGCGGCTTGGGACGGCTCAGTGCGATTGCGGCCGACCTGCTGCCGGCGCTGGAGGGGGCGAGGTTCTCCCATAGCTGGGCCGGCCTGCGCCCCCACTCCCCGTCGGGGCTCCTGCTCGGCCGGGTGCCCGCCACCCCGAGGGTGCTGCTGGCCACCGGGCACCACCGCAACGGGGTCCTCCTGGCCCCCGCCACCGCCGACCTCCTGGGTCGGGCCGTCGTCGAGGGCGCCGACCCTTTGGAGCTGTCCCCGTTCAGTCCGCGGGCGGGCGGGTCAGCCTGAGCCTGAGCCCGTCGAACATCAGCAGCGCCCCCGGCACCGGGCGCCGCTCGCCGAGGTGGGTCAGCAGGAAGGAGGTCTGGGGGAACTCCCGCATCAGCTGCTCCACCTCCTCCTTCCAGAGGTGGATCGGGGCCGGCTTGGACCATCCGGTGCACTCGCACAGGAGGTGGTCCACCGAACCCGCCAAGCGGCGAAGCCCCGGGCACAAGGTGGTGTCGCCGGAGTAGCCCAGGCTCACCTCGGGGGTGGCCACCCGCATCGCCAGACAGTGGAGCTGCGGCACGTGCTCGACCTCGAAGAACTCGATCGTGTGCGTCCCCAGCTCCTCGGCCGTCCCCGCCTCGACCTCCCGCAGCACCGGTGGGTGCTGCTCACAGAAGGAGCTCCAGAAATGCGCCCCCAGCGACAGCTCCCCCAGGCGGCGCAGATGGTCGGCCAGGTCGCGCGGCCCGAGCACCAGAAGGGGAGAGGCATCCGGCCGGGTCACCGCCCGGGCCACCAGCAGCATCGGCAGCTGACCGACGTGGTCCCCGTGGAGGTGGGAGATGACCACCGTCTCCACCTCTGCCAGGTCCACCCCCATCCGCGACAGGAGCAGCGGTGCCGGCGCGCCACAGTCGAGGAGCAGCCGGCGGTCGATCAGGTAGCCCGCCTGATGTCCGGTGTCGGAAAAGGCGGATCCGCTGCCGAGGATGGCGAGCTCCACTCAGATGCTCTGCAGCCGGATGACGGTCGGCTTGGCGCCGGGCCCGGCCCGACGCCGGCCCCGCCGCCATGCTCGCCACAGCATCCCGGGATACGCGGAACGCACCCGCCCCCAGCCCGCGGCCAGCGCCTCGGCGCCGACCGTCGGCGGTTGATCCGAGAAGGCGATCCGGTCGGCGACGGCGGCCAACAGCATCAGTTCCTGCTCCCCAGTTAGGTTCCCCCGGCTCGCCACGGTGGCGCACGCCCGCGCCAGCTCGGTGACTGTGAGACAGCGTGGATCGCCCATTCTACCCAGGCGCACCGCCAGCGCGAGCCGGCGGCGCAGCTGGCCGGGGGTCCTGACCCACAGCCACCACCGCAGAGCTCCGAGCACAAGGACGATGACCAGCAGCAGGGCAACTGCCAGCTCTACCCAGCCGAGCACGCGTCCGAGGTGGTGGCGATGCAGCGTGGGCTGGATCGGCGCGGTGTTGGTCCCGGTCGAGCGCACCCCTGGGTGAGGAACAGTAGCGCTGGTGGTCGGTGCCGGACCGGTGCTGGCGGCGGCCGCCCCGGTGGGCTGGTAGAAGCCATCCGGGGTGGGCTCGAAGTTGACCCATCCGTAGTGGGGGAAGTAGACCTGCACCCAGGTGTGGGCGTCCGCCTCGGTGATCAGGCGCTCGCCATTCTTGAGCCTGCCCTCCTCCCCGGGGCCGAAGCCGCTTACCAGCCGCGAGGGGATCCCCAGGGTGCGGAGCATCGCTCCCATCGCGGAGGCGAAGTACTGGCAGTAGCCCCGGTGCGAGTCGTTGAGGAAGTACACGATCGGCCAGACCCCGGCCGGAACCGGAGGCGGGTCCAGGGTGTAGATCTCCTGGGTCCTGAGCGCGTTCTGGATGTTGATCGCGATCTGATACGGGTTGGTCGCCCCGGCCGCCATGGCGGTCGCATCCGCCGCCAGTTCGTTGACGTCGATGAAGGCGGCCTCGGGGGGAAGCGCGGCGTCCGCCTCGACCCAGGACGGGTAGTCGGTGCCGGCGGACTCCAGCTGCTGGGCGGTGGCCTCCGACACCGTCCCGTAGGTGGTGATGGTCTGCGAGGACGGCAGGGAGTTGGCCAGGCCAGCCTCGGTCGTGATGTCGTCCACGGTCAGCAGCGCGTGGCCCGCGGTCTCCCCCTGGACCCGGTACACCGCGGGCAGGTTGGGTGTCTGCGACGGGCTTCCCGGGTAGAGGAGGTCGGGCACCTCCTGGGCGCCGGTCCCCAGGTAGGTGACGGTCAGCGAGACCTCCTTGCGGTCCAGCTCGGTGGCGGCCGTGCCCTGCGCTCCCGAGTCCTGGAAGGGGATGAGGTGGCCGCTCTTGAGAGTCACCGACGCCCCCGGTGCCGGGTACCAGTTCCCGTTGCTGAAGTCGGTGAGGGCCACCCCGCGCAGGTAGACCTCCCCGCCGGGAGCGGAGGTGCGATAGCTGAGGACCGGGTCGCGAACCTGGCGGATCGGCCCCCCCGGGACCACGGCGGTGGAGTAGCCGGAGATGGCGGCGATCTTGGCCGAGGGGCTGGTCCGGCTGATGTGAGGGCCGGAGTGGAAGAAGCGCTCGCTGATGTTGGTGCGGTTGAGAGGCGGGGCGACCAGCGCCACCAGGGTCAACACGACCGCTGCCCCCGCAACCATCCCCAGCGCCCGTTGCGGCCGCGCCCCGGACCAGGGCACCCCCAGCTCCGACCACCGGACCAGCTGGCGCTCCTCGTGGGTCCAGCCGACCAGGGCCAGCCCCGACACCATCGCCCCGGCCACCGGCCAGGCCGGGGCGGCCTGGAGGATCTGGGGGATGTTGACCAAATCGGCCACCAGGACCACCAGCGGGACCGCGCAGGCGATCGCTCCCTCGTGCTCGCGGAGCGCCAGCCACCCCACCCAGGCCCCGGTCGCCCAGCAGACCACCAGGAGCGCGAATATCTGGGCGCTGGCGGGGCTGGCGATCACCTGCTGGAAGAGCCCGGCCAGACTCCCGCCGGCGCCGATCCCGGCCGCGACCTGGAGGGTTATGGCGACCGTCGTGACCATGCCGCCAACCACCAGGCCGAGGATCCCGAGAGCGCGGCTCTTGGTGAGACGGGCCAGGGCCTGGGCCATCAGGACGCCGATTGCCGCGACCAGGCAGCCCGACAGCCCCAGGCTGCCCAGGACGGTCACCGCCAGGGCGCCCGCGGTGGACACCGCCAGCAGCAGCGCCAGCACCAGGCTCACCCAGGTGGGAGCGCCGAGCTGGCGCACCGAGCGCACCACCACGCTTGCGGAGCCTGGGCCGGCGACCCTGGCCGGACTCCTCACCGGGGCGGCTGCCACCGCCGCCACCAGCGCCAGGGCCAGGAGGATCACCAGGGCCAGATCAGACAACGGCTCTGCCCACCACTGGGTCGAGGCGGGAGAGGTCATCGCCCCGACGAATGGTCCAGATGTCGAGTACCAGCCGCCATTGGGCCGGGATCGTGCTGGTCCGGGCGGGGCTCTGGAAGGAGCGCGCGTCCACATAGATCGCCACCGCCTTGCGTCCCGGCTGGGATCCCGCCGCCATCGCCTCCACCCACTCACCCGACGGGTCCGAGGTGATAAGGACGATGTTGCCCCGGGTCCGCCATGCGGGGATGTGCCGGTAGAGCACGTCCCCGAGCCCGACCTGTCCATCCGCCTGGGCGAGCGCCAGGCTCTCCATGATCAGCTGCTCCTGGGCGTCGCCGCGGCCGGCGGCGATGTTGGTCAGCTCCCGGTCGGTCGCCAGCAGCGCCACCGCCCGCCCGTGGCGCAGCGCTCCGTGGGCGATCGAGGCGGCCAGCGTGACCGCGTACTCCAGCGAGCTCTCGGGCGCGGTGCCGTAGTGCAGCCCTCGCCGGAGGTCCAGGACCACCAGCAGGTCGGAGCCCTCCTCGGCGTCGAACGTCCGACTCATCAGCCGGCCCTTGCGGGCGGTCGAGATCCAGTGAATGCGGTTGATCCCGTCTGCGGGATCATGCTCCCGGATCCCGGATGCGCTGGGGGGAAGGTCGCGGGGGCGCCCGCCGCGGTCGGAGTCCAGCCCCGCCCGGGCTCCGATGAAGGCGAAGTCGGGCATGTGGTAGATGGCCGGGTAGACCAGCACCGACCCGTCCGCGGGAAAGCGCAGCCGCCGCGGGAAGAGGCCGAAGGGATCCGCCAGCCGGATCTCGGTGGGTCCCAGCGTGTAACGCCCCCGAGCCAGCAGCCTCACCTCGCTGTCCCAGATCGCCTCCTCATGAGCCCGCAGCGACAGCCCGCGCGACGCTCGGTATCCGGGGAACTGGGCCAGGTCGCGCATCTCGATCAAGGGAATCGGCAGAAACGAGCGGTTGCTGACCTGGAAGCGCTGCGAGAAGAGCTCCCCCACCATCTGGGTGCCGCCCGGGGCCTCGCGGGCGCAGGACACCCCCCGCGCTGCGATCAGGCTCCACGCCAGGGACAGCACGGTCACCAGAATCGCGGCGTAGACCACCGCGAACGCCAGCTGCACCCCGTTGATGTAGGCGAAGAAGGCCGCCACCGCCACCACCGCCAACAGCGCCGCCCGGTACATCCGAATCGTGCCCCAGCTGCGGGAGACTGCGCGGGACGGGTCTCAGCCCGCGGCGCGCCGGCCCCCCACCGGCACGGGCTCGCTCTCGACCACCTCTTCGAGGATCGCCTGCCCGGTGGCGCCGCGCAGCTCGGCGTTGGCCTTCAGCACCATCCGGTGCAGCAGCACCGGCAGCGCCAGCTCCTTGATGTCATCCGGGACCACGTAGGTCCGATCCTGCATCAGGGCGCGCGCCTGGCTGGCGCGCAGCAAGCCCAGGCTGGCCCGGACGCTCGCCCCCAGGGCGAGATCGGGGTGGTGGCGCGTCCGCTGCACCAGGCGTACCAGGTACTCCTTGACGTCGTCAGCCACGAAGACCGAGGTCACCGCCTCGCGAAGGGTCGGGTAGTCCTCGGGGCTGGTGACCGGCTGGAGTTCTTCCAGTGGGGAGGCGTTGCCGAACCGGTCCAGGATCTCCAGCTCCCCGGCAAGGTCGGCGTAGCCCAAAGACACCCTCATCAGGAAGCGGTCGACCTGCGCCTCCGGCAGGGCGAAGGTGCCTTGGTACTCGATCGGGTTCTGGGTTGCCAGCACCACGAATGGGTCCGGCAGGGGGTGGGTGGTGCCGTCGACTGTGACCTGGCGCTCCTCCATCGCCTCCAGCAGGGCGGATTGGGTCTTGGGGGTGGCGCGGTTGATCTCATCAGCCAGGAGGATCTGGGTGAACACCGGACCCCGCCGGAACTCGAAGGAGCCCTGGGTCGGGTAGTAGATGTTGGCCCCGGTGATGTCCCCGGGGAGCAGATCCGGGGTGAACTGAACCCGGTCGAAGTGGCCCCCGGTCGCCTTGGCGAGGGCCTTGGCCAGCATGGTCTTGCCGACCCCTGGCACATCCTCGATGAGCACGTGCCCACCGACGAGCCAGGCGATGGTGCAGAGCTCGATCTGGGTTCGGTTGCCGACGATGACTGTGCCGACGGCCTCGGTCAGCCCGTGGATCTGCTCGGTGGCGCTCGATCCCACCGGATCCTCCCTTCGCTAGCTACCGATCCAATACCCGCCCGCTCACGCGGCAGTATAAGGCGATCGGGGAGAGGGGGTGGCGCCGGCGGTCAGAGTCGCTCGACTCGACCGAGGTCGAGCACGAAAACCGTCGCGCGCCCGATCTCGACCTCCACGTCGACGTCGTACGCCGCGGACTGGTCGTGGCCCTTCCCAGAGGTCATCTGCTCGTGGCGGGGCCGGCACACCGAACGCAGGGTGGCGATGGCCTCATCGACCAGGCTGTCGTCCAGCCCCAGCAGGAGCAGGGAGTTGCGCCGCTCCAGGAATCCGCCCTCGCTGTTGAGCCGGGTGACGCCGAACCCGCGCGCTCCCAGTGCCTCCAGAGCGCGCGCCGCGTCCTGCTCGTGGACGATCGCCACCACCAGCTTCAAACTGCTCTCCCCACACTAAGCCGATCCCTGACCAGGACCTCGCACCTTCGCGCGAGCTCTGCCGCCGGCTCCCTGGCATCCAAAACCACGATCCGATCCGGGAACGCCGCGGCCAGCTCCAGGTAGCCTGCCCGGACCTGCTCATGGTACGAGCTGTCCTCCTGCTCCATCCGATCTGGAGTTGCCTGGATTGGTCGCCGGGCCAGGGCGACCGCCGCAGATCGGAA
>JAJYWT010000074.1 GCA_021791345.1 bacterium
CTCAGTTGGAGCCACGGCCCCGTCCGTTCTCGGGCCATCTCGGGATGGTACAGGCGACGGCTCGGATGCTCGGATGACCGGGCACCCGGGGAGTGAATGTAAGACCAGCGCTTCGGCGCGGGCGGTCCGCGGTGAGGCCAGAACCGAACCCAGCAATGGGGAGGAACCCCGCGAGGGGTGCCACTGCCGTGGGCTTACTAAAGTTCACGCAGTGGCAACGGCAGCATGAGCGACCTCGGACGGGTGTGCGTGGTTGGAGCTGGGCAGATCGGCACCAGCATCGGAATGGCACTGCGAGCTTCGCCAGCCGCTGCCGAGACGGTGGAGGTGTGGGACGTCGACCCGGCCCAGGCTCGCGACTGTGCCGCGCGGGGCGGCGCGGACCGCGCTCTCCATGCACCTGAGGAGGTCCTTGGCGCCGACTTTGTGGTCCTGGCGATCCCCGTGTCGGAGGTGGTCCACTGGGTCTCCACCTTTGGGAACAGCGTTGGCCCGCAGACCCTGGTGATCGACACCGGCAGTGCCAAGGAGGCGGTGGTGGCATCGATGCGGGCTCATTCGGCGGCCGGGAAGCACTGCATGGGGGGCCATCCGATCTGTGGCAATGAGGGCCGGGGCCCCCAGGCCGCTGACCCTCGGATGCTGGCCGGGTCGGCGTTCGTGCTGACCCCGGTAGGTGACGACAGCTGGGCCCTGGATCGGGCCCTGACCCTGGTCCGAGCGGTGGGCGCGCGCCCGCTCGTGCTGGACGCCACCCGTCACGATGAGATCCTGGCGATCTCCAGCCACCTGCCCCATCTGCTGGCGGCGGCTTTGCTCCATCTGGTGCCCGAGGACGGACCCGGAGAGAGCCTCTGGCGTGACCTGCTCGGCCCAGGATTCCGCGGGAGCACCAGGTTGGCGGCCAGCGATCCCAAGATGGTGGCAAGTTTCCTGAGCGCCAATGCCGGGCCGCTGCGCCGGGCCCTGGCTGAGGTTCAGAGAGAGCTGGCCCTGCTCGGAGAGAGCCTCGCCTCAGAGGAAGCGGTGACGGCTCGCCTTGAGGGCGCGTCCCGGCGCCGGTCGCGCCTGGTGGGCGACTGCTGATGGCGGCCGTTCGCGCGCCGCTTGCCGGTCGCGGGCTCCGGGGCAGGTGCTCGGTGCCTGGGGACAAGTCGATCTCCCACCGGGCCGCACTCCTCTCGCTGCTGGCCTCCGGTGAGTGCCGGGTCCGGGGCTACTCCTCCGCCGCGGACTGCATGGCGACCCTGTCCGCGGTCAGGGCGCTGGGGGGTGCCGCTCACTTCGCCGCCGGTGAGCTGCATCTCGCCCCACCGTCCTGGTCCCGCACAGGGCCATCGGGCCTAGAGGTCGACTGCGGCCGCTCCGGCACCACCATGCGGCTGCTCGCGGGGCTGCTCGCGGGACGCCCCGGCACCTTCCGCCTGGTCGGCGACCCCCAGCTCACTCGACGGCCGATGGCGCGGGTGGCGGAGCCCCTGCTTGCAATGGGCGCCGAGGTGACACTCGCCGCCCGCGGCACCGCGCCGATGCTGGTCCGAGGCGGCGACCTGCGTGGCATCACCCACCGTCCCGCGGTGGCCAGTGCCCAGGTGAAGTCGGCGGTCCTGCTGGCGGGGCTGCAGGCGAATGGGAAGACGATTGTCGCCGAGCGGATCCCCACCCGGGACCACACCGAGCGGCTGCTGCTGATGATGGGAGCCAACCTCCAAGCCGGCTCGCTTGAGGGCGAGCACGCGGTCACGATCCGGCCCTCGGCCCTGCAGCCGCTGGTGATGGAGGTTCCCGGCGATGCCTCCTCGGCAGCCGTGATCGCGGCGGCCGCAGGTATGGTGCCGGGCTCCGATGTGGTGATCGAGGAGGTCAGCCTGAACCCCACCCGATTGGGCTTCTTGAGGCTGCTGGCCCGCATGGGTGCACAGGTGGAGACCGAGGCGCTGCCGACCACGGCCGAACTGGAGCCGCGCGGAAGCGTCCGGGTCAGGCACCGGCCCCTGCGGGCGGTGCAGGTTGGCGCCGCCGAGATCCCCGACCTGATCGACGAGCTTCCCCTGGTCGGACTGCTGGCGACCCAGGCGGAGGGGGTCACCGAGGTCACCGGGGCGGCGGAGCTCAGGGTGAAGGAGAGCGACCGCATCAAGGGGCTGGTCGACGGGCTCAGGGCCCTTGGCGCCAGTGCCGAGGAGCTGCCGGACGGCTTCCTCGTGACCGGGAAGGGGCGGCTCCGCGGCGGGGTCTGCGATGCCCTTGACGACCACCGGCTGGCGATGACGTTCACCCTGGCGGGCCTGATCTCCCGGGCACCGACCACGGTGGTGGGACCGGAGTGCATCGTGGACTCGTTCCCCACCTTCGCCAGCTGCCTGGCAAGCCTGCTGTGACGGTGCACCTCGGACTGATCGGCCATCCGGTCAGGCACAGTCCCTCACCGGCGATGCATCGGGCCGCCTGTGCCGCCCTCGGACTCGACTGGAGCTATTCGGCGATTGAGGTGGCTCCCGGAAAGCTTCCCGAGGTGTGGCCCGAGCTGGTGTCCCGGCTCAGCGGCGCCAACGTCACCACCCCCCACAAGGAGGTGGCGGCGGCCATGGCCGATCGGCTGACCCCGGAGGCTGCGGCCGCCGGCTCGGTGAACACCCTGGTCTGCAAAGACGGCGCCGTGCTGGGGGCTACGACCGACGGCGCCGGATTCATGCGGGCCCTGGCCGCGAGCGGCCGGAAGGCCCCGAGCGCGGCACTGATCCTGGGGGCGGGAGGAGCGGCGCGGGCGGTTGCCCGCGCCCTGGCGGCGGGGGGCAGCGAGGTCGCCATCGCCGCGCGCCACCCGACGCAGGCGGAGACGGTGGCGGGTCACCTGGCCGGCTCCGGAGGCTGGCGGGTGACGGTCCTACCGTTCGAGGCTGCCGCCATCTCCCGGACGCTGTGTGGGTGCGAACTCCTGGTCAACGCCACCACGGTCGGGTCGTTGGCGGACCCGGCGGAGTGCCCGTTGCCCCGGGAGGTCGCGCTGCCGTCCGAGCTGACGGTGTTCGACCTGACCTACGGGCCCCATCCGACCGAGCTCCTGGGGCGCGCGGCCGAGGCCGGGTGCCTGGCCATCCCCGGGGTGGAGATGCTGGTTCACCAGGCCGCGCTGTCCTTGGAGCTCTGGTGCGGTCGTGAAGCCCCTCTAGAGGTCATGCGGGCGGCGGCGGTAACCCATCTGGAACAGCTGGAGGTCATGCCATGAGCCTGCGCCTGTTGACGGCGGGGGAGTCCCACGGTCCCGAGTTGGTCGCGATCCTGGATGGGATGCCGGCGGGAGTCGTGGTGGATCAGGAGAAGGTCGATCGGCAGCTGCGTCGCCGCCAGGGGGGACACGGCCGGGGAGCGCGCTCCACGCGCGTGGAGCGAGACCACGCGGAGATCGTCGCGGGGGTGTCATCCGGGGTCACCACGGGCAGCCCGATCGCGATCCGCATCGTCAACCGGGACCACGCCAACCAGCCCACGAACCCACCGCCGATCACGACCCCCCGGCCGGGGCATGCCGATTGGGCCGGGGGGGTCAAGTACGGCACCACCGATCTGCGTCGCATCCGCGAACGCGCCAGCGCCCGGGAGACGGCGGCCCGGGTCGCGGCCGGCGCGATCGCCAGGCAACTTCTGGCCAGCCTGGGCGTGGACGTGGTCAGCTTCGTCACTGCGATCGGGACGGTCGAGGCGGCGCTCGACCTGGGCCGGTGCGACGCCCGGGAGCTGAGCCGTCTGGCAGACCTCGCCGAGGACGACCCCGTGCGCTGCTTTGATCCCGACCGTTCGGCGCTCATGGTGCAGGCGGTGGACGCGGCCCGAGTCGGTCGGGAGACCCTGGGCGGGACCTTCGTGGTGGCGGCCAGCGGGGTTCCGGTCGGGCTGGGGTCGCACACCCAATGGGATCGCCGTCTGGACGCCCAGCTGGCCCACGCGATGATGTCAATCCCTGCGGTCAAGGGGGTGGAGATAGGGCCCGCATTCCAGGTCGCCACCATGCCCGGCACCCAGGCTCAGGACCCCTTCGCGACCGACCCGATCTCCACATCAAGAGTGCAGAACTTCGCCGGAGGGCTGGAGGGGGGCATGACCAACGGTGAGCCGGTGGTGCTGAGAGCGGCCATGAAGCCGCTCTCGTCGGTCCGGGCGCCAGTGCAGTCGGTCGACCTGGCCAGTGGTGAGCGGGCCGATCCTCCCTACATCCGCTCCGACATCTGCGCGGTGCCGGCGGCGGCGGTGGTCGGCGAGGCGGTGGTCGCCTTGGTGCTGGCGGGCGCCGTGCTGGAGGGATTCGGGGGCGACCGGCTCGACGACATCGTCGCCGCCGCCGTGTCCGCTGCCCGGCGGAGCCTGTTCTGGGGACTGGAGTGACCCGTTCCGAGCTGGAGCTGCCGGCCATTCCCTCGGGGCGGCCGAACCTCGTCATCACCGGGTTCATGGCGAGCGGCAAGACCACCGTCGGGCGGCTCGCGGCCCAGCTTCTTGAGATGCCGTTCTTCGACCTCGACACGGAGCTTGAGTTGGCGGTCGGGGAGCGGATCCCCGACCTGCTGGGCCGCCGCGGCGAGCCCTGGTTCCGAGAAGAGGAGGCCAAGCTCATGCTCGAGGCCTCACGTCTTTCCGGCTGCGTCATCGCGACCGGCGGGGGGGCGGTGCTGTCACCCGAGGCCTTCGCCCAGCTGGCCGGCTCGGGGGTTGGCCTGGTCCTGGGAGCCGACCCTGCCGAGCTCATCGGGCGGGCAGGCAACGGACAGGGGAGGCCAATGTTGGAAGGGCTCGCGGAGGAGGGGATCCTTCGCCTGCTCGCCGACCGGGAGACGGCCTACAGCCGCGCGGGAGAGCCGTTGGATACGACCGGCCTCGCTCCGTCCGCGGTGGCGGACCTGGCGGTCGCCGCTTACCGCCGCCGCGGGGGCGGGGAGGTGGCGATGATCCCGATCGCGGGCGACGGGTGGCAGACGGATCTGGTGGTGGGGGGAGGAGCCGTGGGCCAAATCAGTCAAGCCCTGGCCCGGACGATCCCATCGAGTGGGCGGGCCTTCGTGGTCATGGACTCGGGCCTGCCTCGCAGCTCCCGGCTGCTGGTGCCTGATCTGCTTCGCCAGGCGGGCTGGGACGTGTCGGTCCTGGATGTGGCCGGTGGCGAGCCGGCGAAGACACTCGCATCGCTCGCCCGGGTCTGGAGCTGGCTGCTGGAGCTGAGCGCGGAACGGCACGACGTTCTCTTCGCGGTGGGGGGAGGAGCTGTCCTGGACGCGGCCGGATTCGCCGCCGCCACCTTTGCCCGGGGAATCGCCCACGTCAATGTGCCGACCACGGTCCTCGCCATGGCCGATGCCGCGCTGGGGGGTAAGACCGCGATCAACCACGACGGCGTCAAGAACCCCGTGGGCGCGTTCCGACACCCCGTGGCGGTGATCGCCGACCCCCACCTGCTCGGCTCGATGGACCGGCCCGGGGCTCGCGACGGGCTGGCCGAGGTGATCAAATCGGTGACGCTGGGCGCCCGGTTGGTGGTCCGCCGGATGGCGCACGAGGACGCCGACCCGGCGGCCGGCAGTCGGGTTGGGTGGCTCATCGAGCAGGCGATCCGGATCAAGGCCGGGTATGTGGCGGCCGATCCGGCCGAACGTGGCCTCCGCGCCGCGCTGAACCTCGGACACACCTACGCCCATGGTCTGGAGGCCGCCAGCGGCTATGAGATCTCCCATGGCGAGGCGGTGGCCCTGGGGCTGCTGGCGTCCGCATCGCTGGGAGCCTCCCTGGAGATCACCCCAAATGAAGTCGGCGACCTCTTGCGGCGAGCGCTGACGCGCGCCCGGTTGCCCGCGTCCTTACCCTACGCGGTGGATCCCACCGCGGTTGCGGCGGCGATGGGTCGCGACAAGAAGCGGGAAGCGAGCCAGATGGTGTTCCTGGTGCCGGGGGTTCACGAGGGGGTGGTGCGGGTGGATGATGTGGGCTTGGACACAGCCCTGGAGCACCTTTGGGAACTGCAGACGCCGGCGCCCTCCTGGGTGCCGCACGCCGCGGATGAGGGGAGGGCGGGGTGAGGCTGCTGGTGCTTCACGGTCCCAACCTGAACCTGCTGGGAAGGCGGGAACCCGCTCTCTATGGCAGCACCACCCTGGCCGAGATCGACCGGATGCTGGAGTTGAGGGCGGCCGAGCTCGGGGTGGAGCTGCGATCCCGTCAGACCAACTCGGAGGGGGAGCTCGTCGACCTCATCCAGGCCGGCGCGGAATGGGCTCAGGCGGTGATCATCAATCCCGGGGGCTACTCCCACACGTCGGTGGCCATCCGAGATGCCATCGCGGCGGTGGGGCTGCCCACGGTGGAGGTGCACCTCACCAACCCCTCCGCACGCGAGCCGTTCCGCCAGGTGGATCTGGTGGCCGGGGCCTGCCGGGCGGTGGTCGCGGGATTCGGCGCGTCCGGGTACCTGATCGCCCTGGAGCAGCTGGTGGCGGGATCCAAGGGGGCCGAGCGCCAGGTCTGATCGGAGTCGGCGTACGCTGGAGCGAAGGGCCAAGCACGAGGAGAGGCTGATGCTGAAAATCGGAGATCGCGTGCCGGAGTTCCGGCTGCAGGCGGGTACGGGGGAGGTCGTTGACAGCCGTGAGCTGATCGGCCAGCGGTGGGTCATCTACTTCTACCCCAAGGACAACACCTCCGGGTGCACCATCGAGACCAGGGAGTTCGGGTTGGCCCAGGAGGCGCTGCACGCCCGAGGGGTGCGCGTTTTCGGCTGCTCGGTCGGCGACGCCGCCGCCAAGAAGAGCTTCGCCGTCAGCTGTGGGGCACCTGGTCTACCCCTCTTGGCGGACGAGGACCATCACGTGGCTGAGGAGTTCGGCGTCTGGCAGCTGCGCAAGTTCGCCGGCCGGGAGTACATGGGGATCGCCCGGACCACCTTCCTCATCGACAAGCAGGGAAAGGTTGAGCGGGTCTGGGAGGATGTCAAACCGGAGGGGCATGCCCAGGACGTGCTGGAGGCGACTGCCGCCTGAGATTGGACCACGGCTGGCGTCGGTGGGCAGAGCCCTCTGGCGGCGGGAAGGGGCCCCGCTCGAAACTCAGGGCCATGCCCCAGCTTTCTCTCGGAATTCTCCAAGGCTCCTGGGGCAGAGTGGGAGGCAGACGGCGACTCCGATAGCGATTCCACGCCAGAGAAGGAGAGTGAACGATGGACGACATGAGCGGAACCGGACGCGATCCTTCTGAGAGCCCCAACCCAGGCGAAGAGCCCCAGCGTCCGATGGGGTGGGAGCCGAGCCCGGTCCCACCCTCCTCGCCCCTTTTAGGCGGTGATTTCGGAGGGTACGAGCCGCCTCCGCCAGCCAGCTACACCGGTTCCCCGAGCCCCGGGGGTGACTTCAGGCGTCCCCGCCGGTTTGGCCGCTGGATTGCCGCTGGGGCGGCCGCGGTGATCGTGGTGGCCGCGGTCGGCTTCGGAAGCTTCCAGTTGGGGGCCTCACACAACCAGCAGCCAACGCTGGCGACCCAACCGGTGCCCTCGCCCGCCAGCGTGTCCACCTCTGCCAGCGGCAATGGCAAGATCAACGTCTCCAAGGTGGTGGCGGAGGTCGATCCTGGGGTGGTCGACATCAACTCCAGCGACTCCTACACGGGTGCCTCCGACGCCGGCACCGGAATGATCCTCACCTCCAACGGCGAGGTTCTGACCAACAACCACGTGATCGCGGGTGGTACCACGATCACAGCGCAGATCGACGGGAGCGGGCCAAAGTATCGGGCCAAGGTCGTGGGCACGGACCCGACCCAGGATGTGGCGCTGCTGCAGCTTCAGGGCGTCTCCGGGTTGCACCCGTTGAAGATGGGCAACTCGGCGGCGGTCCAGGTGGGGGAGCCGGTGGTGGCGATCGGGAACGCCCTGGCACTGCCGGGCAGCCCCACCGTCACCGAGGGCATAATCTCCGCTCTCAACCGTTCGATCTCCGCCTCGGACAGTGGGAGTGGCACGGTGGAGCACCTGGTCGGGATGTTCCAGACCGATGCTCCGCTCAGCCCGGGCAACTCGGGGGGGCCGCTGGTCAACGGGTCCGGCCAGGTGATCGCCATGAACACCGCCGCGGCAACCGGCAGTGGAGGCCAGAACGCCTCCAACATCGGATTCGCGATCCCGATCAATGAGGCGCTCTCCATCGCCAGCCAGATCCAGAAGGGAGAGGCAAGCTCCAAGATCGTGATCGGTACGCCAGCGTTCCTGGGCATTGAGGCCGAGAACGTGTCCTCGGGTTCCTCCGGCGGATTCTTCGGTGGATACTTCGGTTACACCCCGCCTGTGAGCTCTGGCGCTCTGGTCGCGGCGGTGATCCCCAACACGCCGGCGTCCTCGGCGGGGCTGGTGGCGGGTGATGTCATCACCTCATTCGGGGGGCAGTCCATCAGCTCGGTGAGCAGCCTGACCACTGCGATCGACGGATACCACCCGGGCCAGCGAGTCCAGGTGGGTTGGGTGACCTCCTCTGACACCAAGGAATCGGCGACGGTGACCCTGGCCAGCGGTCCAGCCGCGTAGGGGCGAGAACGGCCGCGGGCCATCGCCGCCGCGCGTATCACGTCACGAGAGCCGGGCGAGCAGCACCGCCCGGCTCTCCCAGCTGGTGGGATCCTCGCCTACCGAGTGCGCCCAAAGCTGGTTCTCGAGGGCGCGCATCTGGGCCCAGCCCAGGACCAGACAGTCGGCGACCTGGAGACCGGCCGCCACCCGGTTCAGAAGAGAGGAAGTCATCGCACGGTCAAGGTTCCCGCTGCGGTTCATGGCATCGAGGAGCAAGAACCCGCCTTCGAAAGCCGGCGGGCCGACCATCGGCTTGGGATCGATCAACAGCCACCCTGCGCGCTCCGACCGCAGGACGTTACCCAGGTGGGCGTCGCGGTTGACCAGCAGCTCGGGGGCCGGGTCCTCGCCAAGTCTGCCTGCCAACTCCCGGGCGTCAGTCAGCCGCCGGGTTCGCGAGGCATCCGGGTGCACATCCGCAGCAGCCATTAGCCTCAGCCATTCCTGCAACAGGTCCGCGCACCCGGCGAGCCCGGGCGGAGGACTGGCGGCGCTCCTGAGTCGGACCAGAATCTGGCAGGCGATGTCGATCGCTTGACCGAGGTCCGGGAGGGCGCCGAGGGGTGTGCCCGGCAGGGCCCGCTCGATCAGCATGGCCCGGGAGGTGGGATCGAAATCCAGGAGGGCTACGGCGCCATGGCCGCCGTAGCTGGCCAAGGCGTCCGCTTCGAACCAGCTCCCCGGATCCGGATACGGCACCTTCAGCACCACCTGGGCGTGCCCGGCCGATCTGGCGGCCAGGATCAGAGACGCCGTTCCTCCGGCGAGACACCGCTCAGGTTCCAGCCGCCACTCCCGGGAGAGTCTGGCGACGAGGTCGGGAAGCCCGTCGAGCCACGGCTCGGCGTCCTGCTTGAACCAGCGCCAGACGGTTGCCGCCAGCTCCGGCGGTGGAACCACGAGGTTGGGCGCGCTCACGCCAGCGACTATATATGGGGCAAGCGGGGCGTCCATGGTATGGGAAACGCCCCACGCGGCCTGTGCGCGCCGGTGGAAGGGAGCGCAGCCGGATACGGGCTCGAGATCCTTGAGCCGCCGGTTACGTCAGGGAAGCCTCTGGGGCCACGCCCGAGCGACCACTGTCAACGAGAGGTCGATGTCAACAGCGCCGCGCCGAGCCGAGTTCCGAGGCGATCAGCACACCGACTGTGGCACCACTCCTGCCGCGGCCGTTGCGGCCCGCCTAAGAGCTGATCGCCTTCTGGGTCAACCGTCTCCGGGAGAGGGTGGAGGCCGGTCACCCGGACGATCGCGCCAATGTGGGACTGTCGCAGCGCGTTGTCTGGGGTCGGCGGCTTCGGTTCTGCACGTGTCGTCAGCCTCCGGTTCGGCTGACCGTTGCTCTGGTCAGTCTGGAAGAGTGACCAGCACCGCCCGATCGGGCAGGTGGTGGAGGACAGCCTCGGCAGCCTCGCCGAAGTAGATGCCCTGGTCCGTGGCCACCGGACGCACACCCACCAGGACCAGGCCATTCCCGGCGGCGGCGGCCACCAGGCCCGGCTCGAACTCGGGGTTGGCGAGGACCTCCGGCCTCACGGTCACGTCGTAGCCGGAGCTCATGGCCACGGCCTGCGCCAGGATGGCCTCCGCCGCCCGCTGGTCGCGCTGATGGTGCAGGATCCGGCGCGAGATCAGGCGGTCTGGCCGAAGCGAGCGCAGGCCCCGAGGACTGGTGTCGACGTGGAGCAGCTGGATGACTTCGTGGGTCTGCTCCGCCAGGCTGAATGCGACCTCCAGGGCCGCCCGGGAGGCGCGTGCGCCCGAAACCGACACCATGATGCCGGGGGGGATCGAGTTGGACGGTCGCTCGGTGCCTGGTCGCAGGACCAGCAGGGTGGGGACGTTGACCACCGGCACCAACTGTTCCACCAGGCTGGGCTCGTGAGTGTCGCCGGTCCCGTCCATCTGGGATGCGAGCACCAGGGCCCCATATCCCAATTTGAGTTCGGACGTGATGGTCTGGGCCACGTCCGAGTTGTCCGCATCACGCCACTCCACCGCGCGGGCCGCCGAAGCAGCCGGCGGCGAGTCCCGAAGTGCTCTGGCGGCATCGGTGGTGATCACCGTCAGCTCGGCACTCTTGGGCCAGGCCAATTCCACCAGGCGGATGGCATCCGCTCCTGCGCGCGCCTGATCCGCCACCAACAACACCCTTTCGTCGGTGACCAGCGCTTGGCGCGCCAGCCTGGCCTCAAGGTCCAGGCGGCGGCGTTCCTCCGCTGAGCCGCTCCACCTGCGCACCGCTCGTCGCAGCAGGGGTGGGGTGGCAATCGAGGTGACGAGGGACATGGCGACGATGGCTGTGTACGTGCCCGTGTTCAGGATCCCCGAGGCAAGGCCTACCGTGCCCGCGATGACCTGGACGGTTCCCCGGCCATTGAGTCCGATGCCGAGGGCGATCCGCTCCATCTGGGGCAGGCGTCCGGCCGCGGCTCCGAGATAGGAGCCAGCAAACTTGGCGACCGATCCGACCACGATGAAGACCAAGCAGACGATGAGGACCTCCGGGTGGCGCAACAAAGCCAGATTCGCCTCCAGGCCGGCGGTGGCGAAATAGATGGGGGCGAAGAATGAGGAGCTGAGCTGGGTCACGAACCGAAAGGTCTCGGCATCGCCGAAGCGCGACCGGGCGAGCACCACACCGGCCACGAAGGCCCCCAGTGCCCCCTCGACTCCGATCAGCTGGACCAGCGCCGCCGCGACCATGGCGGCCACCAGGCAGATTGCCAGCGAGGGGTGGGAGTTGGGAGTGCCTCGTTCAGGCCCGTGCCGTCGGGCCGCGCGCAGCAGGCGGTCAACCAGAGGCTGGGCGAAGACGGTGACCAAGGTGCCCAGCACCAGCAGTCCGATTACGACCTTGGCGAGCTGCGAAACCGCGCCACTGGCGCCCATCGCGACTGCGAAGGCGATCAGCACGAAGGCGAGGGCGTCGTTGACGGTCCCGGCCGCCAGGGTTATCTGCCCGAAATCGCGTCTCGTTGCTCCCAGGTGGGTGACGATCTCCGCGATGACCGGGAGCGAGCTGGCTCCCAACGCCACGCCAACCAGTAGGGAGAACGAGAGGGCGTTCGCCAGCGGTCCGCGGACACTCACGGGCAGTGCTAACGCGACGGCCACTCCGGCTCCCAGCGGCAGCAGCAAGCTGCCCACGGTCACCCAGCCTGCGGACCGGCCCAGCCGCCGGAGCAAAGTCAGGTCGGTCTCGAAGCCGACTGTCAGAAGCAGCATGGCGAGGCTGAGGGTGCTCACGGCGAAGAGAAGGGACGACTGAACCAACTCGCCCCGGGGCAGGAACCAGTTGAATCCCGTGGGCCACAGCTCGCCGAAGACCGTAGGACCCAAGATCACGCCCGCCAGGAGTTGCCCCACCACGGGCGGTTGGCCCAGCCGGGCGGCAACCCTCCCCAGGCTCACCGCGAATATGAGCAGGAGCGCCATCTGGACCCAGAAGACCGTCTGATCGTGAGCAGTGACCGGTGCGAGTCTGAGGGCGGCGGCGGACAGGAGGTCCGCCCGGGCAGGGTCAAGGTGCATTGACGTCTCCCTCCAGCGGGACCGAGGTGTCGCTCCGCAGCTTATCGAGTGGGCCCTCCCGATCCCGCAACGCCCGTTCGCGAGCAGAGATCTCGGGGCCGGCCAGATGGCCTGTGAGGTCTGCGACTATGCGCCCTGGGAAGCGGGAGTGCGGTAGGGTGGAGGAGTGCCCCGGCGGGTGCCGGTGGTCCCGCCGCGCTCCGGCGGCTCGCGGCGCCGCGCCGGGACCAGCCCCTGGCAGATAGCAAGCGAGGTGAATGCCTGTGTCATCCTCCACATTCCCCGTCGAAGTGCTCGCCACGGTTGCAGCGGTAATGGTCATCGTGCATGCCGCTGGGGTCGCCATCCTACGGCGGCGTGTGATCGGCAAGCGCCACCAGGTGGCGCGGTCAGTTCTGGAGCACTCCAAGCGCCCTCTCCAAGCGGTCCTCCCTCTGGCGGGAATCGAAGTGGCGCTCACCGCGGTTCGACTGCCAGGGCAGCTTGGGCCGATCCTCCTACATGTGTTTGGAGTCGGGCTGATCCTCGCCAGCGCGTGGCTGGCGGTCGGGCTGTCTTACGTCGTCGACGATCTGGTGCTGGGGAGATATCGACTTGACGTCGACGACAACCTGCACGCGCGGCAGATTCACACCCAGGTGCAGGTCCTGAGGCGGGTGACCACGGTGGTGGTCGCTGTGGTGGCCGTGTCCCTGGTTCTCCTCAGCTTTCCGGAGGTGCGGACGGCCGGTGCCGGCCTGCTGGCTTCCGCTGGCCTGATCGGGGTGGTGGCAGGCATCGCGGCCAAGCCGGCGGCGACCAACGTGGTGGCAGGCCTGCAGATAGCCGTGAGCCAGCCGATCCGGGTCGATGACGTGGTGGTGGTGGAGGGTCACTGGGGGCGCATCGAACAGATAGCACTGACCTACGTGGTGGTGCGGATCTGGGATCTTCGGCGGCTGGTGGTGCCGATCTCATATTTCATCGAGAGCCCCTTCGAGAACTGGACGCGCAGCAGCGCCGAGATCCTGGGGTGGGTACACATGGAAGTTGACTACACCGCACCCGTGTCCGAGATGCGTCAGCAGCTCTTGGAGATCGCCAGGCGATCCCCGGACTGGGACGGCAGCGTCTGTGTGCTCCAGGTGACCGGCTTGGGTTCGGAGACGATGCAGCTTCGCGCCCTCCTGAGTTCGCCGGACAGCTCCAGATCGTGGAACCTTCAGTGTGAGGTGAGAGAGAAGATGATCGAGTTCCTGCGTGATAAGTACCCCGGTGCGCTCCCCCGGACCCGGTCGAGCGTCGCCCTGAACGAGGATGGCCGGCCTGCGCAGCCGGCTCCGCCGGGGCGAGCGCGATCGGGCTCGGGTGGCCGGAGAGTGCCGATGGGTGCCTGATAGACTGACGACCCGCAGGCCGACGTAGCTCAGTGGTAGAGCAGCGGTTTCGTAAACCGCTGGCCGGGAGTTCGAATCTCCCCGTCGGCTCCGGATTTTGAGTTCAGCAGTGACCGCAGATGTCCACTTCAATCCGCCCCCGTTGCAGTCAAAATTGCAGTCAACTTTGGAGGATCCGGCCGGCCCATAGCGATCTACGGTGATCGCCTTGAGTCGGACCGAGTCCTGGCCAAGAGCCGGGATGGCAGCGGTCCGATCTTGGCCTGGATGGCCGCTCCCGGGTCCCTCTCTTCCGAACGGCATCTAGCGGGACTTTCCGGAGCTAATTCCGTAGGTGATGGCGAAGACTGGGTGCTAGGCGGCTGCAACGCCAGCTGAGAGGCCGACCAAACCAAGCAGGCGACGCTGGGTGGTGGAGCAAACGC
>JAJYWT010000105.1 GCA_021791345.1 bacterium
CTCCAGGGCACGGCTCAGCGGCATCTTGGCCAGCACGGGGACCGCGATGACCGCCGGGGCGACCCCGACCTTCACCTCGCTGAACGCAAAGGTGGCGGCGCTCGTCGCGACCACGATGTCACTCTCAGCCACCAGGCCCATGCCGCCGCCGCGCACCGCTCCCCTGACCTCCGCGATAACGGGCTGCGGCAGCGCGCGGATGAGCCTTAGGACCGGCACCAGCGCGCCCGCGCCCGGACTGGCCCCCCGCTCTCGCCGCGCCTCCAGCTGCTCCTTGAGGTCGGCGCCGGAGCAGAACACTGACCCGGTATGGCCCAGGATGACGACCCGGACCGCGCTGGCCTTCGCCGCGGCGGTCAACGCAGCGGTGAGCTGATCAAGCAGCGCCTCGGAGAGCGCATTGCGGTTGGCCGGTGAGTCCAGGTGGATCCGCCGGGCCGGACCCTCATCCTGGACCGAGACTAGCTCTTCGGGCAAGTGCGACTCCTGTGACTGCGAGGGTGGACAGGCTGCTCAAATGGTAGGGAAGTCGACGCGGCTCAACCGCCAGGTGAACCTCCGCTGCCGCTGAACCGTGATCGGCGCGCTCATTCAAAGTCCGAGTGGCCGGTGGGCTCCGGCCGGCCCCCGGGCCCTGCGGACCCGCGATCGCTCAGAGTCGGCGGATCAGATCTCGCTCCAGGCTCTCACGCGCCGCTCTCACCTCAGGAAGCAACTCCCACCCTGAGAGCGCCTGCTCCATCTGGCGCAGGAGCGAGTAGCAGGACTTGGTGCCCCGGAGCGCGTCGCCGGGATCCACCCCGGGGGGAGGCTGGAGCTGATCCAGCGGCACTCCGCGGCTCCAGTTGTACACGTACTCCACGTAGTCGAGTGACACCGGCCGGCTCTCGGAGATCCCGTGCTCCGCCTCCAGACGGGCCAGCTCGCGCTGAGCCTGCGCCAGGGTGCGAGCGAGCTGGTCGACGCGCCGGGTCGGCATGTGGCGCCGCGGGGTGAACTTCGCGGAGCCGCGGTCGTCCGCTGCCAGCATCACGATGACCGCGCACAGCTCCTCGGTTCGCAGGCCCGTGAGCCACCCTTCCGCGACCGCCTGGGCGACCAGCAGGGTGTTCTCCCCGTACACTGCGGCTGCCAGCATCCCGAGACGGGTGGGCCGGTCGTTCTGCAGATGGCCCAGCTCGGTGAGCACCGCCCGGTAGGCTCGAAGCTGGTCGCGATACTCGTGCTGGCGTTGCTGGGCCACCGCGGCGGCCTCCTCCAGAGAGCGCTCCAGCTCCAGCACCTCTTCCCGCACCCCCCGGTGCTCCGGGAGATAGGGGCAGTGGCGGCAGGGAGACTGGGCCACCTGCCGCTCGCGCTCATGAATCGCGCGCCGTTGCTGCTCCAGGCGCCCGGCGGGGTCTCTCGAATCCGCCCCAAAACGCCCCTGCCGACGATCCCGAAAGTGCTGCCGACGAAGTTGGCGGGCCTGCTCACGCGCCAGGCTGAGCGCCGCCTGGGCGCCGAGGAACTGGCTCAGGGTGCGCTCCGTGCATCTGACCTTGGGATGCTTGAAATGACGCGCCTTCAGGTCTCGGAGGCGCGCCTCCACATTGGGGCGGCGCAGCTGCACATTCTCCAGCGCCCGCAGCCGCTGGTGTTGGCCGAATGACTGTTCCAGCAGGACCTCCGCCTCGGCCGGGGTCTTGCGCCGCAGCAGATTCAGGGTCATGTTGTAGGTGGGGGCGAACTTGGATTCGACCGCCATGTCGTTCCCGAGCAGGGTCTCGCAGATGACTCCCAGGTCCACCTCCGGGTCGCGCAGGACGATCCCGTGCCCGATGGGGTCGATGCCGCGCCTGCCGGCACGTCCCAGCAGCTGGGTGAGCTGTCCCGAGCGCAGGGGCGCGAATCCCTGGCCGTCGAACTTGGTGAAGGTGGAGATGACACAGGCACGGGCCGGCATGTTGAGCCCCAACGCCAGAGTCTCGGTGGCGAACACCACCTTGAGCAATCCGCGCTGGAAGAGCTCCTCCACGGTCTCCTTGACGTAGGGCAGCAGGCCCGCGTGGTGGACCGCCACGCCCGCCCGGAGCATGCTCATGTTGAGGGCGCCGGTGTAGAGCGCGGCCTCGTCAGGGTCGTGGATCGTGCCCAGACGCTCGGTTAGGACCTCGTCGATGGCGAACTTCTCCTCCAGGGAGGTGAGGTCAAGCGCATGGGTAGAGCACCGCCCCAGCGCCTCTCGACAGCCCTTGCGGGAGAAGATGAAGTAGATCGCGGGCAGCATCTCCTGCAGCCGCAGCTCCTCGACGACTCGCAGGAGGTCATTGTCCGAGCTGAGAAAGGTGCGGTTCCCATAGAGGCGCCGGTCGCCCTCGGCCTCCCTCTGGGCCAGCTCCAGGGTCTGCCGATCCAGCCGCCCTTTGGCATCCAGGAGGGGCAGGAAGCGGTTGCGCAATCCCAGCCAGGTTCGCAGCTCCACCGGGCGGTCGCGGCGCAGCACCACCGCCATGGGGCCACGCCTCTCCTGCATCCAGCTGGCCACCTCGTCGACGTTGGTGATGGTCGCCGACAGGCCGATGAAGCGGATGTGGGCTGGGGCCTGGATGATCACCTCTTCCCAGACCGTCCCCCGCGGGTACTCGTCGATGTAGTGGACCTCGTCCAACACCACCCAGCGCACCGAGGCCAGGGAGTCGGGATCGTCGTAGATCAGGTTGCGCAGGATCTCGGTCGTCATGACCACCACCGGGGCCTCCGGGTTGATGGAGGTCTCACCGGTCACCAGCCCCACCGTGGCATCCCCGTGGACCCGCTTGAGGTCCCCGTACTTCTGGTTGGAGAGGGCCTTGAGTGGGGTGGTGTAGAGGACCCGCTCCCCGCCACCGCGGTGAAGGCTCTCCCAGATCGCCCACTCCGCGACCACGGTCTTGCCGCTGCTGGTGGGTGCGCTCACCAAAACCCCGGCATGGTCCTGCAGCGCCGAGATCGCCTGCTCCTGGAAGGGGTCGAGGGTAAAGGAAAGGGTGCTGGCGAAGTCCGCGAACTGGGAGGTGGCCGGCCCGCCCCCCGGGGCCTCCACTAGGAGGCGGTCTCGGCCACGCCTTCCGGCTGCGCCGCCCGCGGCTGGCGGTTGGTCCTGAACCAGGCGTAGATCAGGATTGGCACTCCGATCAGGAGTACCCCGAGGGAGGTGAGTTGAGCCTGCTTCAGGCCGAAGGCGATGTAGGGCACGTTCACTGGGTTGCGCAGGAAGAAGAGCCCGAACTGAGTGATCGGGTAGGCGATGATGTAGGTGATCCCGATCCAGCCGTCGGGCACGTTGCGCTTGCGCAGGTAGATCAGGAGGCCCAGCACCATCAGGATCAGGATGGCCTCGTAGGCTGCTGCGGGCTGATAGGCCACGTTGAGCTTGGGCGCGAACGTGTGCGGATTGGTGTAGGCGGTCGCCCAGGGCAGGTTGGATGGGTAGCCCAGGATGTCGCCGTTGATGATGTTGCCGATCCGGCCGATCGGTTGCCCCACCGCCGCGAAGAAGGCCGCGGCGTCCAGCAGGATCCAGAAGTTTACCTTCTCCCGCCAGGCCATGAATAGCATGGTGGCGGAGGCCAGGAAGATGGCTCCGAAGAAGGCCATCCCCCCCTCCCAGAAGGCGAGGATCTGGCCGGGGTGGGTGATGTAGTACAGCGCGCCCGACTGGAGGTCGTAGAACAGCCGGCCTCCGATCAGGCCCGCGACCACCGCCCAGAAGGCGATCCAGCTGGTCTTGCTCCGCGGTATCCCGTGGCGCTCGGCGTAGGGGAGCGCGACCTGCAGCCCCACGATGATCGCCACCGCGTAGCCCACCCCGTACCAGTGGATGGTGAGCGGTCCCAGCTTGAAGACGGGATCGATACCGATCTTTATGATCGCGACCAGCGGGCTCACAGGTTGATCAGCTCCATCTGCGTGTTCGTGACCAGGGCCTCGCCCGAGCCTCCATCCGCCTCCACCCAATTGGCGACCTTGCTCAGCATCTCGTCCGCGTGCCGACGGTCATTGCTGACGCAGCTGACCCCGATCACCGCCAGCTGCCAGCTGTCGAGGTTGTCCACCTCGGCGACGGCGATGTTGAAGGTCCGGCGCATCCTGGCGATCAGCGAGCCCACCACCTGCCGCTTGGCCTTGAGCGAACGGCTCTCGGGGATGTGCAGGGTGAGCACCAGGCTGCCAATGACCACCAGGTCAGTGTAGGAGGTTCCCCGCCAAGCCGCCGCCGGGGCTCAGCCCGCTCGCCGGAGCAGCTCCATCACCACGTTCTGCCGGCGTTCCTGGCCAACCGTGGTGGTGGGCCCGTGACCGGGGTAGATGACCGTGTTCTCGGGCAGGCTGAGCAGCCGGGACACCACCGCCGTGACCTGTCGGGGCAGGTCGATGTCCGGCAGGTTGGTGGGACCCAGGTCGCCCGCGCGCAGGGTGTCGCCGGTGAACAGGTGGTTGCCCACCTTGAAGCAGAGGCTGCCCGGCGAGTGCCCGGGGGTGAAGATGACCTCCAGCTCGAAGTCGCCGAATTCGAGGCGGTCCCCGTCCACGAGGTAGCGATCCGCCGAGCGCAGGTACTGCTTGGCATCCAGAAGGCTGAGCCCGGTCTCCCCGCCCACCGCCTCACGGACCTCATCCTTGGCGGCGGCGTGATTGCGGTGGCCGTGGGTGCACACGATGTGCCGCACCTGGTACGGGCGGCACTGCTCGGCGATCTTCGCCGGGTCCGCCCCGGGGTCGATCACCACCGCCTCGTGGCTGCGGGCGCAGCCGAGGAGATAGCAGTTGGTGGGCTGGCTGCCCTCGACCTTGATCCGCGCGATCTGCAGGCGCGGGCGGGGGGTGGCGCTGCTCAGCCGCGTTCCTCGCGCTGCTGCAGCAGCTTCTGGCGCAGCGCCTCCAGCTGCTCGAACTCCTCCATCGGCGGTTTGGGCATGCGCTGGTACGAGTGGGGGAACTTGGCGTGCTGCAGGGCGGCCAGCAGGGTGTCGACCTCGTCCTCGGTGAGCCGGTACAGGTGTCCCTGCGCCGCCAGCGGAACCGTGGGCTCGGTCACCAGTTGCGGCTCCAGCTGGCGTGGCTCGGCGAACATGTCCGCCGGCTCGCCCGCGGGCTTGGCCGCGCCCTTGGGGGGGACCTTGGTGGGCTGAAAGAGCTGGTCCGAACCGCTCAGGCTTGCGCGCTTGAAGGCCATCTCAGATCTCCTATCTGGTGGCGAGAACTTGCTCTGCCAACTTGCGGTAGGCGGAGGCCCCGTCGGAGTCCTTGGCGTATTGGAGGATGGACATTCCCACCAGCGGGCACTCCGCGAATCGGATGCTGTCGCCCACCTGGAAGGGGTAGACCATGGCGCCGAAGTGGGACGAGACCTCCTGCAGGACCTCGTTGGCGTGCACGGTCCGCCCCTTGTGGATGGTGGGCAGGATGCCGTGGATCCGCAACCGGGGATTCAGCTTGACCCGGATCCGCTCGATGGTGCGCTGAAGCTGCTCCATCCCCTTCATCCCGAAGTACTCGCACTGCAAGGGGATGATCACGTCGGTCGCCACCACCAGCGCGTTGATCGAGAGCAGACCCAGAGAAGGGGGGCAGTCGACGATCACGAAGTCGTACTCACCCAGGAGGGGATGCAACTTCTCCCGCAGCACGGACTCCCGCCCGATCTCGGTCACCAGCTGGAGCTCGGCTCCGGCGAGTTCCACGTTGGCGGGCAGGAAGTCGACCCCGACCCCGGGGGAGTGCAGCCGCACGTCCTCGGCCTGCACGTTGTGCTCGCACAACATGTCGTAGACCGTCAGCCGCAGGTCGTCAGGGTTGCGGACACCCATGTTCACGGTCAGATGTCCCTGGGGATCGAGGTCCACCAGCAGCACCCGGCTGCCGCGCTCGGCGAGCGCGCTCCCCAGGTTGACCGCGGTCGTGGTCTTGCCGACCCCCCCCTTCTGGTTGGCGATGGCGAAGACCTGCGCCTCGCGGGTTACGTGGTGATTGGAGGACATTTTGGTAGCCGGACCTCGGGCGGGGTGCCAGGTCACTCCAGCGACCGGCCTGATGGCCCCCTGCCGCTATCATATGGCGGCTTGAGGAAGAGCAGGGAGCCGGTGACGCCGATTCGGAGCTGCTCCTGGCGCGAACCGGGCGGGTCCCGAACCACCTGCCGACACCTATTAGATCATCGGCTCGTAACCAAGGAGGATGTGGGTCACCGTGGCTGATGTCACTGAGCACCAGAAGCCCAAGGTGGAGGCGGTGGAAGAGGCCATCCAGCTGGCCCTCTCGTTTCGTTGGGCGGAGGCCGAGGCCGCCAACCGGGACCTCCTGGAGCGTTTCGGTCCGGACCCGGACGCGCAGAACCGGCTCGGCAAGGCGCTCATGGAGCTGGGCCGGCTGCGTGAGGCCCAGGAGGCATATCGCAAGACCCTCGAGCTCAGTCCCAGCAACCCGATCGCCCGCCGTCAGCTGGCCAAGCTGGAGGCAACGGCTCTGGAGCCGGCGGTGTCGCCCGGCGGGGTGCCGACCCTGGATGCGAAGTTCTTCACCGAGGAACCGGGGAAGACCACCATCACCAAGCTGATCCAGGACGGGGACGGGGTGCCTCCGGCGGTTTTGCCCGGAGATCCCGTGGAGCTGGTCCTGGGCCAGACCGACGTCAGGGTCCGCAGTGCCCGGGGCGCCGATCTCGGCTCGTTGGAGCCGCGGCTGGCCCAGCGGATCATCCGCCTCACAGAGGGGGGGAATCAGTACGCCGGGGCGGTCACCCATGTGGATCAGTCGGGGGTTCAGGTGATCGTGCGCGAGACCTTCCAGGCCGCGGCCATGGCAGGCACCGTCTCCTTCCCCAGCCGCAAGGCGAAGGAGGTCGACTACCGCCCGTACGCCAAGGAGTCGGTGCGTCCGCGGGAGGCTGATGCCTCGGCCCTGCTGGCGGACGACGAGGACGACGACGATGTGCCCTCTCGGCCGAGCCGGGTGGCGGTCGATGTCGACGACGGATTCACGGAATTCTCGGACCTCGACGACTCGGATGACGCCGTCGACGAAGATCTGGAGGAGGATCCGGAGGAGTTCTGACCGGAGCTCCTTCGCGCCGGCTCAGTCGACTCGGCCCAGGTCCGGCTCCGGGGGGGCGAGCAGACTTCGCTCGAAGCAGGTCCGCAGGACCACCGAGGAGCGGCTCGACAGTCCGGGGTGCCGGTCCCGCAGGCGAGCCAGGAAGTCCGCCAGCTCCGCGGTGGAGCCCACCCTCACCTTGGCCACATAGCAGTCCTCGCCCGCCACCTCGTGGAGTTCGGTGACGCTGGGCTCGCCGGCGAGGTCCGCCTCCAGCCGCTCGCGGGAGTCGCGGTCCCCATCCAGGCGCAGGAATACCAGCGCGGCGGTGCCCGCGCCCACGCTCTCCGGGTCGACCTGCGCCGTGTATCCGCGGATGACCCCCGCTGCCTCCAGCTTGTGGATGCGCTCATGCACCGCCGGAGCCGACAGCCCCACCTGCTCTCCCAAGGCCGCCAGAGTGAGCCGCCCGCTGCCGGCGAGCGCCCGCAGCAGGGTCCGGTCGATCCGATCCAACTCCGGGAACTTCGCTGAAGATTTCACGGTTGCTCCACTAAACTAGGACAATAATCTTAAGTCTTCGTTCGGCTATGGGGGCCTCGATCAAGGTGGGTGATATGGCGGCGGGGCGGAGTCACCTCCGCGGCTGGATGGCCCTGGTGGTGGTCTACTTCGTCTGGGGATCGACCTTCACCGGCATCCAGGTGGCGATCCGAGCCGTCCCCCCACTGCTGATGGCCGGCACCCGCTACCTGCTGGCAGGGCTCCTGCTCTATCTCTGGGTTGCCCGCCGCCGCCGCTGGCGGCCGCCGGCTTGGCGCGAACTGAGGGGGGCCGGGTTGGTTGGCCTGCTCCTCCTGCTGGGCGGCAACGGCCTGGTGAGCTGGGCCGAGCTCAGGGTCCCCTCCGGGCTGGCCGCCCTGATCATCGCCACCGTGCCCCTCTGGATGGCCGTGCTGGGGATCCTGTTCTGGAGGCGACCCTCCCCCGGGCGGGTGGGGTGGCTCGGGGTCCTGGTCGGCCTGGTGGGGGTGGCGGTGCTCGCGGACCCGGTGGGAGGCGGCCATCTGAATCCTCTATCCACCTTGGCCTTGCTGTTGGCGGCGTTGCTCTGGGCGATGGGGTCCCTCTACTCCCAGCGGGCTCCGATGCCGGCTGACATCTTTCTGGCGTCGGCCGTGGAAATGATCGTAGGTGGGGTGGGGCTGGTCGTGGCCGCGGTTGCAACCGGTGAGCCGGGGACGGTCCACCTCGCCCACCTGGGAGGGGCGCCGTTGGTCGCTTACCTGTGGCTGGTCCTGGGCGGGTCGATCCTGGGATACACCTGCTACGTCTACGCGCTCAAGTCGCTGCCGACCCCGACCGTGGCGACCTACGCCTACGTCAACCCGGTGGTGGCGCTGGGGCTCGGTTTTTTCATCCTCGGTCAGGGCCTCTCGCCCGCCAGCGCGGTGGCGGCGGCCCTGATCACCCTGGGGGTGGTGCTGATGGTGAGCGGGCCGCGTCTGGCGGACCGCCGCCGCCGGCTGGCCGCGGCCGGATCGGTGTGAGCCGCGCTCAGAAGAGGACCGAGCGCATCGTGCCGACGCGTCGGAAGCCGACCCGCTCGTAGACCCTGATGGCGCCGAGGTTGAAGTCGTTGACGAACAGCGTGATCGCCTGGGAGTCGGCCAGCAACCGCCCACACAGGGTGGCCATCCCCCGGGTCCCCAAGCCCTGGTGGCGACGGTCGGGCCGGGTCCACACGCCCTGCAGCTGCACCGCCTCGGCGGTGACCGCGGCACACTCTGCCTTGAACACGATCCGGCCGTCTTCAACCCAGATGTGGATCCACCCCCGCCGAATCAGGGTGCGGACCCGCTGGCGGTAGCCGTCCGGATCCGACCTCATCGGGTCGAACCCGACCTCCTCCAGGTGCATCGCGGCCCCGGCGGTCAGCACCTGGTCGAAGTCATCCAGGGTCGCTGGCCGCATTGGGGCGGGCTCGCCGACATCGACCAGCTCGGCTGTCGTGACGGCGTAGTGCGGCTGCTCCGCCCGCAGCAGCCGCGGGGTTCGGAGCTCCCCTCCCAGCCGCTCCTGCAGCGAGGCGATCTGGTCCCGCGGGCCCACCAGGAGTTGGATCAGGTGGGCCCGCGGACGCAGCGCGTCCGCCAGCGCCGCCAGGTCCCGGGAGCAGGGTGCCCACGGGACCACCAGCGGCCCGATGAGGGCGGCGGCCGAGATCGCCCCCGGCTCCTCAGGGTGCTCGACGCCGTAGATTGCTCCCTGGCGCAGCGCCCCGTGGCGCAGTTCACTGCGAAGGTAGACGTTGTCGAGCGGCGCCCTCCCGAGGCACTCCTCCAGCGCCACCAGATCCGCCGCCCGGAGCTGCCGCACCCGGGGACGGCGATCACCTCCCCGCCTCAGCACGCCTGGAATTATGACCACGCGATGGCGGCTCCAGCATCCATGCACCGCGGCGCATAAATATGCAAGAATGACGCGGTGTCCAGCACGAGTCGCGGAACCTCCCGCCTGCGGGTGGCGGTGGCGGGTGGCACCGGCTATGCCGGGGCGGGGTTGGTGGCGCTGCTGGAGCGCCACCCCGCGGTCGAACTGGTCGAGGTCTCGTCCCGAACCCAGGCCGGCCGCCGCCACTCGGAGGTCTACCCGGGATCGGAGTGTGATCTCACGCTCGGCGACGAGGTCGACGGCGCCGCGTGCGACGCTGTGGTGGCGGCCCTTCCCGCTCGCGAGTCGGCCGGGCGCGCGTCCCGCTGGCTCAGCCACGGTGCGGTGGTGATCGACGTGGGCCCGGACTTCCGGCTGCGCGACCCAGCGCTGTATCAGCTCTGGTACGGCGCCGAGCATCCCCGCCCCGACCTCCTGGCCGAGGCCGTCCTGGCCCTGCCTGAGCTCCAGCCCGGCCCGATCGCCACGGCGCGACTGATCGCCCTACCTGGCTGTTTCTCCACCGCGGCCATCCTCGGGTGCGGGCCGGCGGTCACGGAGCAGCTGGTCGAGCCGGAAGTTCTGGTGGATGCCAAGAGCGGAATCAGCGGGGCCGGGCGGCAGGCGGGGTCAGACTACCTGTTCGCGGAGGTGGCGGAGACGGTGCGCGCATATGCCGTCGGCGGCCACCGGCACCGCCCGGAGATGGAGCAGGCGTTCTCGGGACTGGCGCCAGGAGAGTGGGCCGTGACCTTCGTGCCGCATCTGGTGCCGATGGCTCGCGGGATCGCGGCCACCTGCTACCTGCGCCCGCGTCCCGGCGTCGGGTTGGAGTCGCTTCGGGACGCCTACCGAAGCTGGTACGGCGACCAGCCCTTCATGCGGCTGGGCGAGCAGGCTCCCTCCAGCAAGCTGGCGTCGGGCACCAACCTGTGCTACCTGAGCCTCCACCAACAGGCGACCACGGTCGTGGTCTGCGCGGTGCTGGACAACCTGGGCCGGGGGGCCGCCTCCCAGGCCGTGCAGGTGCTGAACCAGCGCTTCGGCCTGGAGCCGACCGCGGGGCTGGAGCCAGAACCGAGGTGGCCATGACCGATTCGGCCGCTGAGCTGGCGCCGGTCCTGGGCGGGGTGACCGCGGCGAAGGGGTTCTCGGCCGGAGCCGCTGCCGCCGACGTCCGCGGCGACGGATCCTCTCGGCTCGACGTGGCCCTTATCGTCAGCGACCGTCCGGCCGCCGCAGCCGGGGTCTTCACGACCAACTTGGTCAAGGCGGCCCCCGTCGCGATCAGCCAGCTGCATGTCAAGCGGGGGCTGGCCCGCGCGATCGTCGTCAACAGCGGCAACGCCAACGCCTGCACGGGTGCCCGGGGGCTGGGCGATGCCCTGCGGATGGCCCAGGCCGCGGCGGACGCCGTCGACTGTCCCCCCCAGGAGGTGCTGGTCGCCTCCACCGGGGTGATCGGCAGGATCATGCCGGTGGACCGCATCCTGGCCGGTATCACCTTAGCCGCGACCTCCCTCGGCCCCCACGGCGACCGGGCGGCGCAGGCCATCATGACCACCGACACCTACCCCAAGCAGGCCGCGGTGAGCTTTGCGCTCGGCGGCGTCGACCACGTGGTCGGGGCGGTCGCCAAGGGGTCCGGGATGATCCACCCGGAGATGGCCACGATGCTGGCGTTCGTGACCACCGATGCCCGGGTGGACCCCGCCCTGGCCCGGATCTCGCTCGCCCAGTCGGTGCGACGCACCTTCAACCGGATCAGCGTCGACGGCGACACCAGCACCAACGACTGCTGCTTTCTGCTGGCCAACGGCGCCGCGGGGGGGCCGGAGATCCGGCCCGACACGGCGGATGCGGAGCGGCTGACCCGGGCGCTGGACACGGTGCTGTGGTCACTGGCGGAGCAGATCGTGGCCGACGGGGAGGGGGCGACCAGGACCTTCTCGGTCCGCGTCCTCGGGGCGATCGACGAGCAGCAGGCGCTGCGTGCCGCCCGCACGGTGACCAGCTCCCCCCTGGTGAAGACCGCGATCCACGGTGGCGACCCCAACTGGGGACGGATCCTGGCAGCGGTGGGCCGCTCCGGAGTGGAGCTGGCGCTCGACCGCTGCCGCCTTGCCATCGCGGGTGAGGAGCTCTTTGCCAGGGGTCAGGTGGTGGAGGGCGCGGTCGAGAGGGTGGCTCCGCGGCTGCTGCAACCGCGTGTGGCGGTTGAGATCAACCTGGGGGTCGGGGACGCCGAGGCGACCGCGCTCGGCTGCGACCTGACCGCCGACTATGTGAGGATCAATGCCGACTACTCCACCTGACGCCACCGAGTCGCTGCCGTTCGCCCTGCGCGCCCAGGTCCTGGTCGAGGCGCTGCCGTACATCCGCCGCTTCCATGGCGCTCTGCTGGTGGTCAAGCTGGGAGGCGCCGCGATGGAGGACCCGCAGCGGCGCGAGGCCGTGCTCCAGGATCTGGTGCTGCTGCGCTTCGTCGGGATGCGGCCGGTGCTGGTGCACGGGGGCGGGCGCGAGATCACGGCGATGGCCGCCGCGCTGGGGCTCGACACCCGCTTCGTCGACGGCTTGCGGGTCACCGACGAACGCACCATGGAGGTCGCCAAGATGGTGCTGACCGGCAAGATCAGCCCGGAGCTGGTGACCACGATCCATCGCCTGGGCGGCCGGGCCATGGGGCTCTCGGGCGAGGACGGCCCGACGCTGCTGGTGACGCGCCGGCTGGGCCCAGGTGGTGAGGACCTGGGTTGGGTCGGGGACGTCGCCGAGGTCAATCCCGAGCCGGTGCTGGCGCTGACCGAACGGGGCCTGATCCCGGTCGTGGCCTCGATCGGGCTCGGTTACGACGGCCGCAGCTACAACGTCAACGCGGACACGGTGGCGGCCGCCCTGGCGGTCGCGCTGCCCGCGACCAAGTTGATCATGCTGACGGACGTTGCGGGCGTTCGGGGGGCGGCGGGGGAGCTGCTGAGCCGGCTCTCGATTGCGGAAGCGGAGGAGCTGGTGAGGGCGGGGGTGGCGCAGGACGGGATGATCCCCAAGCTGCGGGCCGCGGGCCAGGCGGCCCGGGCGGGGGTGGCGGTTCACGTGGTGGATGGACGGGAGCCCCACTCGATCCTGCTCGAGCTGCTGACCGAGGCGGGAGTCGGCACCATGATCGACCCCGCGCCCAGCACCGATGACTGAGGACCGCGGCCTGGCGGCGCGGGAGGCGCGGGTGTTGTGCGGGACCTACCGCCGCCCCCCGCTGACCCTGGCCGCCGGTCATGGCTGCGTGGTGGTGACCGATGACGGACGCGAGCTTCTGGATCTGGTCGGAGGCATCGCCGTCAACGCCCTGGGCCACTGCCACCCCCAGGTGGTGGCGGCGGCCCAAACGCAGCTGAGCCGGCTCATGCACACCAGCAACCTCTATTACACCGCGCCCCAGGTGGAGCTGGCGGAGGCGCTGGTCGCCTCCGCGTTTCCGGGCCGGGTGTTCTGGTGCAACAGCGGGGCGGAGGCCAACGAAGCGGCGCTCAAGGTGGCGCGCAAGTGGGGCCGGCTGCACCGCTCCGGCGCCTTCACCGTGGTCACCTTGGAGGGCGCGTTTCACGGCCGCACGCTGGCGACTCTGGCCGCGACCGGCAACGCCCACTACAGCGACCCGTTCCGGCCTCTGCCGGAGGGCTTCCGGCAGGTGCCACGCGGCAGCCTCGAGGCGGTGGAGCGCGCCATCCAGGACGCCGAGCGGCCGGCGGTGGCGGTCCTGGTCGAGCCGATCCAGGGCGAGAGCGGGGTGAACCCGCTGGGCGCCGAGTACCTCACCGGGCTGCGGGCCCTGTGCGACCGCCACTCGGTCCTTTTGATCCTGGACGAGGTCCAGACCGGCATGGGTCGGTGCGGCGCCATGTGGGCGCACCAGCTGGCGGGGGTCGTCCCGGACATCATGACCGCCGCCAAGGGGCTAGGGGGCGGGCTGCCGCTCGGGGCGATGCTGGTGTCGCCGGCGGCCGACTGCCTCGAGCCTGGCGATCACGGCAGCACCTTCGGCGGCAACCCGGTCTCCTGCGCCGCCGGCCTGGCGGCCCTTAGGGTGATCCAGGGGGAGCGCCTGCCCGCGCGGGCCGCCGTCGCCGGCGAGCAGTTCAAGGAGGGAATCCTGGAGCTCCGCTCGGTGGGCCTGCCGGTCGCCGAGGTGCGTGGCAGCGGTCTGCTCCTGGGGGTGGGCCTCTCGGCCCCCCTGGCACGGGAGATGGCGGCCGCCGCGATCGAGGAGGGGCTGCTGATCAACCCCATCGGCGACGCGACGATCCGGCTGGCTCCGCCGCTCGTCATCTCCGACGACGAGATCGCCCTCGCCTTGGCCGGGCTGCGCCGGAGCCTGGAGCGCGCGGTGGCGGAGCCCACCAATTGATCGCGCAGGTGGGCAAGCGGGAGCGCC
>JAJYWT010000222.1 GCA_021791345.1 bacterium
TTCCCGGTGATGGTCCCCCTCTGGATGCTGGCCGGAGCCGTCGCCTGCGGCAACGCCTTCATCCTCAAACCCAGCGAGAAGGATCCCTCGCCATCGCTGCTGCTGGCGGAGCTATTCACCCGGGCAGGACTCCCCGCGGGGGTGCTCAACGTGGTCCAGGGCGACTCGGTGGCGGTGGACCGGCTGCTGGATCATCCCGGCGTGGCGGCCGTCAGCTTCGTCGGCTCGACTCCGGTGGCCAAGCACGTCTATGAGGTGGCTTCATCCCGGGGCAAGCGTGTCCAGGCCCTGGGGGGAGCCAAGAACCACATGGTGGTCATGCCCGACGCCGACCTGGGGGTGGCCGCCGATGCCGCCGTCTCCGCAGCGTACGGCTCGGCCGGCGAGCGCTGCATGGCCATCTCAGTGGTGGTGGCGGTCGGGGACGTGGCCGACCCGCTCCGGCGGGCCATCGTGGACCGTATCGCGGCCCTCCGGGTTGGTCCCGGCACCGACCCCTCGTCCGAGATGGGCCCCCTGGTGACAGCCCAGCACCGCGAGCGGGTCGCCTCCTACGTGGGTCTCGCCGCGGAGGAGGGGGCGGAGGTGGTGGTGGACGGCCGAGAGCAGCGTCCCGACTCCCCGGGCTTCTTCCTGGGAGCATCCCTGGTGGACCGGGTCCGGCCGGAGATGCGGGCCTACCAGGACGAGATCTTCGGTCCCGTCCTGGAGATGGTCAGGGTCCAGAGCCTGGATGAGGCGCTGGCCACGGTCAATCACAACCTCTACGGCAACGGCACCGCGATCTTCACCCGGGACGGCGGGGTGGCGCGCCGCTTCCAGCGCGAGGTCGAGGTGGGGATGGTGGGGATCAACGTGCCCATACCCGTACCGGTCGGCTATTACTCCTTCGGCGGCTGGCGCTCCTCGCTCTTCGGAGACACCCACATGTACGGACCTGACGGCATCCACTTCTACACCCGCACCAAGGTCGTCACCACCCGCTGGCCCGAGGCGGGTCCGAGCCAGGTCGACCTGGGATTCCCGCAAACCAGATGACCACCGATAGCCATCCCGTGGATGCCGCCCAGGCGATCGCCGACGACCGCGAGCACGTGTTCCACTCCTGGTCCGCCCAGCGCCAGCTGCACCCGGTGCTGGTGACGGGGGGCAGCGGGAGCCACTTCTGGGACTCCGAGGGACACCGCTACCTGGATTTCTCCTCCCAGCTCGTGTACACCAACCTGGGCCACCAGCACCCGGCGCTGGTGGAGGCGATCAAGCGCCAGGCCGACCGGCTCTGCACCGTGGCCCCCGCTTTCGCCAACGACGTCCGGGGCGAGCTGGCCCGGTTGATCGCCGAGCGCGCGCCTGGCGACCTGGACCAGGTCTTCTTCACCAACGGGGGCACCGAGGCCAACGAGCACGCGGTGCGCATGGCCCGCCTGCACACCGGACGGCACAAGGTGCTGGCCGCCTACCGCTCATACCACGGGGCCACCGGCACCTCCATCGCCCTCACCGGGGAGCCTCGGCGCTGGGGCAGCGAGCCGGGCTTTCCCTCCGTGGTCCACTTCATGGGACCGTATCCCTACCGGTCGGCGTTCTACGCCTCCAGCCCGGAGGAGGAGGCGGAGCGGGCGCTGGCCCATCTCCGCCAGGTCATCGAGTTCGAAGGGCCGCAGTCGGTGGCCGCCGTCATCCTCGAGACGGTGGTGGGTACCAACGGTGTTCTCATCCCCCCTCCCGGCTACCTCCCCGGCGTCCGCCGGCTCTGTGACGAGCACGGCATCCTCATGATCCTGGATGAGGTGATGGTCGGCTTCGGCCGGGTGGGGGAGTGGTTCGCCTGCCAGGCCTTCGACGTCGTCCCCGACCTGCTGACCTTCGCCAAAGGGGTCAACTCCGGATATGTGCCCCTCGGTGGGGTGGTCATCTCCAAGGGGGTGGCGGAGTCCTTCGCCGACCGCCCCTTCCCCGGGGGCCTCACCTACTCCGGGCATCCCTTGGCCTGTGCCGCCGGGGTGGCCAGCATCGAGACCTTTGAGCGCGAGGGGATACTGGCTCACGTCCGCAGGCTCGGCACCGAGGTGGCCGGCCCCCGCCTGGCCCGGCTCGCCGAGGACCATCCCAGCGTGGGGGAGGTGCGCGGGATGGGTTTGATGTGGGCGATCGAGCTGGTGCGGGACCAGCACACCCGGGAGATGCTGGTGCCCTACAACGCCTCGGGGGCGGCCAACCAGCCTATGACCGAGGTGGCGGCGGCCTGCCGGGCCGGGGGGCTCTGGCCCTTCACCCACTTCAACCGAGTCCACGTGGCGCCTCCCCTCGTGATCTCAGAGACCGAGCTCCTGGAGGGGATCGAGATCCTCGACCACGCCCTGGACGCCGCCGACCGTTACTGCTCCAGCTGACCGACATGGACGGGGCGGTCCGGGACTCATCTGAGGGTACGGGCTGGGATGAGTTGGTTTCCGAGATCGCCGCCTTCGTCTCGGCGCCCCTTGTGCTGGACGATGCGGCGCGCGCGGCGGCCCGGCTCAGCCTGCTGGATTCCCTGGGGGTGGCCTGTCTCGGGGCCCAGCACCCCGACTGCGCGCCGCTGCTGGGGCCTCTCTCCTCCCCGGCCGATCCCGAGGCGGGCACCCCCATCCCCGGCACCCGGCACCGGGTGGGCCTGCTCGACGCCGCCTTCGGGATTGCGGCCGCCATCCGCTGGCTGGACTTCAACGACACCTGGCTGGCCGCGGAGTGGAGCCACCCCTCCGACAATCTGGGGGCCATCCTCGCCGTCTCGGACCAGCTGAGTCGGCGCCGCCGGGCGGCCGGCAGCATGCCGCTTCGGGTTGCCGATCTCCTGGAGCCCATCTGCAAGGCCTACGAGATCCAGGGGGTGCTGGCCACGGCGAGCTGCCTGCACGACCAGGGTCTGGACCACGTCCTCCTGGTGCAGGTCGCCAGCGCGGCCGTGGGGGCCCATCTGCTGGGAGCCGGAGAAGACCAGGTCCGGGCGGCCGTCTCCAACTCCCTGGCGGACGCCTCCACCCTGAGGGTGTACCGGCACCAGCCGGTGGTGAGCTGGAGGAAGTCGTGGGCGGCGGCCGAGGCTGTCCAGCGGGCGCTCCGCTTCGCGCTCCTGGCTCTCCGCGGCGACCGAGGATGCCCACGGGTGGTCTCGTCCCCAACCTGGGGTCTGAAAGCGGTACTGGGGGAGGAGGCGGTGAGGTTGGGAGGTGAGCTCGGCTGTGCCGTGGCCCCCCAGGTGCTGTACAAGGTGCCCTGGCCGGCCGAGTACCACGGGCAGTCCGCGGTGGAGGCAGCCCTCCGGCTGCGGCCGGAGCTGCAGGGGCGGCTCCGGGAGGTGCGGGAGGTTCGCGTTCGGACCCAGCGGTCCGGGGTGACGATTCTGGACAAGCAGGGGCCCCTGCCCACGGCCGCCGATCGCGACCACTGTCTTCAGTACATGGTGGCCGCGGCGCTGGTGTACGGGGACCTTGACTACCGGACGTATGAGGACGAGGCGGCTGCGAACCCGGAGCTGGAGAGGATCCGCGGGCTGACCCGCGTGTCCGAGGATCCCGAGTTCACTCTGGCCTACCACGATCCGGAGCGCCGGGCCGTGCCCAATTCGGTAGCGGTCGAGCTGATGGGTGGGCAGCGGCTCGGCCCGGAGGCGGTGTGGTACCCGCTCGGCCATCCGAGGCGCCGGCAGGAGGCCCTCCTGCCGCTGCGCCGGAAGTTGACCCTCAACCTGGGTCGGGGTACGATCGCGCCCGACCGGGTCGCCATCCTGGAGCGCCTCTTCGACGACCCGGAGCGCCTGGACGAGGTGCCCGTGCCGGAGCTTCTGGACCAGGTCTCCGCCTGAGACCCGGCCGCGGTATCCGCCCGGTCGCGCCTCGATCACGGGCCCGTGACCAGCGAGCCCAGATCCGGAGTCCGGTGCTACCTTCCGCCACGGTCCGGCCAAGTGCCGGTAGTCCTCGGGGCCGTCGCGGCCCGGCAACTGGAGTGTGTGAACGTGCGGATCAGGAGACGAGCCGCCACCAAGGTGGCGGCGATGATCGTCGTGATGCTGGGCTCGGCGGTCGCCGCCGGCGCGGCGGCGCTGGGACCCGCCCTGGCCCAGGGGTCCAGCACGGTCGGACCCGTTGTGGGCTGCAGCACCAACGCCAACATTTTCAACACCGGCTATGACAGCGCCACCGGAGGAACGCTGCCCACCAATGCCCTTGACGCCAACTGGCAGGTGTCAGGCCCCTACTTTGCCAGCACCAACGGCACGACCCCGCCGACTGCAACCTATTACCCGGCGTCCAGCGACGTCTTCAGTGCCGCCAACGTGGGCAACCTGGCGCCCGGGGGCTACGCCAGCAGCCCGTACGGCAACGCGCAGTGGATCTCCCAGCAGACCGTGGGTTCACCCAATCAGGGCACCGGGAGCAACAACGCCGATTGGTATTACGAATATCTCTTCACCCTCTCACCGGCGGTGGACCCCGCCACCTTCAGTCTTGCCATCAGCTTCCTCGCCGACAACGAGGTCGCGCAGGTATGGGTCAACGGGACGCCTCAGAGTGCACTAACCACCGGGCTGCCGCAGGCACCGTCCGGACAGAATCCCTACGACTACCCGGGGTACCAACTCGCCAATGCTGGGGCCACCACGTTGTCGAACGACTGGCAGACCGGGCAAAACTCGATTGTGGTGGAAGTCAAGAGCGGGCCGCCGCTGGAGGCCTTCCTGGCCCAGGTCCGGCCCAGTACCCTCTGCCCCACGATGGATCTCTCCACCTCGGTGGTCAGCCGCTTCGCCGCCGCAGACCAGTTCACGGTATCGATCGCCGACCCCTCTGGTCAGCCCCTGGCGTCCGCCACCACCCAGGGCACACAGACCACGGCGACGGCGGGTTCCTTCTACATGTCTCCGGGAACCACCTACACCATCACGGATGCCCTGGCGGCGGGCTCACCGGACACCCTTTCCGACTACACCTACAGCCTGGCCTGTACCAACGAGTCCTCGAATCAGCCCGCGACTGTGAGTGGGACAGGGCCGACCTGGACCTTCACCCCCGCGGAGCCCGCGGTCTATGGGTGCCAGGTGACCAACACCGCCAAACCGGTGGTGGGGCTGGGCATCTCCCAGACCTCGACTCCGGTCCCCTACGTGGTGGGCCAGCCACTCACGTACACCGTGGTCGTCACAAACTCCGGCCCCGATCCCGCCACCGGCGCGGCCGTGACTGATGGTCTCCCCTCGGGTTTGCAGTCGGCCATGAGCTTCGTATGTGTGGCAAGCCCGGGCAGCACCTGTTCGGCATCGGGCAGCGGCCCGCTAGCTGACTCGGTCGACATTGCCCCTGGGGGAACTCTGCGCTACACACTGACCGGCATCGTGCCTGCAGGGACGACCGGCCAACTGGTGAACCTCGCCACGGTGACGCCTGCCGCCGACGAGGTAGACCCAGCATGCACCCTGGGTTGTGAGGCCACCAACTACAACCCGCTCCTCAGCGTGGGGCTATCGGTTCAGGCAGTCCTCACCCCTGCTTCGCCCGCCTCCGGATCGGCATTGAGCTACGCATTCACAATCCGCAACGCCGGGCCGAGCGCGGCTACGGCGGTGTCGATAGCCGCGACCGTCGCGACTCAGCTGCAGTCCGCGAACTTCTCCTGGAGCTGCTCCGCGAGCTCGGGAAGTTCCTGCACCGCCTCGGGAGTGGGCGATCTGGCACAGACCGCGACGGTGTCTGTGGGCGGCAGCGTGATCTACGTCCTGAGCGGAACCTGGCCGGCTGGCCAGCCGGGGCCATTGGCGGTGACCCTCACCGCGACGCCACCGCCCGGAACTGCTGATCCAGGTTGCAGCTCTGGCTGCTCCCGGGTCCTGGCAGCCACCGTGTCGGCTGTTGTCCCCAGTACCGGCGCCGGGCTAGGCGCCGGGTTGGGATTCCTGGTCGCGGGACTGGTGATGCTCTGCGCCGGCCTCGGTGAGACCTGGCGCCGGCGGCGGCTGCTGGCCAACTGATCCGCTTCGGGGTCCGGGGCCACGACCGTGGCCCCGGACCAGCGCTACGGAGATCCCCGCCCGCGATGCTGTCCCACTGGTGACGGCCAAGCGCAGCCACGAGCACGTTCTTCCAGGTGGGCTCTATCCTGTCCTGGACCTTGAAACTTCCCCACGTTGCGTACCACGCCCCGGGATCTCTCGAGGAGGGGCTCGAACTGCTCGCCGCTGGCGACGGGGAGGCGAGGGTCCTGGCAGGCGGCCAGAGCCTCCTCCCCATGATGGCCCTCCGGCTCGCCCGGCCCTCACTCCTAATCGACCTGCGCAGGGTGGGAGGTTTGGCGGGAATCCAGGTGGACGATGCGGGGATGCGGATAGGGGCGCTCACCACCGAACTCGTCGCTGAGCGCCATCCTGCGGTGCGGGCCAGCAGTCCACTGCTCTTGGAGGCGCTGGAGTTCATCGGGCACCCCGCGATCCGCTCCCGGGGGACCGTGGGGGGCAGTCTATGCCACGCCGACCCAGCTGCCGAGCTCCCGGCTGTGGCTTTGGTCCTGGAGGCGGTGTTGACGGCAAGGAGCCTGAGGCGGGGCGAGCGGGCCATAGCAGCGCAGGACTTCTTCCTCGGCCCCTTCACCACTGCCCTGGAGTTCGACGAGGTGGTGACCGAGGTGAGGCTCCCGGCCCCGCCGGAGCCGAGGGGAACTTGCTTTCTGGAGGTGAGCAGGCGGCCAGGCGACTTCGCCATGGTGGGCGTCGCCGCCGCGGTGGCGCGGGACGGGGCCCGGGTTTCCGACCTTCGTTTGGCGCTCACCGGGGTCGGAGACCGGCCCCGCCCCTTCACCTTGGACGAGCTGGAGCTCGATGCTCAGGCCGCACCGGATACCCTCTTCAAAGTGGCCGGAAGAAGTGTCGGGATGCGGCTCCGCCCCCCTGAGGATCTGCATGCCTCGGCCGCCTACCGGAGGCACCTGGCGACTGTGTTGACCGAGCGAGCGCTCAGGACAGCGTTCGATAGGGCACCGGCACAGGGAGGGATGGCTGGTGCTTGAGAGCGATGTTCGACCCCATGGCTCCCTGACGATCCGGCTCCAGGTGAACGGCGAGGAGACGGAAGGGGAGGTGGAGGGGCGCACCACCCTGGCCGACTTCCTGCGCGACCAGCTGGGCCTGACGGGGACCCACCTGGGGTGTGAGCACGGGGTGTGCGGTGCCTGCACCGTGTTGCTGGATTCACTGCCCGCCCGCTCCTGTCTGGTGCTGGCCGCCTCCGCCGAGGGCAGCCGGGTCGAGACGGTGGAGGGCCTGGCCGGGAGGGACGAGCTATCCCGGCTCCAGCGGGCCATGTGGGACAGCCACAGCTTCCAGTGCGGCTTCTGCACCCCCGGTTTTCTGATCCAGGCCGCCGCCCTGCTGGCCGAGAACCCGAGCCCCACCGAGGCCGAGGTGCGCCACGCCCTCTCGGGCAACCTCTGCCGCTGCACGGGATACGAGAGCATCGTCCGCGGCGTGGTGGCCGCCGTCGAGGGACCTGAGCCGGCGGGATCCGGGCCAAGGTGAAGGCCAGGGTTCCCGCCGAGCGCTACACCGGCGCCTCGGTGCGCAGGGTGGAGGACGAGCGTCTCCTGACCGGGAGGGGCAGCTTCGTGGCCGATGCCCGACTGCCGGGAATGCTGCACGCCGCCTTCTGCCGCAGTCCGCTTCCCCACGCCCGGATCGTGGCAGTGAACACCGAGGCCGCCCGTTTGGCCCCGGGGGTGGTGGCGGTGTTCGACGGTGCCCAGATGGCGCAGATGGCCTCGCCGGTGGCCGACCCGGGCGATTCACCGCGATCGGGTAGCCGGGTGTCGTTCGGCATCCTGGCGGTGGACAAGGCCCGGCTGGTCGGGGATCCGGTGGCGATGGTGGTGGCCCAGAGCCGAGCTCTGGCCGAGGACGCCTGCGAGCTCATCCAGGTCGAGTACCAGGAGCTGGCCCCGGTGGTCACGGTGGAGCAGGCGCTCGACCCCAGCCTGCCCGCGATCTTCGAGGAGCTGGGCGGCAATCGGCTCTTCGGCCCGGAGACGAAGGTCTTCGGGGATGTCGAAGCGGCCTTCGCCAGGGCGGATCGCGTGGTGCGCGCCTCCATCCGTCAGCACCGCCACCAGAACGTACCTATGGAGGGGCGGGCCATCCTTGCCAGCTTCGATGCCGCTTCTGGCCAGCTGGTGGTGCGGGCCTCCACACAGGGGGTCAACACCACCCGCCAGATGTTGGCCGGGCAGTTGCGGATGCCGCTGGACGGGGTCCGGGTGGTGGCCGAGGACGTGGGCGGTTCCTTCGGTCTCAAGTTCGGCGCCAGCCGCGAGGAGGTTGCCTGCTGCGCCGCCAGCCGGGCGCTGGGTCGCCCGGTGCGCTGGGTCGAGGACCGCTGGGAGAACCTCACGGTATCGGGCCAGGCGCGGGAGGAGAGCTTCGAGGTCGAGGCGGCGGTGACCGCGGCGGGCCGGATCCTGGCGCTCCGGGTCGACATGATCATTGACAGCGGCGCCTACCCGGGCTTCGCGTCGGGGGTAGTCGACATCGTCCGGGAGATGATCCCCGGCCCGTACCGGGTGGAGGCGCTCTCCTTCACCGGCTCCGGGGTGGTCACCAACAAGGCCAGCTACGTGGCCTACCGGGGACCGTGGGCGGCGGAGACCTTCGTGCGCGAGCGGATGATCGACCTGGTCGCCCAGGAGCTGGGGATCGCCGCGTCGGAGGTGCGGCTCCGCAACCTCGCCGTCCGGGATGAACCTCCTCTGCGGATGGTGACCGGTGCCAGCCTCGCGGGGATAACCTCCCGGGAGTCCCTCCTTCGAGCGGTCGAGATGGTGGATCTGAGCGGGTTCCGGGAGCAGCAGGTCCGGCTGCGGGAGGAGGGCCGGTACCTTGGAATCGGCTTCGCCACCTACATCGAGCCGGCCCCGGGTCCCCGCCAGGAGGGGGGCGAGGAGAACACAGAGCAGGTTCGGTTGGAGCTCGACCAGGACGGGTCACTGCTGGTGCACACCGCCCAGATGCCGCACGGCCAGGGCCATCGGACCACCCTGGCCCAGGTGGCGGCGGACGAGTTCGGTGTGCGTCTGGAGCAGGTCCAGGTCATGGTCGGGGACACCCAGCGGACACCATCGGGATTCGGGACCGGTGGGAGCCGCTTCGCGGCCATGGCCGGCGGCGCCGCCCTCCACGGCGCCCGCCGCCTGCGGGGCAAGGTCCTGGAGGCGGCGGCCCAGATCCTGGACCTGGCTCCCGCTGAGCTGGACATCTCCGGCGGCGAGCTGGTCGGTCCCGGGGTTCCCGGAGGGCGGCTGCCCCTCGCCGAGCTGATCGACCGCATCGCCCTGGCGGCCCGATCTGGGCAGCTCCCTCCGGGGACGGACGCGGATCTCACCGCAACCGCGGACTTCGACGGCGGCGAGAGAGGTTGGTCCGGGGGGACCCATTGCTGCGTGGTCGAGGTGGACACGGTCACCGGGCTGGTGCGCATCCTCCGCTACCTGGTGGTGGAGGATTGCGGTGACATGATCAACCCCGCCGTGGTGGAGGGACAGATCCGTGGTGGCATCGCCCAGGGGGTGGGCGCGGTGCTGCTGGAGCGCTCTGCCTATGACGCGGAAGGACAGTACCTCTCCGCCACCCTCATGGACTACCTGCTGCCCACGGCCCTGGACGTGCCCCACATTGAGATCGAGCACCTGAGCCCGGTGCGCCTCGATCCGGACGTCAACTTCCGAGGAGTGGGGGAGGGGGGGATGATCGCGGCCCCGCCCACCATTTGCAACGCCATCGCCGACGCCCTCTCCCCATTTGGCGCTCGGGTGCTGGAGCAGCACCTCCCCCCGACGCGGATCCTGGAGTTGATCGGGGCCATACCCAGCTGACCAGCCGCCGGGCCAAAGCACCCCCTGCTGGGGGACCACGGTCGCAGTGTGGACCCAGCGGTTCGGCGCGGCGCGACGGTTGGGTGGTAGCCCCCAGGTAAGCGGGCCAAATTCGGGTCTGCGACATGAGGTTCAGCCGCGCCTGCAGCCCTAGGCTTGGCCCAGATCGCCCCGGAGCAGTGCAAGGAGGTCAGCCAATGTACCTGCCCGCCCCGTCGTTCGTGAACTCCGGCGACAACTCCTGGCAGCTGACCGCGGCCACCCTGGTCGGTCTCCAGTCGATCCCCGGTCTGGCCATCCTGTACGGCGGGCTGGTGAAGCGCAAATGGGCGGTCAGCTCAGCGCTGTTCGCGATCTACGCCTTCGCCGCGGTTCTGGTGGTGTGGGTCCTGGGGGGGTTCACCGCGGCCTTCGGCCATCCGCTCCTCGGGTCAGTGGTCGGCATCCCCCAGCCGGTGCTGGGAGCGCTCAGCGAGGAGCGCCGGGCCTCGATCCCGCTTCTGGTTGGCCTGATGCCCAAGTTCGCCTTCCCGGAGGCGACCCTCATCTACTTCCAGTTCGTCTTTGCCGCTATCGCCCCGGTGATCCTGGCGGGCGCTGTGTTCGGGAGGATGAACCTCCGCGCCTGGATGCTCTTCGTCCCCCTCTGGTCGCTTGCCGTCTACAGCGTCAACGCCTTCATGATCTGGGGCGGTGGCTGGCTCTCCCAGCTGGGAGTCGTGGACTACAGCGGCGGCTATGTGATCCACGTGGCGGCCGGCATCTCCGGCTTCGTCGCCGCCCTGGTGGTCGGGCCTCGGACCGAGCAGGATCAGCGCGACTTCAAGCCCAACAACATGCTGCTGGCGATTGCCGGCGCCGGGATCCTCTGGCTGGGTTGGAACGGCTTCAACGGGGGCGATCCGTACTTCGCCGGCTCGGACGCCGCGGCCGCGGTCCTCAACACCAACCTGGCCACCGCCGTCGCCCTGCTGGCGTGGTTCTTCCTAGACCTCAACTTCAACCGCAAGCTCTCGGTGGCTGGGGCCATCAACGGCATGATCTGTGGCCTGGTGGCGATCACCCCGGCCGCGGGATATGTGGATGGCCTGGGGGCGCTGCTGGTGGGACTTCTCGGGGCGGTCATCCCCTGGTACACCATGAACCGGCTCTCCGGCCGCCTCCCCTTCCGCCGTGCCGACGACACCCTGGGGGTCGTGCACACCCATTTTCTGGCCGGGGCGGTGGGGGGATCATGGTGGGGCTGGTGGCCAACCCGGCCATGGTCGTATATCCCGGGCTCGGCTCCGTCAAGGGTGTGGCGGTGGCCGGCCTCCTTTACGGAAACCCACGCCAGCTGCTGGTGCAGCTCCTGGGGCTCCTGGTGGTGAGCGCCTACTCGGGTGCGATGACGGTTGGGATCTTGAAGTTGGTGAGTCTCTTCGTGCCGCTGCGGATGGCCGGGGCGGCGCTCGAGGTCGGCGACCGCTTTCTCTTCAGCGAGGAGGTCTTCGAGCTCCACCATCCCATCCCGGCTCCCGAGGCGATCGAGGTTCCCGGGTCGCCGGTTGGCGATTCCCACCGCGCTCCGGTGCCGGGCTGACGGCGCCAACGGGCTGATACCCTCGCCGGTGTGAGCCATTGGCCGCTGTACGATCTCCGTCTCACCACGGAGCGGCTGGTGCTCCGACTGCCTGATTCCGCGCTGCTGGAGGAGATGGTGGCTCTGGTGGGCGAGGGCATCCACCCGGAGGAGGTGATGCCTTTCGGGGTGCCCTGGACCGATCGTCCATCCCCCCAGCGGGAGCGGGAGGCGGTGCAGCACGTTCTGCGGTCCATAGCCGACTGGACTCCCACCTCCTGGTGGTACGTGGCTGTGGCCACGCTGGACGGGCGGGTGGTGGGAACCCAGGACCTCAGGGGGGTAGACTTCGCCGCCGGCCGCAGGGTGAGCACGGGTTCGTGGCTCGGGCGCGCATACCAGGGTCGGGGGCTGGGGCAGGAGATGCGGGCAGCTGTCCTGGAGCTGGCCTTCAACCACCTGGGAGCGCTGGAAGCCCACAGCTCGGCGTTCCACGACAACGCCGCCTCCCTGGGCGTCTCCCGGCGGCTGGGCTATGAGCCCAACGGGAGCTGGCTGTCGCCGCGGCGGGGAAGGCCAGACCGGATGGAGGGCCTTCGCCTCACCCGGGAGCGGTGGGAGCGGCACCGCCGCCACCGCGTCCTGGTGACCGGAGTGGAAGGCTGTCTTGAGCTGTTCGGGGTCGGGGCGCTCGGAGCCGATCAGCTGCCGGTATGGGCCTTTTCGTCCACGGCCCGGGCCAGCATGGCTCTCTCCGCCTCCTCCAGGGCGTCATGGTAGATGCGCCGGAGGTCGGGTGCCAGGTCCTCCCGGGCCAGCTGTTTTCTCACCTCGGAGACCAGCAGGGGGTCGGCGGGCAGGGCCGGCATGAACCAGTAGGCAAAGTCCCTGGTGTACTCCGACCCGCGATGCCGAAGCAGCCGGTCGATGGCCGCGAAGAAGCGCGGCACGAAGGGCAGGAGGAGGTCCGGACGCCGCACCCCGGCGAAGCTCCGGCCCACCCAGATCGTCTCCTCGACGTTTGCCGAGTCCTCCTCCGTGAGGTGGCGGAACACCGCCTCCTTGGCCTCGGGCTCGGGAATGGCGGCCCTGGCTGCCAGCGCCCTCACCTGGCCGGTGGCGGTTGAATCGGCCCGTTGCATCCGGTCCACGTCCTTCTCCCCCAGGAGCCCACGGGCCGCCAGGGCGGTCACCAGCCGCCAGCGCATCTCCAGATCCAGCACCGCCCCTGGGGGCAGGCCGTCGCCATGGAGCATCGACTCGACCCGGGCCAGTTGGGCCGGCGTGGTGGCTGAGGCCAAGAGAGCGCGCAGCCAGGTGAGCTGGTCCAGTCCCCCCGGCTCGGTACGCTCCAGCGCCTGGGCCGCAGCGTCTGCCAGGCTGGCCTCCATCTCGTCCCCGTGCGCCGGGGACCCGAAGCTGGCGATCGCCTGACGCGCCTGGCCGAGGGCCACCGGCACCAGGGACTGGTCGGTTTCGTCGGGTAGGTTCCTGGCCACAGTGGCCACGTAGCGACTGGTTGGCAGCTCCGCATCTCGCACCATGTCCCACAGGAGGTCCCAGATCACCGCCCGGGCCAGGGCATCCGAGACCCTCGCCAGGCTGGCCTCCACGGTCCGCAGCGAGACCGGGTCCAAGCGGATCTTGGCGTAGGTGACGGACTCGTCGTTGGGTAGGAGGAGGGGGGGGCGCAGCCTCCCCCGGAGTCCCGGGATCTCAGTTCGGTCCCTTTCCAGCTCCGCCTCGTGGCGCTGTTCCACGACCAGCCTCCGGTCGCGCCACCGGAACTCGCCGACCCCCAGCCGGTGGGGACGGATGGTGGGCTGAGCGGGGGGCGCGGTCTGCACCAGCGCAGCTCCTTGCACCAGCGGCCCGTCCGGCCCTCTCGTCTCCTCCACCTCCACGCGGATGGTGTTCAGCCCCGTCGTCTCCAACCAAGCCCGGCTCCACCCCTCCACGTCCCGCCCGGAGGTCTTCTCCAGGGCCCCGATCAGGTCATGCAAGGTGGCATTTCCCTCACTGTGGGCGGCCAGGTGGTCGTGGATGGCGGCGAAAAATGCCTCCTCCCCGACCCAGGTGGCCAGCTGGCGGATGACGGCTGCCCCCTTCTGATAGGTGATGCGGTCAAAATTGAGATGGACCGCCTCGGAGTCCGGAACCTCGGTCACCACCGGGTGCGAGGTGGAGTGCTGGTCCTCCTCCACGGCCAGCTGCTTGAAGTAGGTGGCCCAAAAGGTCCAGGAGTCCTCGAAGCGGGTTGCTCCGTCGGCGGATATGGCGGACATGAAGGTGGCGAAGCTCTCGTTGAGCCACAGGTCATCCCACCAGCGGAAGGTGACCAGGTCACCGAACCACATGTGGGCCATCTCATGGAGGATCACCTCCGCCCTCTGGGAGCTCTCCC
>JAJYWT010000195.1 GCA_021791345.1 bacterium
TTTTCGAGCTCATCCCCCTGGTGGGGCCGTTTGCGGGCGGAGCGGTGGCGCTGCTGCTGGCGCTGACCAAGAGCCCGACCCTGGCGCTCTTCACCTTGATCCTGTTCCTGGGGATTCACGTGGTGGAGGGCTACCTGCTGGTCCCGCGGATCCAGGCCCGCTTCGTGCAGCTGCATCCGTTCGTCACCCTGCTGGCACTCTTCGCCGGGGTTGAGGTGGGCGGTTTTTTGGGGGCCCTGGTGGCGGTCCCGGCGGCCAGCTACGTGACCGTCCTGATCCGGGCTGGGGTCGGCGACTGGCGGGCCCAGCGACCGGACCTGTTCAGCCGGGTGCGGACCGACAGCCTGGGCGAGCTGCGCAACCGCCGGCTGCTGCGCAGCTTCCGGATTCGCAAGTCGGCACCCCGGGAGAGCCCGGTCGACGAGGGCTCTCCGCCGCCGCCGGCTACCGCCGGCTGAGCGCCTGCGACCGGGGCGGCCGCGGCCCGAAGAGGGCGCTGCCCAGCCTGACCTCGGTGCTGCCCTCTGCGATCGCGAGCTCGAAGTCGTCGCTCATGCCCATGCTCAGTACCGGCAGCGGCTGGGCGAGCTCGCCCACCAGCCGGTCGCGCAGGGCGCGGCACTGGCTGAAGCAGCGCTGCGGGAAGGCCGGGTCCGCAACCGTCATCAACCCCATGAACCGCACCCCGGGCAGGGCACTAAGCGCGGGGGCGGCCGCCACCAGCTCCTCGGGTCGAAACCCGTTCCGCCCCGGGATGTCGGTGAAGTCCACCTCGCAGAGGATCGGCAGGGGCTCCCCCTGCAGTCGCGCCCGCGAGAGCTGCTCCGCCAGGCGGAGGCTGTGGACGGTCTCCACCACCGCGAACAGGGAGGCCGCCCGTGACACCTTGTTGCGCTGCAGGTGACCGATGAGATGCCAGCTCATCCCGGGCTGCAGCTTGGCCTTCTCCGCACACTCCTGCACGTAGTTCTCCCCGAACTCGGTGAACCCCAGGGCGGCCGCCTGGCGGATCCGGTCTGCCGGATGCCCCTTGGTGACGCAGAGCAGGCTCACCGGCTGGCGGCCGCCGCGGCTGCGCGCCTGCTCGATCCGCTCCTTGACCTCCGCCGCCGCTCGGCGCAGCTGCTCCAGGCCCGGCTCTGAGTCAGGCCCGGCTGCTGGCACGGCGGCGGCTCTTGGTGCGGTCGCCGACCAAGATCTGGTCGATCTCATTGCGCACCTCGGAGAGGTCGCGGAAGGAGCGGTAGACCGACGCGAACCTCACGTAGGCGACCTCGTCCAGACGGCGCAACCGCTCCATCACCAGCTCTCCCACCTCCCGGCTGGGAAGCTCCGACTGACCGCGACCGCGGAGCTCGCCCTCGATCTCCTCCACGATCTCGGTCACCTGGGCGGGGGAGATGTCCCGCTTCTTGCAGGCGTTCATCAACCCCAGGAAGAGCTTCTGGCGGTCGAAGTCCTCGCGGCGGCCATCCTTCTTGACTATGTAGAAGGGCACCGACTCGATCCGCTCGTAGGTCGTGAAGCGCTTGTTGCAGCTGTTGCAGGCGCGCCGACGGCGGATCGCCTCGCCGGTCTCCGAGTCCCGCGAGTCCACCACCCGCAGGTCGTCGTGGTTGCAGTAGGGGCAGCGCATGAGTCTCCGCTCGGAACTCCGCCCACACTATATGGGGCGGCTGCGGCCATTGTACCCCTCATATTGTGGTATCCCGTGATGGCGGGGCGGCCGTGGAGCCGCCCCGCCATCAGAAGGGGCCAACGGGAGCCCCCACCAGCGCCTTGGTCAGCGGTTGACGGTCCTCATGTCGGCATAGCGGTCTCCGGCCACCGCCCCCTGGGGCATCAGCTCCTCCAGCCTGGCCAGGGTCTCCTGATCGAGCTCCAGGTCGGCCGCTGCCAAGTTCTCCTCCAGGTAGCGGCGCCGCTTGGTCCCGGGAATGGGCACTATGTCCTGGCCCTGGTGCAGCACCCAGGCGATCGCGACCTGGCCCGGGGTCGCCTCCTTCTCGCGCGCGATCTCCTCGATCCGGTCCACCAGCGCCAGGTTGCGCTCCAGGTTTTCCCCGGCGAAGCGGGGGAAGCGCGCGGCCCGGGTGTCCCCCTCCACGCCCACCTGGGCGGTGGCGCGGCTGCGGCCGGTCAGCATGCCCCGACCCAGGGGGCTGTAGGCGACAAAGCCGATCCCCAGCTCCCTGACCGTGGGCAGGATCTCCTGCTCGGGGTCGCGGGTGAACAGCGAGTACTCGGTCTGGAGCGCGCTGATCGGGTGCACCGCGTGCGCGCGCCGGATCGTCTGCGGTCCCGCCTCCGACAGACCAAGGTAGAGGACCTTCCCTTTCTCCACCAGCTCCGCCATCGCGCCCACGGTCTCCTCGATGGGCACGGTGAGATCCACCCGGTGCTGGTAGTAGAGGTCGATGTGGTCGACCCCCAGGCGGGTCAGCGAGGCGTCGCAGGCCTGGCGCACGTACTCGGGTCGGCCATTGATCCCCACCCAGGAGCCGTCCTCGCGCCGCTCGTTGCCGAACTTGGTGGCGAGCACCACCTGATCGCGCCGGCCGGCGATCGCCTCTCCCACGAGCCGCTCGTTGTGGAAGGGCCCGTACATGTCGGCGGTGTCCAGGAAGTTGACCCCGAGCTCGAGCGCCCGGTGGATGGTCGCGATCGACTCCTGGTCGTCGCGCTGGCCGTAGAACTCCGACATCCCCATGCAGCCCAGGCCGAGCTCCGACACCTCCAGCCCCTGGCCGCCCAACTTGCGCATCTGCATATCCGGCTCCTCCTATTCCCTTCAGGCCCTGCTTCGAGTGTAGTTGGCGCCGAATCGGCCCGCCTGCCGCTTCGGAGTTCATACCAACGGGGGATGCCAACCTCAGGCGGGCATCCCTACCCTGGAGACGGCTGGCAGGCGGCGCCGGCGCCCACGGAACAGGAGGTTGCGCAACTCTTGAGTCAGCTGAGGCTGCTGCTCCGCGCTCTCCGCTGGCGCGCGGGGGCGGCGGGCGCCCTCTTCGTGGTCGCCACGGTCGCGGTGCTGGCGGCAGCCGCCGGGCCCCTCTATCTGGACACCGCCAACGACAGTGTGCTGCACTCGACCTTGGTCAGCCACCCCGCCTCCGCGGACGGGATCACCCTCATCCCCAACGCCGCCAGCGGGGTTCCCATCGACAACGCCGAGCAGGCGCTGAGCGCGGCCAGGAGGATGGGCCTCTACCGCTGGTACCACCCGGGCAAGTTGATCCTCGACCAGGGCTTTGCGGTCATGGGGGCCGGGGGGATCACCTACGGCGGCGACCTCCTGTCCGATCCCGGACAGTGCCACGTGCTCCATTTCCTGCAGGGCTCGTGCCCCGGACCGGGACAGGTCGCGGTCACCAAGCGCACCGCCAGGGCGCTCGGGGTGCATCTGGGCTCGAGCCTGACGATCCCACTCAAGGGCGGAGTCCCCCCGGTCAAGGTCAGAGTGACCGGCATCATCGCCCTGGGCAACCCTCACCAGACCTTCTGGTTCGGGGAGGAGCCGTCGTATTTCGACTTCGGCCCCCCGCTCACCTGTGGGATCGGGGCGACGTGCCTGCCCCTGGTGGACGCGATGTTCACCGCCCCCTCGACCATCGCCGGCCTGCCGGAGGTGCAGCCGACGGATGAGTTCCAGCTCCGGGTGAGCCGCATCCACACGACCGATCTGGCCGCCTTCCGACGCGCGTTCGACCACTTCGCGACCTACACCGCTGAGGTCCTGAGGACGCCGGTCGAGACCGGGCTCAGCGCCGAGACCGGTGCCGCGGCCCGGGAGAGCGACCTCATGCAATCGATCGTGATCGTGGTCGACCTCCAGCTGGTCCTGCTGGCCCTGTTCGTGCTCTTCGGGCTGGTGGCCCGCACCGCCGAGGCCCGCGAGAAGGAGGTCGCGCTGGCCAAGCTCAGGGGCTTCGGCACCTGGTCGGTGCTGCTGGTGGGGCTGCTGGAGCCGGTCGCGGTCCTGGTGGTGGCGCTGCCGGTGGGGCTGGTGCTGGCCTGGCTGGCGATGCGACTGGCCCAGCCGCTGCTGCTCCCGGGGGCGATCATCACCTTCCAGCCGCTGGTCCTCCTGGCCGCGGTCGCGGCCTTTGCCGGGGGGCTGGTGGCGACCGCGTTCGGAGCTCGCCGGATCCTCACCCGCCGCCTCTCCGATGAGCTGCGGGCGATCGAGCCGCGGAGCTCCAACGTGGCCCGGGCCGCGATCGACGCGGCGGCGCTGGCGCTGGCGATCGCGGGGATCGTGGAGCTGCTGGCGGCGGGCGTCTTGAGCGGCAGCCAGCCCAATCCGCTGGCGGCCTTCGCCCCAGGACTGGTGGCGGTGGCGGTGGCGGTGGTCGGGGTCAGGGTGCTCCCCTGGCTCTGCTCGTTCTTGGTCCGGTGGACCAGGAACTCGCGGTGGATGGCAACCGGCCTGGCGGTCCGCCAGGTGGTCCGGCGTCCCACCAGCCTGCGCCAGATCACAGTCCTCGCGATCGCGACCGGGCTGGCCTGCTTCGCCGTCACCGGCTGGGCGGCGGCAGGGATCAACCGCACGGTGAGGGCGGACTTCGTGCTGGGGGCCGCCAAAGTCCTGACCGTGGACGTCCCCAACTCGGTGAACATCGAGAAGGCGGTGGACCGGGCCGACCCCACCGGGCGCTACGCGATGGCTGTCATGCTCTCCTCCATCCCCAGCCAGAAGCTGCTGGCGGTGCAGGTCAGCCGGCTCCAGAGGGTCGCCTACTGGCCCCAGGACGTGAGCTCCACCAGCGAGGCGCGGATCGTGCACTGGCTGACGCCCCACCTGCAGCCCGCGATGTACCTGACCGGCGCCGAGGTCAGGGCCACCATCACCCTCGACGGCACCCCCAACCCCCCACCGGATTTGGTCTTCAACCTGGTCAACAGCGGCGGCCACCAGGGGGTGGCCGACTTCGGCTTCCTCAGGCCCGGCACCCACACCTACCTGACCCCGCTGCCCACCGCCTGCAGCGGCGGCTGCCATGTGTTGAACCTCGAGCCACTTTGGAACCCCAGCCAGAGCGGTCCCCAGCAGGTGAGCTACTCGCTTTCCCTGGCGGGGCTCGACGAGCGCTCCGGCTCCACGGGCGGCTGGAGGCCGGCCACCTCGCGGCTGGCCGATCCCCGTTACTGGACTCCCAGCGCGCCGGGGGTGGCGGTCTCGGCGACCACCGACCAGGGCTCGCCCGCACTCAAGCTGCGGGTGGAGGACAGCGTCAACGACACCAATCCGCCTGGGGTGGTCCCGGGGGCTCTGCCGGCGACCATACCCGGGGTGGTGACCAGGGCCAACTCGGTTTCCGACCCCAGGGATGCCTCCATCGAGGACTTCGACGGCAGCAGCCTCAACCTCGATGTCCCCTACCAGGTGAGCGACCTTCCCCAGCTCGGCCAGGTGGGCTTCCTGGTCGACCTGCAGACCGCGATCCGGGGGGAGTCGGCCCCTCCCAGCCAGACTGTGACCCAGGTCTGGCTGGCCCCGGGCGCGCCCCCTTCGATAGCGCGCTCGCTGGCGGCCCAGGGGGTCAGGGTCACCTCGGTTCGGACTCCGGGGCCGGACATCCGGGCGATGAACCACGGTGGGCTCGCGCTCGCCTACCTCTTCTTCCTGTTCGCCGCGGGGGCGGCGGCGGTGCTGGCGATCGGGGCGGCCGTCTTCTCCGTCTTCATGACCAGCCGCCGCCGCGCCTTCGAGCTGGCGGTGCTGCGCGCGATCGGGATCTCCCGCGCCACCCTGCTGCGCTCGCTCCTGGGCGAGCAGCTGCTGGTGCTGGGACCGGGGGTGGTGCTGGGGCTGGGCGCGGGGCTGCTGGGAGCTCTGATGGCGCTTCCCTCGGTGCCGGAGTTCGCCAACCCCGGCGGCGGCCCCCCGGTTGAGCTGGTGTTCGCGGTCGTCCCGATCGTGGCGATGATGGTCGCCCTGGTCATCCTGCTGGCGGTCGCCGCCGCGCTGGCGTCCGCCGCCACCCTGCGGCTGGCGGGGTGGGAGCGGCTGCGCACGGAGATCACGTGAGCACCACGACCCCAGCCCCGCGCGGGCTGGACATCCACTTCTCGGGGGTCGTTCACCTATATCCCAGCCAGGAGGGCGACGTGGTCGCGCTGCGCGGGATCGACCTGGACGTGGAGGCGGGGGAGGAGTTCGCCCTGCTGGGGCCCTCGGGCTCCGGCAAATCCACCGTGCTGGCGCTGCTGGCCGGGCTGCAGCGGCCGTCGGCCGGGCAGATCCTGATCGGACCCTACGAGATGTCGAAGCTGACCAACCGCCAGCTGCTCAGGTTGCGCGCCACCGAGGTCAGCCTGGTGCTGCAGGACCCCTCCCGCAACCTGCTGCCCTATGCGACCGCGACCCAGAACATCGAGTTCGCCCAGCGCGGCGCCCGCGGCCGCGGGCACCGCCCGCCCTGGAGGCCCGCCGAGCTGCTGGAGCACCTGGGCATGGGCGCGCTCGCCACCCGGACCGTCTCCACCCTCTCGGGCGGCGAGCAACAGCGGGTGGCGATCGCCTCCGGCGTCGCCTCCGCGCCCCGCCTGCTCCTGGTGGATGAGCCGACCAGCCAGCTCGACACCAGAAGCCGCGACCAGGTGATCGAGCTCTTGCACCGGATCAATCGCCAGCTGGGCTCGACCGTGGTGAGCGTCACCCATGACAGCGCCGTCGCCGAGGCGATGCCCCGCACCGTGACGATCCGCGACGGCCGGGTCGGGGCCGAGGGCCGGCGGGGGGAGGAGTACGCGGTGGTGGGCCGGGACGGCAGCGTCCAGCTACCGCCGGACGTTTTGGAGATGCTGCCGCCCGGCACTCTGCTGCACGTGCGCCGCCACCAGAGTGGCGTGGACCTGCGCAACCCGGAGCTGGAGGCACCCCGTGATCAGTGAGATCCGTCTGGAGCACGTGACCGCGCGGGTCGGGGGCCGCGACATCCTGCACGACGTCAACCTGGTGGTGCGGGCGGGTGAGTCGATGGCGATAACCGGGCCCTCGGGATCGGGCAAGACCACCCTGCTCATGCTCGCCGCGGGGCTGCAGCCGCCCACCGAGGGCCGGATCCTGGTCGACGGCCGGCCGATCCCCACCGACGAGCGCAGCCGCCAGCGCTTCGGGGTGGTGCTGCAGAACCACGGGCTGGTGTCGGTGCTGACCGCCGCGGAGAACGTCGCTCTGCCGCTGCAGGCCCGGGGAACCCCGGCGCTGGCGGTGGGCCGCCTCGCCCAGGCGGGACTAGCAGCGGTGGGTCTGCACTCCGCTGCCGACAGCCTGGTCCAGGATCTATCCGGCGGCCAGCAGCAGCGGGTGGCGGTGGCGCGTGCGCTCGCGGGATCGCCCGAGGCAGTCCTGGCCGACGAGCCCACCTCCGAGCTGGTGGCGGAGCAGCGCAAGGCGATCGTCGAGCTCTTGCTTCAGCAGGCGCGCGATGGCCGCGTGCTGGTTCTGGCCAGCCACGACCCCGAGGTGGTGGGCGCCTGTCAGCGGCAAATCCGGCTGGTCGACGGCCGCCAGGAGGACCCCGCCGACCCCTGATCGCACCCGCGGCCGACCGGAAACCGCGAGGTCGTCGCCCGGCCGTCCCACCGACCTACTCCGGTCGCTATCATCGCAGGACTGCGCCGACTCCGCCCCGGCTGGCGCCGACGGAGTCCCAGCTGCGCATCCAGGGCGATGAGAGGGGGTCGGCCGTGGGGAAGTTCTTCGCAGGGTACCGCTCGGCCCTCTCGCACCGGGACCTCCGCCTGCTGCTGACCGGGGAGCTGGTCTCCTCGGCCGGCTCCTGGGCCTACAACGTGGCCCTGGCGGTCTACGTGTTCGACCGCACCCACTCGTCGTTTCTGGTGTCGGCGGTGTTCCTGGTGCGCTTCATCCCCGCCATGTTCCTCTCCCCCTACGGGGGGGTGCTGGCCGAGCGCTTCGAGAGGGTGAAGCTCCTGATCACCACCGACATCGTGCTCTTCGGCCTGCAGATCCTGATGGCGCTGGCGGTCTTCAGCAACCTGCCGGTCGCGCTGGTGCTGGCGGTGGCCGGGCTTCAGGCGATCACCAGCACTCCCTACAACCCCGCGGTCGCCGCGATGATCCCGCAGCTCGCCGGTGAGGACGACCTCGCCGCGGCCAACGCCCTCAACAGCACGATCGACAACCTGGTGGTCGTCCTGGGGCCGGCGTTCGGAGCCCTGCTGCTGCTGACCCATGACAGCTGGCTGCCGTTCGTGATCAACGCGCTCACCTTCGCCTTCGCCGCCGTCATGGTCCGCCTGATCCGGGTGCGCTCCCATCCCAGCGATGTCAGTGAGGGCAAGAGCAAGGGGCCGTTCCAGCAGATGCTGGTGGGGGTGCGCGCGATCGGGAGCTCGATGTCGGTTTCGGTGTTGGTCTCCTTCAGCGTGCTCGCCAGCTTTGTCTACGGCACTGACACGGTCCTGTTCGTCTATGTCAGCAAGCTCCAGCTGCACACCGGGGCCACCGGCTACGGCTATCTCCTGGCGGGCCTGGGGGTCGGGGGGGTGGCGGGAGCCCTCTTCGTGAACCGGCTCGCGGGGATGCCCCGCCTGGGGGCGATCATCACCCTGGGGATGGCGGTCTACTGCGTCCCCTCGGCCCTGCTCATCTGGGTCACCTCACCGGAGCTGGGGTTCGTCCTCGAGGTGGTGCGGGGCGCGGGCACCCTGGTGGTGGACGTGCTGGCGATCACCGCCATGCAGCGCTCGGTCTCCTCCGACCTGGTGTCGCGGGTGTTCGGGGTCTTCTTCGCCCTGGTGCTGGCCGCGATCTCGCTCGGGTCCCTGCTGGCCGCCGCCATGGTCGCGAGCATCCAACTGCACGGCAGTCTCCTGGTGGTCGGGCTCCTGGTGCCGGTGGTGGCGGGGATGGCGTATCCCTGGCTGCGAAGGATGGACAACCGGGCGGAGCGCAAGGCGCGGGAGCTGGCTCCCAGGGTGGCGCTGCTCGGCCAGCTGGGAATTTTCGCGGCCGGCTCGCGGGCGGTGCTGGAGCGTCTGGCGGCCGCCTGCAGCGAGCAGACGGTCGCGGCCGGCACCCCGGTGGTGACCGAGGGAGAGGCCGCGGACGCGTTCTATGTGCTGCGCAGTGGCACGGTCCGGGTGGAGGCGGTCGGAGAGGGATCGCAGCTGCGCGAGCTGGCGACCCTCACAGCCCCCGCCTACTTCGGCGAGATCGGGCTCTTGCAGCACATCCCCCGCACGGCCACGGTGACAGCGACCACCACCTGCGAGCTGTACCGGATCGGGGGGGACGACTTCCTGGACGCGCTCTCGTCCGGATCGGCAGCACCCACCCTGTTCGAGTGGACGAAGACCAGGCTGCAGCGCTCCCATCCAACGTACGCCGCGTCGATGGAGCAGCCGAAGCCCGCCTGATCGCGTGCCGCCACCGCCACGGCTCCACCCCGGCCACAGCGGCCGGACGTGGGCGCAAGAGGCCCGCAGGGAGCGCGAACCGGCAGCGGTCGCGGCGCACGATTCCGGGCCCCGTCTGGGGCCAGCGGGATCGATGTGAGCGCGCAGCCGCGCCATCGTCTCCGTCGCTTTGGCCTGGCCGCAGGTCGCATTTGCCAAAATCTCTCGCGAATCGGTTAATATCGCGCAACGCGGAAGGGGAAGCGATGAGGTGCGGGCCGTTATAGCGGCCGCCTGGCCCGCACTTAGCCACTGGCGGGCCCGGCCCCTCCTGAGGGGCGTCCCCACGCCCAAGCGGAGGATGTCGCCTTGAGAAAATGGTGGGCAATTGCGGCCACGCTCGTCCTGGGGAGCCTGGCGCTCATCGGCTCGGTCGTGACCGCGCAGACCGGCGGCGTGGTGGGAAACCCAACCTTCAGCTGCGCCAGCACCAGCACCGTCATGTGCAGCAGTGCGCCGGACAGCTTCACCACCCTGACCCGGGCCAATGCGGCCACCCCCCAGGAGTCGCCGATAAGCCCGTGGGTCGTCACCCAAAACAGCGTCGACCTGGTCTACGGAAGTGTCTCGAACCCCTACTGGCAGCCCCCTCCTGGCGGCGGCAACAGCATTGACCTGAACGGGACCGGGTATCCCGCCGACGGAGCCATTCAGCAGACCCTGGCCACTGAAAGGGGCAGTGGCTATGTGGTCTCCTTCGAGTTCTCCGGGAACTTCAACAGCGCAACCTGCCCGGGCGGTTCAACCCAGACCATGTGGGTCGGGGCGAGTGGCAACAGCTCCTCGTCCTTCACCTTCACCGAGCCTTCTCAGTACAGCTATCAAGCGATGGGCTGGGAGTCGAAGACGTATTCGTTCACCGCGACCGGCACCAGCACGACCCTCACCTTCACCGCGGATTCCACCAACAAGACCAACTGTGGCCCGGTGCTGGGCGATGTGACCGCGACACCGGCCTCCTCTTGTGAATCGGGATCCTGCACGCTCAACCTGCAGAGCAGCACGACCGGGACTGCGGGCAGCATCAGCGCCAGCTCCAACCAGGGTTTCGTGCTGGAGGCGACCTTCAACTCGGGCGATCTGCTGAGCTGCGATTCCGCGGTGACCGGCAAGGCGACCGCCGATCCCCTGCTGGTCCAGAGCTACTCCGGGCCGGACGTTGTGCACGGGTCGGTCACCCTGACATTCCCCAAGGCGGTCGTGCACGAGGTGCCGACCAACAAGGGAACCCCGCACATGCCGGTCTGCGTGGGTGCCAACCAGCGGTTCCCCGGGTCGACCGAAACCCAGCCCACCTCCACCAGCCCGTTCAGCTATCAGGGGCTGCTGTACGCCTGCGCCAGCTCCGTTTATCAGGCTGACCTCACGAATTCGACGACGTACCCGCTGCACGTCTGCGTCTTCTCGTACGCCCGGGTCCACGGCGCCGAGAAGGTGGTGATTGAGACCAGCTCCTTCGGCGACCCGATGTTCTGGTGAGGCACTGGGGGGCGGCCTCGGCCGCCCCCCAGGCGCCTTCCGCCGTGGCCGGCGGCCGCGGTCCGCAACACGCGACGCGTTGATGATCACGGATTTCGCGCGCGGTCGGGGGGTCCCCTACCACCGCATCGTCCCGCGTCGCGAGCGCTCGGCGTGGTGACACACGGCCGGTCCCACCCTCATGGAGTGATCAACCTTGGGCACTGATTTCAGGCGGGCCGATCGCCACGCTATGGTGGATTGCCTGCGGCGCTGCGAGCTGCTGAGCTCGCTGCCGGAGGCCCAGCTGGTCGCGCTCGCGGAGGCCGGCAGCTGGACGATGGCGGCCGGTGGGTCGGTCCTGATCGAGGAGGGCGCCACCGGCGATGCCGCGTTCGTGGTCGCCAGCGGCCGCCTCCAGGTCACCCGCACCACAAACGGCCGTGAGGTCGTGATGGGGGAGATCGGTCCGGGCGAGCTGGTGGGCGAGATCGCCCTGGTGGCCAGCCGGCCCCGGACCGCCACGGTGCGGGCTGTTCGTGACACCAGGCTGTTGCGGATCGGCCCGAAGGAGCTGCGGGAGGTGGCTCGTGCGGAACCGGAGCTCATGGGGGCGCTCACCGGGGTGATCGTGGACCGGCTGCGGGACAGCCGCCCCCTGGGGGTGGCCCGGAGCGTGCGGACCATCGCCATGGTGCCGGTGGGACAGGACCCCATCCCCCAGGAGGTGGTGGGGGCGATGCGCCGAGCGCTGGAGGTGCTGGGCAGCTGTGAGCTGGTCGACCTGGAGCGGGTGCGTCCCTGGCATGACGACGGACCCGCCGGGCCGCAGTCCGCCACCAAGGACGGCGCTCGTCTCGATGGGTGGCTCAGCGAGCTGGAGGCTGGCTGCCGCTTCGTGCTCTATGTCGTTGACCCCGGTGCTCGCGACTGGAGCGCGCGCTGCGTGCGCCAGGCGGACCGGATCCTCCTGGTGTGCGATGGGTCCAGGGCTGGCTGCGCGGATGCCGGAAGGGCCGTCTGGCGGGACTCACCGGTGCGGCGGGAGCTCCTCATCGTGCACCCGGCCGGCACCTCCCACCCCGCGTCTTCGCGGCAGCTCCTGCAGACGGTCGAGGTGGCTGCTCACCACCACGTCCGCCGGGGCCTCCAGGTGGACTTCGAACGGGTCGCGCGTCTCATGACCGGTCGCGGCACCGGGGTCGTCCTCGGCGGCGGTGCCGCCCGCGGCTGGGCCCATCTGGGGGTGCTCCAGGCCATCGAGGAGATGGGGGTGGCGGTGGACGCCATCGGCGGCACCAGCATCGGCGGGATCATGGCCGCGGCGTTCGCCACCTTCCCCGACCCTGAGGAGCGGGCGCGTGTGCTGGAGCGGGGGCTGGCGGGCCCGCGCCGGTTGTTCCGGATGACCCTCCCGATCGCATCCCTGTCATCCGGGCGGACCATGACCGAGGCGCTGCGGGCCAGGGAGTCGTTCTCCGATCGTAGGATCGAGGATCTCTGGCTCCCCCTCTTCCTGGTCTCAACCAATCTCACGACCGCCAAGCCCAAGGTGCATCGGGAAGGGCCGATCTGGAGGGCGGCGCGGGCGAGCGCCTCCATCCCCGGGCTGCTGCCCCCCGTGTGCGAGGACGGGGAGCTGCTGGTCGATGGGGCCATCCTGGACAACCTGCCGGTCGGGGTGATGCACGATCTGCTCCAGGGGGGCCGGGTGATCGCTGTCGACGTCGAGCCCTCCGTGGACCTCAAGGTGGGGCGGCCGTTCGAGCCCGCGGTCTCAGGCTGGTCGCTGCTGCTGCGGCAGCTGAATCCCCTGCGCGAGTCGCTGCAGGTGCCGCGGATGGCGGCGGTGGTGGCGCGATCCCAGGCGGTCCGGGGACCTCATCACGGTGGCCTGCGCCTCGATGAGGCGGCCGGTGACGTGCTGCTGAGGCCGCCGACCCGGGACTCGAGGGCCTTCGACTTTCGCAGCTCCAAGGCCCTGATCGCGGCCGCGCGCCGCTACACCCGGGACCAGCTGGCGGAGCTGGGTCAGCCGGCGGGGACCAGTCCCACCGCGCAGGCCACCCCGGTTCCCCGCAGCCCGCAGTAGCCGTTGGGGTTCTTGTGGAGGTACTGCTGGTGGTAGGGCTCGGCGTAGTAGAAGGGGCCTGACTCCAGGACCTCGGTGGTGATCATGCCCAGCCCCGCCTGGGTCAGCCGCTGCTGGTAGCTCTCCCGAGACGCTAGCGCGAGCTGGAGCTGGGCCTCGCTGGTGCAGTAGATCGCCGAGCGGTACTGGGTTCCGATGTCGTTGCCCTGGCGCATGCCCTGGGTCGGGTCGTGTGACTCCCAGAAGAGGCGCAGCAGCTCCGGGTACGGCACCGCACTGGGCCGGAACGCCACCAGGACCACCTCCGCATGCCCGGTCAGCCCGGTGCACACCTCTTCGTAGGTCGGATTGGGCGTGATCCCCCCGCTGTACCCGGCCGCGGTGGTGTAAACCCCAGGGGTCTCCCAGAACCGGCGCTCCGCCCCCCAGAAGCAGCCCATCCCGAAGACGGCCACCTCGACACCCGCGGGGAAGGGCGGCAGCAGGGGATGCCCCAGGACCGGATGGGATCCCGCCACCGGCATCGCCTCCTGGCGGCCTGGCAGGGCCTTCGACGGGGTCGGCAGCGAGGTGCGGTGA
>JAJYWT010000061.1 GCA_021791345.1 bacterium
CAGTTGCAGCAGACCGCGGTGACCGTCCAGGAGCCGCCGGTTCGCAGGATCAAGGTCACTGGCTTGGTGCATCCCACCAAGATCGTCGGTGACCCCCAGATCACGGACGTCGTGGTCCAGGGCCCCCACCGCGCGGCCCGGGAGGGTGACGCCATGGTGGTCACGGGGATGCCGTCAAGGGACGACGGCGGATGGTTCTCCTTCCGCTGGCCGGACCGGCTGCCGTTCGGACAGGGTGCCTCCGGGAGTCCGCTGCAGCCGGTCCTCATCCGCATGAACCCCGGCCTGGCGCTGGACGTGGAGATGGCCGCCGGCCTGCTCACCGTGGAGGGGGTGCGGGGCCCGATTAATGCCGACATCCAGGCGGGCAGTGCCAAGGTGGAGGGCTTCTCGCAGCCGATCAACCTGAACGTGACCTGGGGCACGGTCTCCGTCCGTGGCCTCCTGGACTCGGGAAGCTCCCAGATCCGGTGCGAGGCCGGGACCGTCAAGGTGAGGTTGGAGAGCGGCTCCAGCGTCAGAGTGGTGGCCCGCAGCACCCTGGGCAAGATCTCCCTGCCGGGGGACGCCCCCGGCCTGGGGGAGGGATGGACGATGGGCGGCGAGGTGCATGAGAAGGTGATCGGTGCCGGGACCGGAAGGCTCGACATCGAGGCGACCACCGGGGCGGTCTGGGTGGAGGAGGGGTGATCGAGCGGCGGCCCCCCCGGGTGTGCCCGGTCTGCGGGGAGATCCTGAGGGTCACCCGGCTCAGCTGCCGGGGCTGCGGCACCGAGCTCTCGGGTGACTTCGAGGCCTGCGAGTTCTGCTCCCTGGGGGGCGAGGACCGCGAACTGCTGAAGATCTTTTTGAGCTCGCGCGGCAACATGAAGGCGCTGGAGCGCCAGCTCGGGGTCAGCTATCCGACCGCCCGAGCGCGCCTGGACGCGATGCTGAACCGCCTCGGCATCGACCCCGCCCCGGTCCCCAGTGCCGAAAGCCCCCTCAGCCTGCTGCAGGCGGTGGCGCGCGGCGAGGTCGACATAGCCGAGGCCGCCAAGCGTCTGGTCGAGGAGCCCTGATCCCAAGCGATCGCAGGCGGTCAGCGGAAGCCGTACAGCCCCTCGTGAAAGTCCCCGCTGGTTGACCAGCGCTCGACCACCCGATCCACGACCTCGTCGTCGATGACCTCGGCACCCTGCTGGCGAGCATTGCCCTCCACCGCCTCCAGCACCTGCCCCTTGACGAAGTCAGGGACCCGCTCAAAGCGGCGCAGCGCAGCCTCGGTCCAGGGCAGGCCGTCGCGGTGGCGCTGCTGGATCTTGTGGGAGACCTCGCCCCACATCTGGTACTTCAGCTCCATGATCTCCGGTGTGATGGTGGTGCCGAGATCCCGCTTGTAGGCGGTCCACTCCACCCGCCAGCGCGTCAACTCCCGGCAGAACTCCGGGACCTCCGCCAGGCGCTGCTCCGCCTCCGGCGTCCAGGTGAACTCCGGCAGCTGCCTCCGATCGCTGAGGGGATGGCCGTAGCCGAGCTTCTTGCCGAGGCTGTCGATGAACTCGCTCCGGATCTCGTCGATCCCCTTGCGCTCGGCCCGCTGCTCGGCCGCTCGTAGCGCCATCTCCTGCGCCCGCTCGGGCGTCAGGTGGCTCCGCGAAGCCCCCTGCTGGGCACGGCGCATGGCCTCGATGTGGGCTTCCCGATCCCAACCGGCGGAGTCGCCGTCATGGGGCACCGGGCAGCCCCCACCTGATCCTCCAGCCCGCTCCTGATCCGGGGAAGCCCCGGGGAAGGGGCATCTCGGCTCCGCCTGCTCAGTCACTCCCATCCTCCACAACCCGTGTCGGGCCCGGCAGACCCGGGCAGCCGCCGCCTGACTCCAGAAGGTTGGCGGAGGCCACCTGCTCCAGCGCCACCTGCAACTGGTTCATGACCTCCGAGTCTAGGACATCTCCGAAGTGGGCCTGCACCGAGCGCAGGTGGTCACGGGCCGCAGAGCGCAGCCTCGCCCAGCCGTCTGCGGTCAGCACCGCGAAGGCGCCGCGGGCGTCGCTGGGGCAGACCTCGCGCCGGACCAATCCTGCTGCCTCCAACCGTTCCACGAGGCGGGTGAGGCCGCTGCGGCTGAGCAGCACCCGGTCGGCGAGCTGAGCCATCCGCAGGCGACCCTCCGGAGCTTCACTCAGCTGCACCAGCACGTCGTACTCCGCCAGGGGGAGGCGCTGGGTCGCCATCAGCTCGCGCTCCAGCGCCCTGGTGACCAGGGTGTGGGCGCGCAGGAAGGCCTGCCAGGCGGCCAGGACGCTCGGGCTGAGGCCGGTATCGGTCGGAACCGTTGATTGCATGGACAAGTACCTGCGTGGTAGGATTTAGTTGTATAAACAATTATGACTCCGCGGGAGTCCCAGATGAGCGAACAGGAGGCAGGAGATGGCTTGGAAACTGGACATGGCCCATTCGGCAGTGGAGTTCTCGGTGCGCCACATGATGATCAGCACCGTCAAGGGTAACTTCAAGGAGTTCTCGGTGGACGTGGACATCGACCCCGACGACCTCACCAAGAGCTCGGTGCGGGCGGTCATCAAGGCGGCCAGCATCGACACGCGCGAGCCCCAGCGCAACGCCCACCTGGTGTCCGCGGACTTCCTGGACGCAGAGAAGTACCCCGAGATCGTCTTCCAGAGCCGTCGGGTGGAATCCGTCGGCGGCGACCGCTACCGGGTGGAGGGAGACCTCACGATCAAGGACGTCACCCGGCCGGTCAGCCTGGATGTGACCTCGCTGGGGATCCAGACCAGCCCCTATGGGGTCAAGGCGGCGGGCTTCGAGGCGACCACGAAGATCAGCCGCCAGGAGTTCGGGCTCACCTGGAACGTGGCGCTCGAGACCGGAGGTGTACTGGTCGGAGACGAGATCAAGATCTCCATCGACGCCGAGGTCAACGAGGTCGCCGAGGCCGCCTGAGAACCGCAGCCGGGTGGGTCGGCGCCGGCCCACCCGGCTTCAGCCGGCCCCGGCCTCCTCCGTACCCTCTTCCTCTGTGACCTCCTGGAACACCGCCCCTGGGGCCAGCCGCTCAGGGCAGAGCATGCCCTGCAGGTGGTCCGACTCGTGCTGGACGATGCGCGCGAGCCAGCCCTCGAAGGAGCGCACCACCCCACGCCCATGGACGTTGCGATACCGCACCGTCACCCGCTCAAAGCGGCGAATCAGCCCGGCCCGGCCGGGCAGCGAAAGGCAACCCTCGATCGCGTCTACCTCCCCGCTGCCCGCCACCAGCTCAGGATTGCAGATGGCGAACTTGCGGTCCTCGTAGACGATCACCGCGAGCTGGAGGTTGAGCCCCACCTGGGGCGCCGCCAGCCCCACCCCGTTCCACTCCTCGCAGCGCACGTACATCTCATCGACCAACCGTCGCAGCTGGTTGTCGAAGACGCGGATCGGGCGCGCGTGCTGGTGCAGGACCGGGGCGGGGTCGAACACCAGTTGCAGGGGGGCGGTGGGCTTCACTCCCAGATCTTCGCAGGACGCAGCCTGCCCGGGGCGGCCAGGAGTGGGATCGTCTCCGCCTGCGCCAGCTCTGGCCGGCCGATCAGCTCTCCCAGAAAGGCGAGGTGCTCGGGCGAGATCTCCACGCCGATGGCACGGTGGGCAAGCCCAAGGGCGGTGAGCGAGAGGGCATCGGGTCGGCTGAGCCCGACCACCGCTCTCATCAGCCCCACCTCCCGGGTCAGCTTGAATCCGACTCCGACCAGCTTCCTCCCCTCGACCGAGAGGTCGCTGAAGCCTGGACACCAGGCCCCGGCCACCCTCCCGGCGGTCAGGGTGACCCCCAAGGAGCTCAGCCTCGCCTCCAGGATCCCCTGCACCACGGCCAGCAGCAGGTCGAGGGGTCTGGCGAGCTGGTCGGGCAGGCGGGCAACCATCAGCATGCTCAACCACTCCGGGCCGCCGGGCCCGATGGTTCCCCCGATGGGGCTAACGCGCACCTCACCGATCCCAGGGATCGTCCGGATCGCCTCCAGGACACCCTGCCGCCGGGCCACCGAGGGTCCGATCGTCACCCCGGGCGCGGTCAGCAGCGGGACCACCCGGACCTCCCGGGGAAGGCCCGGCGCCAGATCCAGCCCCGCGCGGTCGGCCACCGCAACGTCATCCTCCGGAAGGGCCGGGTCGAAGTAGGCGGTCCAGCCGGTGGGCATGCGGCCCGGCTGGTTCAAATCGGTCCGGCCTTCCCCGGCTCCGCATCCATGTCGGTCGTCCGAAGCTCTGGGGAGCGCGAGCTCGGCGCCAGGAGATTGAAAAGGGCCTGCAGGGAGCGGTGCGCCTGCATCTCCAGGATCCCACTCACCCCGAAGCGTCCCGCCAGATATCCCAGCGCCCCCCCGGGGAGCCGGTACTGCAGCCGCTGGGTGACCTCGGTCCTGCCCGCGCCCACCGGTTGGCACTCGATCCTGAGCTCGGCCGTGGCCCCCATGGCGTGGCCCCGGCTGCTGACCAAGAAGGGCCGTTCGCACTCCCCGATGACCCACTCGCTGTCGGCGAACTTTCCGCCGGCCACCAGGCGGATGTGGAGCCGGTCCCCCCGCCGCAGCGGAGGGGCGGAGGAGCCGGTGATCTCCTTGACCCCGAACATCCACTCGGGCGCGTGCCGAACGTCGGCGATGAAGTCCCAGGCGGCCTCCGGGCTGACCGGGATCACGATCCGGTGGCGGACCTCAGGCATTGCCGGCTGCGAAGATTTCCATGTGGCGCACCGAGAATATCCCGTACCGTAGCGGCGATGCGCAGCGCCGAACTCGCCGACATCCCCGAGCTGGCTCGCCTGGATCGCTTTCTGCAGTGGGATCTCGCCACCGTCAATCCCTGGGGCGTGCCGGTGCTGGCGGCGACGGGGGCGCGCCTGCTGCCCGCCAGCGGCGAGATCTGGACCTCCACCACGGTCGGCTTCCAGGCCAAGGTGCGCAACATCAGGCGCCATCCCAAGGTGGCGCTGCTGCGCTACGAGCCGGAGCATCGGCCGGTGCTCGTGCGCGGCGAGGCCGAGGTCCTGGAGGGGGATGGCACCACCAATCTCACCACCCTCTTCGAGCTGATGAGCGGCCCAGAGGGCGCGCGGCCGCTCTTCTACGACTCCGCGTCCGATTTGCGATGGCGAGGTCTCTACCGCCAGTACTGGCGGCGGATTCTCATCCGCGTCCGGGTGGTGGAGGTGGGTGTGTTCGGGCCCGACGGGCTCGAACTCCGCCGCGTCTCGAGCTGGGGGCCGGGATCGGGCGCCTCCGGGCGCGGGTCTGCGAGCCACCGCGACTTCCAGCCGGGAGCGCTGGACCGCAGAGGCCGGCAGATGCTCCTTGACGGGGTGCCCTCGGTGCTCGCCGTTCCCAGTGGCGGCCAGGGTGCCCCGCTCGTCTATCCGGCCCAGGTCAGGCAGGATCGCGCCGGGCGGATTCTGGTCCGGGACCAGCGGGGGCTTCCTGCGGGCGCGGTCCCGCGAGCGTCGCTGGCGGTCCGGGTGCTCGACGACACCTACGAGCTGGCCCGGCAGGTGGGTTGGATCGGACGACTGGAGCCGGGGACGGGGTGGCGGGTGTTGGTGCCCCGCTCGACCTACGGCTTCACCAAACCACCGGGCTGGATCCCGGATCTGGCGGCGGGCGTCGCCGCCCGCGCCGCAGCGGGGAGGGAGATCCGCAGTGGGCGCGTGAGCACCCCCGAGGTGGGGTCCGCCGCGCGCCGCGCGGGATTGACCAGAGCCGCTCCTCTGACACTGTCGGCCCGGGCGTGGGCGGCCCTGGAGGAGCTCTTCAGCGCCACCAACGCGATCGCTCCCTGGTACTCGGCCTGGGCGGCGCTGGCACCGGACCCAGCTCTTCGAGCCCAGCTGACCTACCTTGCCAATCGCTTCGAGCTGGAGCGTGATTGGACCCAGGCGCTCCTGATCCGGGGCGAGCGCCGGGTGCCCGGGCACAGGTTGGCGGGGGCGGCGGTGCGTCTGCACCCGCGGTCCCTTGATCTTAATTCGGAATCTAGGCGTCACGACCGGCTCCTGGAGCGCTCCCGCCGGGTGCTCCGCCGCGAGCTGCCCGACGACCTGAGAGTGGCGGTCGTCAAACCTCTGCGGGGCACGGTTGCTGGGCAGCGTGGCCTTCCACTGGACCGGGCCGCTCGGGAGGCCGTGCGCTCCGCGGCGTTCTCGGGAGCGGCCGCGCTCGACCGGCTTATGAGGCGAGGATGAGGTGTCTTTGCGTTGGCGCGGAACGCTGGGGGTGCTGGTCCAGGTGGGCGCGGTCCGAGCCGCGTTCTGGCAGCCCCGGTGGTTCTGGGCGGCGATGACCACCGCCCTGGTGTCATCCGGGGTTCTGACCGCCCCGGGACGGCCCCGGCCCCGGCTGCGAGCGGATCCGGGATGGATCGCCGGAGGAGTGATGGCTGGGCTCTGCGCCTACCTGGTCACGTTCGGGACCGGCTGGCTGCTGAACCGCTCCTCCCCGGGTCGGCGCTGGCTCAGCCAGGTGCGTCGCTGCACTGACTCCCGGCCGCGGGCGCTGAGGGCGTTGCTGGTGGTCCCGGCCGCGGTTGGAGAGGAGCTCTTCTGGCGGGAGGCGATGCTGGGGGATGGGAGCCAGGGTCTGCTGCAATCCGGGCCCGAGGTGGCGGTTTACGCGGCGGTCCAGCTCGCCTCGGGAAACCCGGCCGTGGTCGGCGGCGGGGTCCTGCTGGGACTGGTCACCACCTGCCTTCGAGTTGGCTCCGGGTCTCTGACCCCGGCGCTGTTGGCCCATCTGGTCTTCTCCGAGATGACCCTGACCTGGCCGGGGCTGCCGCTACCGCATCCGCGCCACCACAGAGCTGTGACCTGATCGTGTCCCTTAGCCAGTGAGTCATATCCGAGAATCGCCAGGTGGCCATGGCCGTGACTGAATTCGTGGACGAGCCCAGCCAGTCCCGATGGACGTCGGACTCGGGCTTGATGGTTGATCGCCAGTCGATCTCCCCCGAGGTCACCGCCGCCGCCAGCGCCGCGGTCAGGCAGCTTGTGGAGCCGGGTGCCATGCGAGTCACTGCCGAGCCGATCCTGCGCTTGACGGATCGGGCGGTCCTCGGGTACCAGCTGCGCTGGCGGCTGCCCCGCTTGGACGCGGTGCCCTCCCCTGATGACTTCTGGCGCGCCGCCGCCGCCGCCGATCTGCTGGAGCGGCTCGACGACGCCCTGCTCAACGCCCAGTTCGAAGCCGCCAAGCGGCTCCGCCCGAGCACCGTCCTCATGAGCCTGGTCGGGTACCGGAGGCAGCGCCGCGGCGTCGCTGCTCTGCTGGCGCGCGCCGCCCGCCGCGCCGACATCCCCGCGACTCGGGTCGTCTGGCAGTTGAACGAATCGGACGACGTCACCGACGTGGTCCCGACTGCGGATCTCGCGTTCGATCTCCGGCTCCATGGCTTCAAGGTCGCCTTTCTGGACATCGGGGAGAGCCGAACCCCGATTGCCAGCCTGGCCCGCGTGCTGCCGGAGTTCCTCCACCTCGACGCCAGCCTGGTCCATGGGCTCGCCCATGGCGAGGGCTACGCCGCAGTCATGCGCGGCCTGTCGCTGTTCGCCGGCAGCATCGGCAGCCGGCTCGTGGCCGGCGACGTGTCTCAGGACCAGGAGGTGGCGGTGCTGCTCGAACTCGGCGTGGCCTACGGGTCCGGCCCGCTGCTGGGGCGCCCCGTCGAGCTCGAGGGACCCCTGGCGGTGGAGATCCCGCGCCCCCGGGTGCTGTTGGACATCGACAGCCAGGACGCGGCCGTCGCTCCCGGTCTGGACTCTCAGGGCGCACCGGCTCGTGAAGGGGGGGATGGGCTGGTACGGGTCAAGCCGCCCTTCGACGTGGCCGAGGAGCTGGGACAGGCGGCCAGGTCGCTGCAGGGCGAGCACCAGCCGGACGTCATCCTCGAGCTCGCCGCTGACCACCTGGCCCGGCTGGTCCCCTACGACGGGCTGACGGTGTATCGGGCCGACTGGGACGCCCTGCGCTTCCGCCCCCTGTTGGCCAGGTCCGCGATCGAGCCCAGCTATGTGGCGGGAGTCATGGGCCACACGTTCGCGATCGGAACCGGCATCACCGGGTGGGCCCTGGACCTGGGAACACCCCAGCTTGTCAACGACGCCGAAGCCCACCCGGCGGCTGGACACCTGCCCGGGACCAGGGCCGACGAGGAGTCGATGCTGCTGGTCCCGCTGGTTGCGGCGGACCGCCGCCTGGGGATCCTGAACCTGGTGCGGTTCCGCACTGGAGCGTTCAGCCCCGCCGAGCTCACCACCGCCAGCCTGGTGGGGCACATGCTTGCCGCCGCCTGGCACAGCGCCGAACTCTACTCGGAACAGGCCGAGAACGCCATCACCGACTCGCTGACCGGCCTGCGCAACAGCCGCTGGCTGCGCGACTCCGGGCGGCGCGAGCTGGCGCTGGCGGAGCGCGAGCAGCGCCCACTGGCGCTGGTGATGCTGGACCTGGACAAGTTCAAGCTGGTCAACGACTTCGCGGGTCACGGCACCGGCGACTCGGTGCTGCGCGCGGTGGGGCGGGCGATCCAGGACTCGGTGAGGGCGGACGACGTCGGAGTCCGCTACGGCGGTGAGGAGTTCGTCCTCCTCCTGCACCAGGCGGGCAGGGAAGGGGCGGGGCGGGTCTGGCGGGAGCTGCTCCGGCGCCTTGCCCGGATCACCCTGCCGGAGGGCTGCCCGGTCCCGCGCGTGACCGCGTCCGCCGGGCTGGCGAGGTACCCCGACCACGGGAGGTCGCTGCCCCAGCTGCTCTCCGCGGCCGACGCCGCGATGTACTCGGTGAAGAGGCGGGGCGGCAACCGGATCGCGACCGCCCGACCCCCCGGCGCTCAGTCCGCCTGATCCAGGCAGCCGATCGTCCGCTCCACGGCCTCGACCACGGTCAGCAGCGCCCGCAGCTCCGGGTCCGAGAACCGCTGCAGAACCTTTTCGATCGCCCCCCGGCGGAAACCCGCCGCCTCCTCCGCCTCGGCCCGGCCGCGGTCGGTCAGCCGGACGTGGACCAGGCGCCGGTCCGCCTCGTCGCGATGGCGCTCCACCAGGGAGTGCTCCTCCAGCCGGTCCAGCATCGAGCTCACCGAAGGCATGGAGACTGCCAGCATCTCCGCCATCTGTCCCACCGTCATCGGGCCCAGCTGGTGCAGCAGCATGATCACATGCATCTGCCCGAAGGAGAGGTCCTTGCGGGCGAAGGACGCCCCGGGTCCCTTGCGCCAATGTTTGGAGGAGATTCGATCCAGGGAGTTGAGGGCGCGGCCCAGCAGCTCCGCGCGACTGGTCTCAAGCTCTCCGGCAACCGAGCTGGACGGCTGACTCAAGGCACCGCCACCGGCTCCGGGTCGACGGCCTCGAGCTCCACCTCGACGGCCACCGGGGCGAGCGAGGTCCGAAGCGGGACCTCCTTCATGTAGAGGGCGGCCACGACTGCGAGCCCTGACGCAACCACGCCCAGCCAGAAGCTGCCCCCGATCGCCTCGGCCAGGCTCTGGTGGATCGCGAAGACGATCGCGGGGATGAAGTGCTGCAATGCCGGGGGCAGCACGTGCGCCAGCTGGGAGGCGAGGTTGCCCACCCCGGTCAGGCTCGACTCGCCACCCGCCTGAAAGTGCTGGGTGAGCGCCCTCGGAACCCCCGCTCTGGCGAGGTTGCGAGGGAGCTGGGTGGTGAACGTCGAAGCCAGGTAGGTCCCTGCCACCGCCAGCCCCACCGATCCACCCACCTGCCGGAAGAAGGTGAGGTTGCTGGTGGCGACGCCGATGGCGCTCTGCGGCACCGCATTCTGGACCACGACCGTGTATCCCGACATGGAGGGGCCGATGCCCACGCCCATCACCAGCATCCAGCCCCAGAGGCTCCAGTCGCCTACCGTGGCGGAGAGCTGGGTCATCAGCAGCATCCCGATGGTGGAGACCACCATGGCGCCCACCAGCAGCAGCTTGTAGCGCCCGGTGCGGCTGATCACCAGCCCGGCCACGACACTGGTGCCCATGAGGCCCAGGAGCAGCGGCCAGAGCATGTAGCCGGAGGCGGTGGCGCTGATGTCGCGCACGGCCTGGAAATAGCGGGGCAGGAAGATCACCCCGATGAAGAACCCGAAGGACAGCAGGAACATGGCTGCCTGGGAGGCGGCGTAGGTCCGCACCCGGAACAGCCCGAGTGGCACGATCGGCTCTGCCACCCGGCTCTCGATGAAGATGAACACCGCCCCCAGCACCCCGGCCAGCGCCAGCAATCCGCCGACCCGCCAGTCGAGCCAGCCGATGGTCTGCCCGGAGGCGGTGGTCAGCCCCTTCTCGGTGAGCCCGATGAGCAGCGGGATGACGGCCGCGGTGAAGACCAGGGTTCCCCAGTAGTCGATCGAGGGCCGCGGCCCGTCGCTGCGGTGGTTGGGCAGGATCGAGGAGATCACCGCCAGCGCCACGATTCCGATCGGGACGTTGACGTAGAAGACCCAGTGCCAGCTGATGTTGTCGGTGATGAACCCGCCCAGGAACGGTCCCACCAAAAACGCCAGCCCGAAGACGGCCCCGAAGAATCCCTGGTACTTGCCCCGCTCCCGGGGGGTGAAGAGGTCTCCGATGACCGCCAGGGAGATCGGGAAGAGCGCTCCGGCACCGAGCCCTTGGAGGCCTCTGAAGAGGATTAGCTCGGCCATGTTCTGGGAGAGTCCGGAGAGCGCCGAGCCGACCAGGAACAGGGATATCCCGATGATGAGCATGATCTTGCGCCCGAAGATGTCGGAGAGCTTGCCGTAGATCGGGATGGTGACGGTGCTGGTCAGCAGGTAGGCGGTGACGACCCAGACGTACAGGCTGTTGCCGCCCAGGTCGGTGACGATCGTCGGCAGCGCGGTGCCCACCACGGTCTGGTCGAGGGCGCTCAGGAACAGCCCGAGCATGACGGCTCCGACGATGGCGAGCCGAGCCCGCTGGGAGAGCTGGATCGAGGGCCGAGTCTGGGACATGGAAGTCTTCCGCTCCTTTCCTTTAGTTAACCTTGCGACAACTATCAGTTTTCCTAAGACATTAGTCTAAAACTAAAGGTTGTGTCAAGTCTAAGGGGATTGGCAAACCATGACGGGATCACTCCGGGCCCCGACGTCGCTCGCCGGGCCGGTCGACGGTGGAGCGGGGACGCCCGCCTCGGCCCTGTTTACGCCGGTGAGGGGACGCCCAGCTCCAGCCGGGGCCGCAGCGCGGAGAGCGGCTTGGGGCGGGCGAACAGGTAACCCTGACCCAGCTGGATCCCCAGCGAGAGCAGGTGCTCGCGGCTGGCCTCGGTCTCCACCCCCTCTGCCACGAGGGCGCATCCGCTGCGCTCCGCGAAGTGCTGGATGCCCGCCACCATCGCCTCGTGGGCACGGTCCCGCAGCATCGCCTGGACCAGGTAGATGTCCAGCTTCACGAAGTCCGGGTTGAGCTCCAGGATGTGGCGGAGGCTGGCGTAGCCGGCGCCGGCGTCGTCGACGGCCAACCTCGTGGCTGGGCCGAGCCTCGCCATCGCCGCTCGGACGGCGGCGTAGTCGTCGATCTGGTCGTGCTCAGTAACCTCCACGACCGCCCCGTATCGCCACTGGCGTCGTCCCTCCGCGAGCAGCTCCTGGTGCGCCACCAGGACGTCGGGGGAGATGTTGACCGAGAGGTACTGTCCCTCCATCAGGAGGCGCTCTCCGTCCCTCACCGCCCGATCCAGGGTCGCCAGCTCGAGCCGCTCGTGCAGCCCGTGCTCCCGGGCCGTGCCGAAGACCCGGTCGGGTGGCAGTTGGCCGCTGAACCGGGTCAGCGCCTCGTAGCCGCGGATCGCCCCTGTCCCCATGTCCACGATTGGCTGGAACACCGGGTGATAGCTGCCGTCGTTCAGGTGCCGGAGCACAACCTCAGCACCCCCGTTCGCGGTGGAAGGGGAGATCAGGAGGTTAGCCAGCCGGCGCCCGGCGACGGAGGCGAAGTCCTCCAGGCTGGGCAGCAATCCGGCGAGGAGCTTGCCGGCCGCCTCGGGATCCGGCTCCCGGACTCCGGCGACCAGGATCCCCAGCACGCGGTTTCCCTGGCGGATGGGGGCGTAGGCGAAGGCGGGGATGCCCAGGCTGATGAACGCCGACCAGTACTCCTGTAGCTCCGGCTCCTCCGCCCGTCGCCGCGCGTCTGCGCAGCGTTCGATCCAGGGGGCTCCCCGCGCGCGCTCGCGCAGGTCGCTGGTGCGTGCGTCCGGCAGCCCGCAGTAGGTGGTGGCCGGGAACTCCGCTGGCGCTCGGGGATAGCTGACCAGGGGGATGGCGGGACCGGACCCGGAGAGCGAGATCACCTGAGCGATGGCGGCTCCGCGCAGCTGCACGAACTCCCGGCAGATCTGCAGGGCGACGCGGTCCGGCGACTCCGGAGACGGGGTCGGTCCGGCCAGGTTCCTCAGGGCCTGCCGCTCCGAGACCTCGATCAGCAGCTGTTGGTGGTCGCGTGAGTGGAGCCTCGCCCCGATGGCCAGGATGGCGACCAGGAGCCCCATCGCGGTCTCGACCCGGCCCAGGATCGCGCCCAGAGAGAGCGCGCCACCCCCGAGCTGCGTCAGCAGCAATCCGCACGTCGCAGCGGCGGCCGTTGGCAGGATCCAGCGTTGCATCGGGCTCAGGTGACGCCACCTCAGCCATCCGGCACCGACCAGGGCGGTGGTGGCGGCCAGGGTCACCCACCCCAGCGTGGCCCCGCCCCCCGTGAGACGCTGGAGCTGAACCAGGGGCACGGCGGTGGCGCCGAGCCCGGCCGCAGTGAGGGCCAACACGAAGGTGACCAGAGCCACCATCGCCATGACCCCGACGTACCCGAGGGTGGTCCCCTGTCCCGGCCGCACCGGCGGCCGCCAGAGGCTGCCCGGGGTGGCCAGCGACAACGCGATGCCCAGGCCCAGAGCCAGGTGCCAGGCGATCCGCCCGGAGATGGCTCCCACCGCGGTGTGCAGCAGGACGCCCGACGATCCCGCGGCCGCCCACACGACCCCGATCGCCATCAGGGCCAGGAAGGTCCCGGCCAGGCCAAGAAGGCGCGGCTCCGGCGGTCCCAGGAACTGCTCCTCGAGCAGCAGGATCGCGATCAGGCCACATCCGGTGGCCACCCCGGCGGCGTAGACGGACTGGCTGGCGGTGGCGGCGGGATAGGGGATCTGGGCCAGAGGGACCAGGATCAGCGCCAGCACCAGCAGGGCCAGCACACCACGCGCGGGGGCGCTCAGCCTCAGTGGCGGCAATCGACGGCGGCGATACGGCCCGGCACGCGCCTGCCCTGCGCTCAAGCCGCCTCCCACCTGGGAATCACCACGTCTGCACCATAGGCAGCGCCGAGGGCGGCCGGGGTGACGTTTCGCACACATCCCGGTGACGCGGACGGCATGGCCGCCGGCTCGGGCGGGTATGTCACCGGATGGCTGGCTCGATCCTTCGGCCCAGAGTCATTTCGACCGCGTCGGCCACGGCAGAGCGGAGCATGCCGGTCACCTCGCCGAGCCGGGATTCGGGAACCCGCAGGTGCAGCCGCGGTCCGTTCAGGGAGACCAGGCGGATCTCGGGAGGTGCCGCTGCCAGCAGTTGCGCCGCCAGCCGGGTCGTGAGCCGCGCCCCCGCATCGCTCAGGGAGTGGTCCTGGCCGCTCAGCGAGAGCGGCGCTCCCCAGGGCAGCTCGTCGGGCAGCCGCCGGCGCTCGGTCAGCCATTCCCAGGCGTCGGGGAAGCGCCTGAGCTCGACCAGGGACTCCGGCAGAGCCGACGGCCGGTCCAGGACCGAACCCCAGAGTGGCTCATGGCGGTCCGCGCGAGCCCGCTTCCCCGCCAGGGCGTGCAGGCCCGCGATGCCGCCCCGGTCTGCCCCAGTGGCGAGTCCTGGACCGCCCCGGTGGTGGCCCGCCAGCTCGTCCCACAGTCCGATGTCCCCGCTCCAGAACGCTGCGAGCATCAGGGTGGGGGCGGGCAGGCTCAGCTCCACGGTGGACTGGCCGCGGCGCTCCAGCGCCTCGGCACGGCTGAGCGGCCGGGGCTCCGCGCAGGCGTACAGCCCGGCGGGATGGGGCACGTTCAGCTGGTAGCCGGCCAGCGAGAGCCGGCCCATGAAGAGGAGCTCCTCCGCGTATGGGAGCTGTCTTGCGCGGGCGGGCTGGGCGCGGCTCCAGTGGGTCATCGCTCGGGACAGCTGCTCCAACTTCCAGCTGCCGCTCTCGAGCTGGGACTCCTCCTGGGGCCCACGGTCCTCGACGGGGTCGATGAGGCCGATCATGGTGGTCAGCCGGAGCCGTTCCACGAACGCCAGCCCCTGGAGGGCGTGGCGCACCTCCAGATGCGGCGGGATGTCCCCGATGAGCAGATCGGGGGCGGCGCCTTCGGCGACCATGCCCGCAAACCGTGCGAGCGACAGGTCCCAATCTCCTCCGGGGATCGCGATGTGCAGGTCTCCCGGGCCCGCCCGCAGCAGCACCGCCGCCGCCGGCCCGAACCGCCACCGCGGAACCCGGGCGGGGCGCCTGGGAGCTGGCGCCGGGGGGACCATGGTGGTGGCGCGGTCGTACTCTGCGCGCAGCTCCGGGGTCGCGACCAGCGCCCAGGCGGCCTGGAGCTGCGAGAAGAGCTGGGTCGCCCGTTGCGGGTCGAGCCGCTGTCGCCCCTGGCGGTGGATCTGGACATCCGGGTGAAGCTCTCTGGCCCTCGCCCGGTAATGCCGGCGCAGCTCCTGCCAGGAGGCCGAGCGGTCACTCCCGAGCACGGCGTAGACGTCGACCGGGGCCACGCGCCCCGACCTCACCGGCAAGCGGGGCCCCTCCCCAGGCCGGGGCTCGTCACCTCGGCCGGCGGTCGTGCGCTCACAGGTCGAAGGGGTCCTGGAAGAAGCCGGGCAGGTGGTTGGAGAGCCAGTCGTTGAAGATCGCGAAGTGATTCACGGTTACCAGCATTCCCATCGCCACCACCACCAGTCCGCCCACCACCGAGATCGCCCGCTGATGCCGGCCCAGCGTCGCCAGCAGCGGTGCCATGCGGTCGAGCAGCGCCGCCGCGAGCAGGAACGGGAGCCCCAGCCCCAGGCAGTAGGCGACCATCAAGTAGATGCCGCGCAGGGTGGTCCCCTGGCTGATGCCGGAGGTCAGCACCGCGCCCAGCACCGGGCCGATGCAGGGGGACCAGCCCGCCGCCAACCCCAGCCCCAGCAGCAGCCCGGCGACAAAGCCCCCCCGCCGCCCCCTGGTCGGCAGCGGGCGCCGGTCACGCAGCAGGGGTCCGATTCGGATCACGCCCATCAGGGTCAGCCCCAGGACGATCACGACCGCCCCGAGGATGGGGGTCAGGACGGATCGCCACGGCTCCAGCACCCGGTCCAGGGCGTAGAAGAATGCGATGCAGAACGTGCCCAGGCCGATGACGAAGCCGGCCGCTCCGCGCATCACTCGCCAGCGGCCCGCGGAGGTCGCGGTCCCGGCGCCGCCGACGCCCTCGCAGGAGAGGAACGCCAGATACGCGGGTACCAGCGGGAGCACGCACGGGGAGAGGAAGGAGGCCGCGCCGGCCGCTACGGCCAAGGGGATGGTGACCGCACCGAAGCTCATGGTGCCAGGTTAGAGATGGCGACCTCGGGACCATCCAGAGGCCGCCGCGCCGCCGACGTCGTCCACCCCGGGCTCAGGCCGCCCCGGGCACGTCCGGCCCGCCTGCCATCCGCGCCAGCTCCCTGTCTGCGAGCTCGGGGTCGAGCTTGCGGAACAGTGCCTCCGGCGGGCCGATCGGCCGCCCCGCGGGAACGCGCTGGGGGCTCCAGGAGCAGGCGGCGGTCCCGGCCGGGGTGGTCAGGACGAGATGTGGGTCGGCGGGGTCAGCCCCGGAGGCGACCAGCTCCGGCAGGGGAGTCAGGGTCCCCGGGTCGCCCAGCATGGCGTGGAGCCGCTGCGAGGTGAAGGGAAGGAAGGGGGCGAACATGACCCTGAGGTTGGCGATGCACTGCACGGCGGTGAACAGGACCGTGGCGGCCCGAGTCCGGTCGCTCTTGATGAGCCGCCAGGGCTCCATCTCACCCAGGTACTGGTTGACCGCGGCCGCCAGCCCCATGACTTCGCCAAGCGCCGTCTTGAAGTGGCATCCCGCGATCAGCTCGCCGACCGTCGCGTAGCCGCCGTCCACCTGTTCCAGCACGAGCCGGTCCGGCGGCTGCAGCTCGCCAGGCTCGGGCACCTGCTCGAAGTGGCGCGCGCACAACGTGAGGGTGCGCTGCACCAGGTTGCCCCAGGTCGCCACCAGCTCGTCGTTGTTCCGGCGGATGAACTCGGCCCAGGTGAAGTCGGTGTCCTGGGTCTCGGGGCCGGCGGCGGTCAGGTGATACCGCAGGGGATCCGGGTCGTAGCGCTCCAGAAAGTCCCGAACCTCGATCGCCACGCCGCGGCTGTGGGAGAACTTCTGTCCCTCCTGGGTCAGGAACTCGCTGCTGACGACGTTCTCCGGCAGGACCAGGGGCGGGTGCCCAGGGCCCCCGCCAAACGATCCGCCGGATCCGTAGCCCATCAGCATGCTCGGCCAGATGATCGAATGGAAGACGATGTTGTCCTTGCCCATGAAGTAGAAGTGACGGGCTCGGGGATCCTGCCACCAGCTCCGCCAGGACTCCGGCTCACCGCGCAGCAAGGCCCACTCGATGCTGGCGGAGAGGTAGCCGACCACCGCGTCGAACCACACGTAGATGCGCTTGTCCGACCGCTCTTCGAAGCCCTCGACGGGCACCCGGATGCCCCAGTCAAGGTCGCGAGTGACGGCCCGGGGACGGAGCTCCGCCAGCAGGTTGGCGGAGAAGGACCGGACGTTGCTGCGCCAGTCCTGCTTGCTCGCCAGCCATTCCGCCAGCCGGTCGGCGAATGCCGGCAGATCCAGGAACAGGTGCTCGGACTCGCGGAACACCGGGACGGTCCCGTCGATCCGGGACCGCGGGTCGATCAGGTCCTGGGGGTCCAGCATCCGGCCGCAGTTGTCACACTGGTCGCCGCGGGCGGAGGAGTAGCCGCAGTGCGGGCAGGTCCCCTCGATGTAGCGATCCGGCAGGGTGTGGCCGGTGGTGCTGGAGAAGGCGCCCATCTGGGTTCGTCGCAGCAGGTATCCCTTGTCATAGAGGGTGCGGAATACGTCGCGCACGACCCGCTCGTGGTTCTTGGTCGTGGTCCTTGTGAAGAGGTCATAGCTGAGCCCCAGCCGCTGGAGGTCCTCGGCGATCACCCGGCTGTAGCGGTCAGCGATCTCGCGGGGGGTCACCCCCTCCCGGTCGGCGGCCACCAGGATCGGGGTCCCATGCTCGTCGGTGCCGCTCACCATGAGCACCGACGATCCCAGCAGGCGGTGGTAGCGCGCGAACACGTCCGAGGGCACCCCGAACCCGGCCACATGTCCGATGTGTCGGGGGCCGCTGGCGTACGGCCAGGCGACGGCCACGAGGATGCGGTTGGGACCTGGGGAACTCAAGACCTGACCGATGGTATCCGGTGGCGGCTCCTGAAGGTGGAACAATGCGCGCATGCCCTACCAGCCCCGGGTGCTGCTGGCGATCGCCGACAGCTCCCGCACCGGCGGCCCCGAGCATGTCCTCACCCTGGGTCGTGAGCTGCTCCGCGCGGGCTGGCAGGTGGCGGTCGCCGCCCCTCCGGGCGATCTGCTCTCACGGTGCCAGGCGCTGGGGATGCCCAGCTTCGCGGTCGGCGCCACGGGAAAGGACCTGGCCGCAGCCCCGATCCGCCTGCGCCGGCTGGCGCGGCGCTATCACGCCGACCTGGTGCATACCCACGGCCTGCGGGCGGGGTGGATCGCTCAGCGCGCCCACCTACCGTTTCCCTGGGTGCACACCCACCACCTGGACGCCTGGTTCACCGCCAGCCGGCTGCGCAGGACCCTACATCGGCGCGAGCTCCGCGCCATCGGCCAGCGCGCGCGGCTGCAGATCGCGGTCTCCCAGTCGGTGTTCGGATTCGTCACCGAGGGGATCGGCATCCCCACCGAGAGGGTCCGATTGGTGCCCAACGGGATAGATCCCCTGCTGCCCCGATTGCGCGAGCGCCCGTCGGCGGCCAGGGTCGGGGTGCTGGCCAGCCTCATCCCCAGCAAAGGGGTGGACCTGGCGGTCATGGCGCTGGCCACACCGGCGGGCCGGGGGCTGTCGCTGACCGTGGGGGGAGCAGGGCCGGAGCTTCAGAGCCTGCTGGACCTGGCGGAGCGTCTGCAGGTGGCGGGGCGGGTCGACTTCGTCGGTTCGGTCACCGACCGGCAGCGATTCTTCGACGATTGCGACGTGGTCTGGGTGCCCTCGCGGGCCGAGCCGTTCGGGCTGGTCGCCTGCGAGGCCATGAGCGCCGGGCTCCCCGTGGTCGGGACCCGGGTCGGTGGCCTGCCGGAGATCCTGGACCCGCCGCGCGCCGGGGCGCTGGTCGCCCCCGCCAATCCCACCGCGCTGGCCAGCGTCACCAGCGCACTGCTGGCCGATGGGGAACGTTACCGGCGGCTCTCCCAAGCCGGTCCGGAGCGGGTCCGCGCGCGCTACTCGGCCGCCCGGATGGCCGCCCTGACGAGGGGCGTCTACCGAGAGGTGCTGGGCTGAGCGGCGACGTTCACTTCTTGGCGGCCTGATAGTAGGGATTGGCCCCCTGCGCGTGATCGGTGGTGTCGACCACGTCGCGGAGCTCTGGGAAGCGCTCCAGAATCGTGGCCCTCACCCCCTGCGACAGGGTGACCTCAGCTAGCCCGCACCCCTGGCACCCACCCCCCATCTGGACATACGCGACCCCGTCGGCCACGTCCAGCAGGCCGATGTAGCCGCCGTGGGAGGCCACCGCCGGGTTGATCTCGGAGTCGAGCAGCTCCTGGACCGCGCGGGCCAGGGGGTCCGCGTCGGGGTTGTAACTTGTCCGCAGCTCCAGGGCACCGGTCATGGGGTCGGCGTCAACGGTCGAGCCGATCACGTGTCGGGCGATCAACTTGGGGGCGACGAAGTCGATGTCCTGCTGGCCGCGCACCAGCACCTCGTCCTCGCGGAGCCCGCCGCTCTCCACCAGCGCGAAGCTGAAGGTGAGGCGCTCACCCGCCAGCCCCGCCGGCGCCACCGACACCCATGCCTCCGGGTGCCCCTGGCGCTGGCGGAAGCCGCGAATCCGCTCGGCGGCACGTTCGGTCAGGGTCAGGGTCGGGAGCTCGGCGGTGGTGCCGTCGGGGGAATCGCTCATGGGGATAGTCTGACGCTATGAGCCGCCGCGTGCTGCTGGTGCTGCCGACCTCCACCTACCGGGCATCCGCCTTCCTCGCGGCCGCGCGCCGACTGGGCCTGGAGGTGGTGGTCGCCAGCGAGGAGCCGTCCACCCTGCGCTCCCTCCACCCGGGAGGTGAGCTGCTGATCGACCTCAGCCATCCTGAACTCGCCCCGGACCGCCTGGTCGAGCTCCAGGAGGCCGAGGAGATCGCCGCGGTGGTGGCGGCCGACGAGTCGGGGGTTCTGGTCGCAGCTCACCTCGCCTGGGCCCTGCAGCTGCCCGGCAATCCGCCCGCCGCCGCCGCCGCGACCAGGGACAAGGCGCGGCTACGGGACCGGCTCCGATTGGCCGAGATCGCCCAGCCGCGCTGGGCGATCTGGGCACACGAGGACCCGCCGGCATGGGAGCTCTTTCCGGCGGTGCTCAAGCCGCTGGACCAGGCGGCCAGCCGGGGGGTGGTGCGGGTGAACGCCCCTGTGGAGCTGCCACCCGCCGGAGCGCGCGTACGCCGGCTGCTGGCCGCCGGCTGCGGACCGGAACGGGCAGCGGTGCCGCGCCCGCTGCTGGTGGAGGAGTTCGTGCCCGGCCCCGAGGTGGCCGTGGAGGCGCTGATCAGTGGCGGCAATCTCATCCCCCTGGCGATCTACGACAAGCCGGACCCCCTGGACGGCCCCTACTTCGAGGAGACGATCTACACCGTGCCCACCGTTCTACCCCCAGCTCGGCAGGAGGCCGTCCGACAGACCGTGGCGGCGGCGGTGGGAGCGCTGGGGCTGACCACCGGCCCGGTCCACGCCGAACTGCGGCTGGGTTGGGATGATCCCGTGCTGATCGACCTCGCCTCGCGCTCGATCGGAGGGCACTGCTCCTCGGTGCTGCACTTTCGGCAGGGGCAGACGCTGGAGGAGCTTATCCTGCTGCAGGCGCTCGGCGAGCCGCTGCCGGATCCGGAGCTGGAGGCCGGCGGCGCCGGGGTGATGATGCTGCCGATCCCCAGGGCCGGCCGGCTGCTGGAGGTCAGCGGCCGGGAGGGTGCGCTCGCGGTGCCCGGGGTGGAGTCCCTGGAAATCGCGGTTCCCCTGGGAACGAGCATCGCTCCTCCACCCGAGGGCGATCGCTACCTCGGCTTCATGTTCGCCCGGGGGACGGATGGACCGGATGCTGCCCGGGCGCTGAGGCTCGCCCACTCCCAACTGCGGTTCGAGATCGACTGAGCTCAGGGGGCGGCCGCGGCCGCCCCCTGAGCCGCTCAGCCCTCCAGGTGCCGGATGCTCGGCCCCACGTAGAGCTGGCGGGGCCGTCCGATCTTCTGCTCCGAATCGAGCAGTCCCTCCTCCCAGTGGGCGAGCCATCCGGGGGTGCGACCGATCGCGAAGAGGACGGGGAACATCTCCACCGGGATGCCCATTGCCAGGTAGATGATCCCCGAGTAGAAGTCGACGTTGGGATACAGCTTGTGGGTGATGAAGTACTCGTCCGCCAGCGCGATCCGCTCCACCTCCAGGGCGATGTCGAGCAGCGGACTGCGCCCGGTGACCTCGAAGACCTGGTCCGCCACCTTCTTGATCAGCTGGGCGCGGGGGTCGAAGTTCTTGTAGACCCGGTGACCGAAGCCCATGAGCCGGAACTCGCCCGCCTTGACGCGGCGGATGTAGTCCGGGATGTTCTCGACCTTTCCAATCCTCTGGAGCATCCGCAGCACCTGCTCGTTGGCTCCCCCGTGCAGGGGGCCGTAGAGAGCTGCGCAGGCGGCCGACATGGCCGCGTAAGGATCGGCCTCGGAGCTGCCCACCAGGCGCATGGTGCTGGTCGAACAGTTCTGCTCATGATCGGCGTGGAGCACCAGCAGAACGTTGAGCGCATGCTCCAGGACCGGGTTCGGCTGGTACTTCAGCTCGGTGGCCCGCCACATCATGTTGAGGAAGTTGCCCGCGTAGGAGAGGTCGTCGTCCGGGTATGCGTAGTACAGGCCCATGGCGTGGCGGTAGGCGAAGGCCGCCAGGGTCGGCATCTTGGCGATGAGCCGCACGATCTGGCGGTGACGCACCTCCGGGTCACGGATCTGCTTGGCCTCCGGGTAGAACGTCGAGAGCGCCGCCACGGAGGAGACCAGCATCCCCATCGGATGGGCGTCGTGGTGGAAACCGTCGATGAAGTGCTTGATGCTCTCGTGGATGAAGGTGTGGTTGGTGATCTCGGCCTGCCACTGGGCGAGTTCCGCGGCGGAGGGGAGCTCCCCGTTCAACAGCAGGTAGGCGATCTCCAGAAAGCTCTTGGACTCGGCGAGCTCCTCGATCGGATAGCCGCGATAGCGCAGGATCCCCCGCTCCCCGTCGATGTAGGTGATCCGGCTCCGGCAGCTGGCGGTGTTCTGGAACGCGGGGTCGTAGCTCATCAGTCCGAAGTCGTCCGCGTCGGTCTTGATCTGGCGAAGATCCAGAGTCCGGATCGCTCCGTCGACGATCGGTAGCTCATAGGTCCTCCCCGTTCTGGAGTCGGTGACCGTGAGCTTGTCTTGCGATGCCTCAGCCGCTGCCGCCATCTTGAACCTCCTGCCGAAACCGGGCCAAGCGCGTTGCCCTTGCTGCCTGCGCGCCGGTTCTCCCCTCGCCGCGAGCCGGCGTCCTCCTTGCGCGCTCATCATCTCGCTTCGCCGGCCCCCTACGCGACCTGGTAGGGGGCGCACGCATGAGGTGGGCTCGCGGGCTCGGCCGAAGGGGAGCTTCGTAACCTTGGGGCCATCCGCTGGGAAAGTCGCTTTCCACCATCCCGCAGCCCAGTCGCAGTGGGCACGGTCACGTGCCGGTATGTCGGGCGCACGTCCCCCCCTGCCTGCCATGGCCGAAGCGCAGTTGGGGGGCAGCCGTGTGCGCCTGGTTCATCCTGGGCCGCGGCACCACCTCCGAGCAACTCCAGCAGGCAATCCTCTTTGAAGAGCAGGGTCGAGACGCCGTGTTCGCGGGGCAGGCGCTGCTGAGTTCGAACGCCTGGACCCTGCTGGTGCCGATCGCGGCGCCCACCCAAAGGACTGGCCTGGGCACCCTCGCGAGCGCGCCGCCCGGGCGGCGCTTCTGGAAGTTTGCGAGCCGGGCGATGTGCATTGACCAACCAGCCTGCGGACGGGCCGATCCGCGGGTCGCGCTGGGGGAGATGGGCCGCGACCTCCCCATCATGGGGGAGTCCACCGCGCTCAGCAATCGGGCGGAGTTCCTCGGCGAGGGCACCCAGATGACCCCCGACCCGGGTCGATGAAGCGGGTGGGCCAATGTCACGGCGCACCTGCCCAGCCCGAGGGCCGGCCAGGTCCCCCACCGACGCCGACGAGGTGCGGGGATGGCTCGACTTCCCATGGGGATCCCCCGGCTCCGACCCGAAGCCGGAGGCGAGACCCCGGCATCGAACCAGGAGGGGGCGGCCTCGACGCTCAAACCGTGCCCTGAGGTTGGCGGCGCCTTGTGGCTGGAGCCTCGCTGGGTCGCGGCTCGGACGCGTAACCTCGATCCGGTAGCCATGTGGCTCACGCGACCTCGGACATGGGCCGAGTTCGTGCGGTTGGCGGCGTCGCGGCGCGCGGGACCGAGCGAGAAGCCGGCGGCGGCTGGGAGGTGGCGTGACGGCAGCTGAGATTGGCCTGCTGGTGCTGGTGGTGGCGTTTGCGACCAGCATCGGTGCCCACTACACCGGTGCCTGTATGGGCATGCCGCATGCTCTTGGAGCCCTCAACCGGCGCCAGGCCCTGTGGCTCATGGCGCCGCTGGCCCTGCTCGGAGCGGCAGTGGCCAGCCATCCCGTGGAGGCGACGGTCGGGCTCGGGCTCACCCACAACCGGCTGACCGAGGGGGACGAGCTCCTGGTGCTCGCCCTGGCCTTCGCCCTCACCACCGCCTACACCCGGGCGCGGGTGCCCACCTCCACCATCCAGCTGCTGGTCTTCTCCCTGGTGGGGGTTGCCGTGGGGGTCGGTGACCCGGTTGAATGGGGGACTCTCGGACGGCTTGTGATCGTGTGGGTGGCGGCCCCCGTGGGCGCCTTCCTGCTCGGCCTGCTGGTGACGCTGGCCCTGGCCAGGCTGCCAGCAGGATCACCTATATCGCCAGTCGGCCACCGTTGGCGCCCTGGCCTTCGCGTCGGGCCCGCCCTGGTTGCGGTCGGGATGTTGGCCTCGTTCACGATGGGGGCGAATGACGTCTCCAACGCCAGCGCGGCCCTGATCGCCACCGGAACCGCCGGCCCCCTGGTGGCCGGCGTGATCGGAGGGGCAGGCCTGGCGGCCGGCGTGCTGGTCTTCGGAGGCCGACTGTTGCAGAAGGTGGCCTTCGACATAGTGAAGGTAGACGCTGTAATGGCGGTTGCCGCCCAGCTGGTGCAGGTGGCGGTAGTGCTCACGGCCGCGGAGTTCGGCTACTTCACCTCGATGAACCAGGCTCTGGTGGCTGCCATGGCCGGGGCCAGCAGGGCGAGGGGGCAGGGCCGGACGGATCGCCGCGCGCTTCAGGGGATCCTCAAGGGATGGGCGGTCGGCCCGCCGTCGGGCATCCTCCTGGGGTGGCTGGCGGCCGTGCTGCTGCGGCACCTCGGCCTCACTGCCTGACCAGCCAGGGCAAACAACCGGCCACTTGGCGGGGCCAGGCACCAGCCGGGCTCGCCAGAGCGCCTGTGACCGGGTGGATTCTATGGGGACAGCCCCTCACCGTTCCCTGCCCGGACCAAGGCGGTGTGGCACTTGCGAGCCCCACCACCGGCGCGCGATCTCCCTCCCCATGCCGGGATCGGAGCGAGGTCCTGGAGCGCCTGAAGAATGGAATCCGGGAGGTCACCAGCGGCCGGCGTTGGGCGGATTGGCTCGCCTTCAGCGGCCACTTCCACCGGTACAGCTTCCACAACCAGATCCTGATCCTGGCGCAGCGTCCCGAGGCGACCTGGGTGGCCGGCTATCGGGCCTGGCAGGAGCTGGGGCGTCAGGTCCGCCGCGGAGAGCGGGGCATCGCGATCTTCGCTCCCCTTGCGTCCGGGCCATCGGACCCGGAGGCGTCCAGGAAGGAGGAAGATTCCTCGACCGTGCGGTTCCGGGTGGTGCGGGTGTTTGACGTTGCCCAGACCGACGGGGCCGACCTACCCCGCCCCCTTCGGGACCTGATCGGCCAGCGACCCCGCCGCGAACTCGACCGGTTGCTGGATCTGGCCGGGAGCCTCGACTTCGCAGTAGAGCTGGTGGAGTTGCGGGGGGAACGCCATGGAGACTGCAGCCACGCGCTGCGGCGCATCCGGGTGGACCCGCGGCTGGCCCCCGCCCAGCTGACCAAGACACTCTGCCACGAACTGGCTCACGCGCTGCTCCACGGTGCGGACTTCCGGGGTGGCCGCCAACTCGCCGAGCTCGAGGCCGAGAGCGTCGCCTTCGTGGTCTGCCACGAGCTGGGCATTGACAGCTCCGATTACAGCTTCGGGTACCTCGCCAGCTGGGCCGGTGGCGGCGACCGGGCGGTGGCGGAGATCACCACCGCCGGCCAGCGGATCTCGATGGCCGCCGGCGTCATTCTGGACGGGCTCAGGGCTGGCGGGGCGGGCTGACCGTCCGGCGAAGACCTCGGTTCGCGCTATCGTGACGCCCGATGGCGATCGCACGATCCGCGAACTCCGGCAGGCTCGCGGGGTCGCGAGCCGCGGGAGTCCCCGGCAGAGCATCCGCCTTGGTGGAGTCCGGGCTGCTGCTGGCATCCGACCTGTCCATGTCCCATGTCCTGGAGCAGCTGCTGGAGCTGGCAACCCGGCTCACCGGAGCCCGCTACGGAGCCCTGGGGGTCCTGGGTGGGGATGGGAGGATCGCGGAGTTCCTCACGGTTGGGGTCACCGCCGAGGAGAGGGCCGCGATCGGCGATCCCCCGCAGGGTCGGGGCATCCTGGGCCTGCTCATCACCGACCCGCGCCCGCTCCGGCTGGCGCGTATCCAGGACCACCCGAGATCGGTTGGCTTCCCCCCCCACCACCCCGAGATGCGCAGCTTCCTGGGTGCCCCGGTGCGAGCCCGGGGCAAGGTGTTCGGCAACCTCTACCTGACCGACAAGGTCGGCGCTTCTGGCTTCTCCAAAGCCGATGAGCGGGTGGTCGTGACGCTGGCCAGCCAGGCCGGGGTGGCCATCGCCAATGCGCAGATCTTTGCGGAGCTGACCCAGCGGGAACGCTGGCTCCGCGCGACCCACCAGATCACCACCGCCATGCTGGCAGGGGGGTCGACCGAGATGCTCCTGGAGGCCATCGTCAAGGTCGCCCGGGAGATGACCGACTCCATGCTGGCCGCGATCGTCCGGCCTCGAGCCGAGGACGGCAGGCTGGAGGTGTCCACGTTCGATGGCGCGGGTGGCCACCGGCTCGAACATCGGGAACTGCCGTCGTCGGGCACCGCCTCGCACGCGGTCATGCGAACCGGCCGGCCCCGGCTCGTCGATCCCAGGAATCCCCAGGCCGCCTGGTTCCGCAATGCGGGCGTGAAGATCGGCCCGCTCATGGTGGTGCCCCTGACGGTGCGCCAGGAGACCCAGGGCACCATCCTGCTGGCGCGGGCTCCCGGCGCCGTCGCCTTCACCGCGGCCGATCTCAACCTGGTGGACACATTCGCCAGCCAGGCCGCGCTGGCGATCGACTATCTGCGGCTGCAGGGGGAGCTGCAGCGGCTCGCGGTGCTGCAGGAGCGCCAGCGGATAGCCCGTGACCTCCATGACGACCCGATCCAGGCGCTGATCTATTTGGCGCGGAAGCTGGACACCCTGGCCAGGCCCGTGAGCGCGGGGTCCGCGGCCGACCAGCTGGATGAGGCGAGAAACATAGCGCTGGCGGTGTCCGATGGCCTGCGCCAGCTCACCGAGGGGCTGCGCTCCCAGACCCTTGAGGAACAGGGGCTGGGTCCGGCGCTGCTCGAGCTCGGCCAGAATTTCCAGGCGCGCACCGGGGTGAGGGTCGAGGTGGAGATCGACCCTTCGGTCGGACGCCTCGGGCTCCCTGTGGAGCAGGGTCTGCTCCGGATCGCACAGGAGTCGCTGTCCAATGTGGAACGCCACTCCGGGGCGGGCTGGGCGAAGTTCCGGCTGGACAGGCGGGGGAGGCGTCTGCGGCTGGCCATCCGGGACGACGGGGTGGGGTTCGCCACCGCCTTCGGCAGGGCGCGTCGGGAGGGGCTTGGCCTGCTGGGGATGCGGGAGCGCGCACAGCTGCTGGGAGGGCGGGTCAGGTTGCGCTCGCGGCCGGGTCGGGGGGCATTGGTGGTGGTGGATCTGACCACCGGCGGGGGCGCCAAGGAGCCGGTCAGCCCGGGGCAATCACCTACGGGTGCGCCGAGGTTTACGGGGAGGGACGGGGTCCCGGGGCGGGCTATTGTGGAGGGAGAAAGACATGGCTGATCAGATCACAGTCGTCATCGCCGAGGACCATGCCCTGGTCCGGGAGGGGACCCGGGAGATTCTGGCGCACGAGCCGGACATCGCCGTGGTCGGCGAGGCGGCCCGGGGCGACGACGCGGTCACCCTCACCAAGCAGCTGCGACCCCGGGTTTTGCTGATGGACATGCGCATGCCCGGTCTCACCGGGATCGAGGTGACCCGGGAGCTGCTCGCCGAGTTGCCTGACCTGAAGGTCCTGATCCTGAGTGCCCACGAGGACGAGGACTACGTACGGGAGGCGCTGGCGGCAGGCGTCTCCGGCTACATGCTCAAGACCTCCCCCGGTCGCGAGCTGGTGGAAGGGGTCAGGGCGGTCGCCTCCGGCTCCACCGTGCTCACCCCTGCGTTGAGCCGGAAGCTCGCCCAGATCAGCCTGGAGCCGAGCCGGGCCAGTGACCGCCTGAGTTCCCGCGAGTTCGCGGTGCTGCGCCTGATCGCCCAGGGGCGGGCGAACAAGGAGATCGCCAAGGAGTTGGGGATCAGCCTCCGCACCGTGGAGGGCCATCTCCACAACATCTTCGAGAAGCTGCGGGTGGGGTCGCGCACCGAGGCTGTCGTCCACGCGGTCAACCATGGCTTGCTTTCCCTTGAGACCTCGGGCGACCGATGATCATCATGGCGGCCGGGCAGGCTCGCTCGTGCGGCGCCGAAGTGCAGCGTGATGAGTACCAGCTGGGCCTCTTCCGCGCCCAAGAGCTGGAGCGCCGTCAGCTCGCCGATCGCATCCACGAGGATCCGCTCCAGACCCTGAGCCACATCCGCCGGCTCCTGGGTCAGGCCGCCGAGGGCAACCTGGCGCCGGACGAGCTCGCCCAGGTCTCGCGCGAGGGCGCCCGGCTGGCGGCCACGGTCGGGGACCACCTGCAGCTGATCGCGCGCGATCTGCACCCGTCCGTGCTGGATGATTTCGGCCTGCCTGCGGCGCTCCGTCAGCTGGCTGCGGACACCACCCTGCGCGGGCGGGTCACCGTGCGCTTCACCACCCAGGGAGATGCCGCGCGCTGGGGCCTCGATCTGGAGTCGGGATGCTATCGGATCGCCCAGGAGGCGCTGCGAAATGTGGAGGAGCATGCCGGCGCCACGCGGGTGGACATGCGCCTGGTTCGGTCCCGCCGCGGTGTCCGCCTGCTCATCGCCGACGACGGCGTGGGATTCGGCGATCACCCCCAGCCGGGTGGGAGTGGGGGGTTCGGGCTCGCAACCATGCGCCAGCGAGCCCTCGCCATGGGTGGGAGCCTGCGCATCCGCAGCGCTCGCCCCGGCGGAACCGTGGTGCGCCTGTTCGTGCCATGCCCGGAGTCGGAGGCCGCCCACCGCTGACGCAGGTCCCGTAGCGGCGGGCGAACCAGTTTCCCGCGGTGGGCGCGGGGTCGCGGTGCGGGCGCCGAGGAGGGGGTGGAATCGCTGGTCCAGACCCCGGGTTGCCGCGGTTGGGACCTGAGCAGGCGGTCGGCCACGCTGGAGGTGTGTGCGGAGCTCCGCTCGAACCGGAGGTGATGGAGGTGCATTCGCGATGACGGAGACCGAGGGCGGCCGGCGTTTCCTGGTGGTCGGCGTGGATGGTTCCGACGGTTCCCGGCGTGCCCTGCAGTGGGCACTCGACGAGGCTCGCGTCCGACAGCTCGACGTGACCGCGATCGGGGTGGTCCAGATCCACACCGTTGCCCTCAGCGTGCCGGGATACCCGTACGCTGATGAGCGCTACTTCAACGACCTCCTGGAGGACGCCCGCAAGATGGTGGCGGAGGAGGTGGCGGCGGCCGGACCCGGAGCCGGGGTCCAGGTCACGGCGGAGGCCGCGATAGGGTCGCCGGCGGAGGTGCTGGTGGATGCCTCGGCGAACGCTGAGATGCTGGTCGTGGGCTCGCGGGGCCGCGGGGGATTCGCCGGGCTGCTGCTGGGCTCGGTCTCCCATCAGTGCGCGAGCCACGCCCGCTGCCCGCTCGTGATCATTCGGCCCCGCCGCGCCTGAACTCAGAGCGGGACCTCCCGTCCCGATGGCCAGGCTCTACTCTGCAGCGGTGACCTGTGGGCGACGCATCCGGCGGCTGGGCCCGGGGCTCGCGGCAGCGCTGGCCGTGGCAGTCGCGGGCTGCGCTCCGCTCGCCGCGCCGGGTGGGACGGGCACACCGTTGGGCTCACCGTCCCGAACGCCATCACTGCGCCAGTCCGTTGGCCCGGGCGCAGGTCCGACCCAAAGTCCCCTCGCCCCCATCTGCTCCAACCCTGAGCAGCTCAGCACCTGGACTGTGCCCCGTCTGACGGCGCAACTCGTGATCGTCCCCGTAGGTGAGGGGGATGTGGGCGCCGCGGACGCGGCGGTGGCCCAGGGGGCGGGCGGCGTCATCCTCTTCGGATCCATCGCCCCCTCGGGGCTGGCGGCGGGTATCCGGGCTCTGGACGCGGTCGCCAAACAGGGGCTGGCGCCGCTCATCATGACCGATGAGGAGGGGGGTGGTGTGCAGCGGATGGCCAATCTGGTGGGGGAGCTGCCCTGGGCTCGGCAGATGGCCGAGACCATGAGTCCCGCTCAGGTCCAGGCGCTGGCGAAGTCGGTGGGGCTGCGGATGCGCCAAAGCGGGGTGACGATGGATCTAGCCCCGGTCGCGGACGTCGACGGCGGTCCGGGTCCGAACGCCATCGATCCCGACGGGGCGCGGTCGTTCAGCGCCAATCCCGCAGTCGCCTCCACCTACGCGCTCGCCTTCGCCAAGGGGCTGGAGGCGGCTGGGGTGGTGCCGGTCTTCAAGCACTTCCCCGGGTTGGGCGGCGCCACCGGCAACACCGACGACGGTCCCGCCGCGACCCAGCCGTTGCCCGCGCTCGAGAAGTCGGGCCTTATTCCGTTTCGAGCCGCGGTCGCCCAGGGGGTTCCAGCGATCATGGTCGCGAACGCCACCGTGCCGGGACTCACCGACCAGCCGGCCAGCCTTTCCGCCCAGGTCATCCAGGGCCTGTTGCGCGGGCAGTTGGGATTCCAGGGACTGGTGCTGACCGACTCCCTGAGCGCGGGAGCGATCCAGGCTCTCAATCTCAGCGTCGCTCAGGCGTCCGTGAGGGCGATCGGGGCGGGAGCGGACATGGTCATGTTCAACTCCGCGGCCCCGGATCTGGTGCTCCACCAAATTGAGGCGGCGATGGAGTCCGCCGTCACTTCCGGAGCGATCCAGCGTCACACCCTGATCTCCGCTGCGACCGAGGTGCTGGCCGCCAAGGGGGTGGATCTGTGCTCCCCGGGATCACTTGCCCGCGGCGGCTCGGGCTGATAAGGTTGCGTCCGCAAGTGGGTGGCCGGCCGGACCGGCGCGGGTGGCGCGGCCGATAACCATCACGAGGTAGAGCACGTGGCAACTCAGGTGGGGTTGGGCGTCAGGGCCGAGCCCCAGACCGCGCCCCCCAGCGGTATTGAGATCGTACCCCGGCGCGGGCTCCCGATCGTGGCCGCCGTGTTGGTCGCCCTGATCGTCGCCATCGCGGGCAATTGGCTCTGGGCGCTGGACTTCTTCCACGTGGTGGGCGGTGGTCTCTGGACCGCGATCGACCTCTTCGTGGGCCTGGTGGTCGGACCCATCCTGGGGCGGCTCTCAGTTCCGGCGCGGGCGGAGTTCTCCGCCCGCTTCATGCCCAAGATGGTGCTGATCATGCCCACCTTGGTGACCATGACCCTGGGCTCGGGATTCCAGCTGGCCCGCCACCTGGGCAATCTCAGCGCCGCCTCTCCCAACCACGGCTGGCTGGTGGCGTCGTTCGTGGTGGTCGGGGTGATGGCGGTGATCGCCCTCGGTGTCCTCGAGCCGGCCAACATCGCCGTCCTCTTCGAGATGAAGAGCCCCCATCCCCGGCCGGAGGTCATCGGTCGGCTGATGCAGCGCTTCATCTACACCGCCGGGGTAACCGGGGCGATGCAGGTGGCCACGTTGGTGATCATGACCAGGGTGGCCAGCTGATGGCGGGGCTGCCCGGGGCCCGCGCCGGCTCGGTTCCGCCGGTGGGCGCGATCGCGGTTGCAGCCCTCTGCCTGGTGGTGGTTGGCGGCATCTACCTGGCGGCGCACATCCCCGGCCCGGTGTCGCTGGGGCCGGCCTACGGATTGCTGGTCGCCGCGGTGCTGCTGCTGGGCGTGGCCGGGACGCTGCTGGCGCGGATGCCGAACTTCGCGTGGCCACGCTTCTTCCAGGTGGGCAGATGGGCCCTCTTGGCCTACGCCATCAGCGCGGGCATGCTGGAGTACGTGTTCGTGCTGGACCGGGTGCCCGGTCCGGAGCTGGTGCTGCTGACCCTGATGCTCGTGGTGTACGCGGTCGACATCCCCCTGATCCTCGCCTTCACGGTGGCACGGTTCCAGCTCCCTCAGGGCTGACTCCGACCGCGACCTGGGCCGTCCACCGCGGAACTCCGGGCCTGGCAGCCGGGACCGCCTCCGCCAGACTGAGGCGGGATGGCAGCCATGTCGGGCGTGGAAGAGGAGACCAGCGACACCAGGTCGGTCTCGGGGCCGATCGTGGTCCTGCTCGCGGTCGCCTGCGGGCTGGCGGTGGCCAACCTCTACTACGCCCAGCCGCTGCTCCATCTGCTGGCGGCCAACTTCGCCACCAGCTCGGCGGTGATGGCGACCGTGGTGACCGTGACCCAGGTCGGCTACGCCGGTGGGCTGTTGCTGGTGGTGCCGTTGGGCGACCTCCTGGAGCGGCGTCGCATGGTGGCGGTGGTGCTGGTGGCCGCTGGGCTCGCCCTCCTCGGGGCGGCTCTCAGCGGAACCCTGCTGGTGTTCGAGATCTTCGCGCTCTTGGTGGGGGTCACCTCGGTCGTCGCTCAGGTTTTGGTGCCGCTGGCAGCCGACCTGGCCTCCAGGGAGCGTCAGGGCCGCGTGGTCGGGACTGTCATGAGCGGGCTGCTGCTGGGGATCTTGCTCGCCCGAACCGCCTCGGGGCTGCTGGCTGCGTGGGCAGGGTGGCGGGCGGTCTACCTGGTCGCGGCCGCCGCGATGCTGGTGCTGGCAGTGACTCTGCGGCTGGCTCTGCCCGAGGATCCCACCGCGAGCGAACTCGGCTACCTCGCGCTGCTGCGCTCGGCCGGGCGTCTGGCGCTGGAGCAACCGGTGCTGCGGCAGCGGGCGCTTCTGGGGGCGCTGGGGTTCGCCGCCTTCAGCGCGGTCTGGACCACCCTGGCCTTTCTCCTGTCGGGAGCGCCCTACCACTACCCGATCGCGGTGATCGGGCTCTTCGGGCTGGTGGGAGCGGCCGGGGCGCTCTGCGCCAGCTTCGCCGGGCGCCTGGCCGATCGAGGGTGGGCCCACCAAGCCTCGATCGCATTTGCGGTGCTGGTGGCCGTCAGCTTCGCGCTGATGTTGCTCGGGCGCGACAGCCTAGGCTTCCTGCTGGCCGGGATCGTGGTGCTGGACGTGGGGGTGCAGGGGCTCCAGATCACCAACCAGAGCCTGATATACCGGCTCCAGGAGGGGGCGCGCAGCCGGATCAACAGCGTCTACATGACCGCCTACTTCGTGGGGGGAGCGCTGGGGTCGGGTCTGGCCGGCCTGCTCTTTGCCAGGTTCTCGTGGGCCGGGGTCTGCATCTGCGGGCTCAGCCTCTCGGCGGCGCTGATCGCGGTCGCGAGCCGACCTCCGCACCGGGCCCTCCCGGCTCATTAGGGCGGCCGGACCGCGCAGCGCGGCCGCTTACGACATCCGCTCCAGGACCATGGCCATCCCCATCCCGCCGCCGACGCACATCGTCTCCAGGCCGACCTGCTTGTCCTTGGTCCGCAGCGCGTTGAGCAGGGTGCAGGTGATGCGGGCGCCGGTCATCCCGAAGGGGTGTCCGAGAGCGATCGAGCCGCCGAAGACGTTGAGCTTGTCGCCCAGGGGGTCGATCCCGATGCCGCGGGCGGACGGGATGACCTGAGCCGCGAACGCCTCGTTGATCTCGACCAGGTCGATGTCCGCGATGGTCATTCCGGCGCGGCGCAGCACCCGCTGGGTCGCGGGGATCGGCCCCAGCCCCATGTACTCCGGCTCCAGCGCCGCCACCGCAGTGGCCACCACCCGTGCGAGCGGCGTGATCCCGAGTTCGCGGGCACGGTCCCGGGACATCACCACCACCACCGCCGCCCCGTCGTTGAGGGGACAGGCATTGCCCGCGGTCACCGTCCCGCCCTCCTTGAACACCGGCTTCAGCTGGCTCAGGACCTCGACGGTGGTGTTGGGGCGGGGACCATCGTCGCGGTCCATGACCCGTCCATCCGCCAGCGGCACCGGGACGATTTCCCTGGCGAAGAACCCGTCAGCCTGGGAAGCCACCGCCAGGTTCTGGCTGCGGGCCGCGAACTCGTCCATCTCCTCCCTGGTGATGCCCTCCCGTTCAGCGACGTTCTCCGCGGTCAGACCCATCGGGATGTACAGGTCGGGGAACCCCTCCGAGTTGCCCGGCAGCAGCCGAGGGTTGCGGGCGTCGGCGGGATCGGAGGTCCCGTACCCGTAGCGGCTGACCGTCTCCACCCCCATGGAGACGAAGATGTCGCCCTCCCCGGCGCGGATCGCGTGGGCGGCCATCCTGGTGGTCTGCAGTGAGGAGCTGCAGTACCGGGTCAGGGTCGTCCCGGGGGCGTTGACACCCGCTAGGATGCTGATCGCGCGGCCCATGTTGAACCCCGACTCCCCCCCCGGCAACCCACAGCCGCAGATGACGTCCTCCACCTCGGCGACATCGAGCTGGGGGAGCTTTGCCAGGACCTCCCTGAGCACGTGGGCACCCAGGTCATCCGGCCGCCAATCCACCAGGGAGCCCTTCCCCGCTCTGCCGATGGGCGACCGCCCCGCGGCGACGATGACCGCTTCCGCCATGAACCATCCTCCTCTTCGATCCGGGCGGGGCCAGCCGGCCCCGCGACGGGCTTGGTGCGCCGTCAACTATGCGCTCGCGGGTGCGACCGCCGTGATCCGGCCCACTACCCTGTGGTGGTGGACCCCATGCCCGGAGATCCTGGTCACGGCCGGGTACGCCTGGGCTTGTCCCTGGGCTACTGGGGGTCCAGGCCGCCTCCCGATGCGGCCCAGCTGGTGGCGGAGGCGGAGCGGCTCGGCTTCGACTCCATCTTCACCGCAGAAGCCTACGGGTCCGATGCGCTGACCCCGCTGGCGTGGTGGGGCAGCGCCACCACCAGGGTCCGGCTGGGGACGGCGGTGGCCCAGATGCACGCCCGCTCTCCGGCCGCCACCGCGATGGCGGCCGCCACCCTGGACCACCTGTCCAACGGGCGGGTGGTGCTGGGCCTGGGGGCGTCGGGGCCCCAGGTGGTGGAGGGCTGGTACGGAGTTCCGTTCGGCGCCCAGCTGCAGAGCACCCGTGAGTACTTCCAGATCGTCCGCTCCATCCTGCGTCGGGAGCGACCGCTGGTGTTTGCGGGAGAGCGCTACCGGCTGCCGCTGCCCGGCGGTCGGGGCAAGCCCCTGCTGCTCACTGTGCATCCCCTGCGGTCGCACATCCCGCTGCTCCTGGGCGCCGAGGGCCCGCGCAACATCGCGCTCGCCGGCGAGATCGCCGATGGGTGGCTGGCGGGCTTCCACGCTCCCGCTCGGGCCGGGTGGCAGGCGGATGCCATCCAGCAGGGCTTCTTGCGCCGTGACCCGCCCGGCCGCCCTCCCGACTTCAGATCGTGGCCAACCTGCCGCTGGTGGTGGCTGCCACCGCTGAGCAGGCCGCCGACCGGCTCCGCCCCCTGCTCGCCCTCTACGTCGGGGGGATGGGGAGCCGGCGGCACAACTTCCATTTCGACCTCTTCTGCCGCATGGGGTTTCAGAGCGCCGCGGAGCGGATTCAGGAGCTCTATCTGGGTGGCGATCCCGCCGCCGCCGCCAGGGCCGTGCCCCTTCGCATGGTCGAGGCGGTGGGGCTGGTGGGCCCCAGGGGGAAGGTGCGGGAGGAGGCTCAGCTCTGGCAGACAGGGTTGCCAACCCTGCTGCTGGTCGGCGGGCCTGTCGAGAATCTTCGGCTCGCCGCCGAGTTGTTCCTGTGACGGCCGGGCTTGCCCGACGGGGTCGGACGGAAGGCGGCTGGCAGCCTGGAGGAATGCCCAGCGGCGGCAGTCCAATCTTGGAAGTCGGCACATTGCGGAGTCGCTCGGGCGCGGGGCAAGATATGGCGCAGTCGGCAGGTGCCGCCACCCGGGCAGTCGCAGGGCGAGGAGGGCAGCCAGGTTGAGCCAGGATCCCAGGCAGGGATGGCACGATAGGGTGGGTACCGAGCTCGGGCTCAGCGCCTGGCACGAGATCACCCAGGAGCGGGTGAACCTGTTCGCGGAAGCGACGGGCGACCACCAGTGGATCCACGTCAACCCAGAGCTGGCCCGGCAGGGGCCGTTCGGCGGTCCGATCGCCCACGGCTACCTGACCTTGTCCATGCTGCCGATGCTGCTCGGGGACCTCATCCGCTCCCAGGGAGTTGCCCTGGCGGTTAACTACGGGCTCAATCGGGTGCGCTTTACCTCCCCGGTGCCGGTCGGGGCGCGGGTGCGCGCCGTTGCCAGCCTCAAGGAGGTTGAGGAGGTCAGCGGTGGGGTCCAACTCGTCCTGGCGGTGAGAGTGGAGATCGAGGGACAGGAGAAGCCCGCCCTGGTGGCGGAGACCATCACCCGGCTTTATTCAGCCCCGGCATAGCGACTTACATGGAGGTGAGGACTTGAGATTGGAAGGCAGGGTCGCGCTGGTGACCGGGGGGGCCAGGGGAATCGGTCTGGCCACAGCCAAGCGGCTGGTGACGGAGGGGGCCGCGGTCGCCATCGCCGACATCGATGAGGACGTGGCCCGGCAGGCCGCGGCGGGCATCGCCGAGGGCGGAGGGCGGGCGGTCGGCCTCGGCTGTGACGTCAGCAGCAAGCCTGAGGTCGAGGCGATGGTCGCGCAGACGGTCTCCCAGCTCTCCCGGCTGGACATCCTGGTCACCTGTGCGGGGCTGATCCGGGACAACCTGGTCCACAAGATGAGCGAGGAGGACTGGGATCTCGTGATCGACACCCACCTCAAGGGCAGCTTCCTGTGCGCGCAGGCCGCCCAGACGGTTATGGTCCCGCAGCGCTCGGGGCGGATCATTCTGATCTCCTCCACCTCGGCCCTGGGCAATCGGGGCCAGGCCAACTACTCGGCGGCCAAGATGGGGATCCAGGGGCTGGCCAGGACCCTGGCGCTGGAGCTGGGCCGCTACGAGATCACGGTGAACGTGGTCGCGCCGGGCTTCATCGCCACCCGCATGACCGAGGCCACCGCGGAGCGCATGGGCATCAGCTTTGAGCAGATGAGCCAAGGGTTCGCCGCGACCAATCCGATCGCACGGATCGGGGAGCCCGAGGATGTGGCCGCGGCCATCGCCTTCTTCGCGAGCGCCGACGCGAGCTACGTGACCGGCCAGACCCTCTATGTCAGGGGTGCGCCCTGATCGCGCGGTGACCGGGGCTTCCGGCCGCCTGGCCGGCCAGGCCGCCCTGGTCACCGGCGGGACCCGGGGTATCGGCCTGGCCACCGCCCGGCTTCTGTTGCAGGAGGGCTGCCGCGTCGCCATCTCGGCCCGCAAGCCGGAGGAGCTGGCGCAGGCGTGCCGGGAGCTGCAGGCGGATCCCGGTGGTGAGGTCGTGGGCTTGGCCGCCAATGCGGGGAGTCGCGAGGACTGCCGGCGCCTGGTCCGGCAGGTCATGGAGGCCTTCTCCAGGCTCGACATTCTGGTCAACAACGCCGCCACCAATCCCCACTTCGGGCCGCTCCTCGCGGTCGAGCCGGGGGCCTGGGAGAAGACCCTGGCGGTCAACCTGGAGGGGCCGCTGCTCCTGATCCGGGAGGCCCACCGCGCCTGGATGGGCGAGCACGGCGGCCGGGTGGTGAACGTATCCAGCGTCGGAGGGGCCTCGCCGGCCCCTGGTCTCGGCGTCTACAACCTCACCAAGGCCGCCCTCAACATGCTGACCCGGCAGCTGGCGCTGGAACTCGGACCCGATGGGGTCCTGGTGAACGCGGTGGCTCCCGGAGTGGTGCGCACGGCCTTCGCCAAGCCGCTCGTGGAGAACGCTGCCATCCGGGCTGCCACCGAGCAGCACAATCCCCTAAGGCGGTTCGCGGACCCCGAGGATGTGGCCCTGGTGATCCTATTCTTGGTCTCCGACCCCAGCTCGTATGTCAACGGCGCCGTGATCCCGATCGACGCCGGCTACGGCACCGGCCCGGGGCTGTGACACACCCGGCGACTCTTGGGCAGTTGCACACGTGATGTCCAGGATCTGTGTGGCGTCTGACCTTGCGCAAAGTGCCCCGGGGGCAAATAATCCGGGGCGCGGGACGCGGCGGGCCTGCCGCTGCACATAAGGAGGTTGACCTTGGAGCTCAGGGATACCGAGGAGGAGGCGGAATTCCGGGCCCGGCTGCGCGCCTGGATCGCGGAGCATCTGCCGAAGGAGCTGGTGGGCCTGGGTACCCGCACCAGCCACGTGGAGCTGCTGCGGCAGTGGAGCCGGGAGCTCTCCGACGCCGGCTATGTGGGGCTCTCGTGGCCTAGGGAATACGGTGGCGGGGGCGGGCGGCACGCGCTGGAGGGGGTGGTGCTGGAGGAGTTGGCCCGGGCGGACGCGCCCCAGCATCTGGGCACGATCGGGCTCGGGATGGCCGGGCCCACGATCATGGCCCACGGCACTCCCGACCAGAAGGCGGCCCACCTGCGGCCCATTCTCCAGGCGGAGGAGATCTGGTGCCAGGGCTTCTCCGAGCCGGGGGCCGGATCCGACCTGGCCTCGGTCCGCACCAGGGCGGAGCGCAGGGGGGATCTCTTCGTGGTCAATGGCCAGAAGGTGTGGTCCTCGTATGCCCACCTGGCCGACTGGTGCATCCTGGTCACCCTCAGCGACCCGGCGGCCCCCCGCTACCGGGGACTGACGTACCTGCTGGTCGACATGCACTCGCCGGGGGTGGAGGTGCGGCCCTTGCGCCAGATGACTGGGGACGCCGATTTCAACGAGATCTTCTTCACCGACGTCGAGGTTCCGGTGACCAATGTGGTGGGCGAGATCGGCGGGGGCTGGCAGGTGGCCATGACCACTCTGCTGCACGAGCGGGCCACCCTGGGCTTTGCCCTCACCGGATTCCTGGACAGTGGCATCCGTCGCCTGCTGGCGCTGGCCCGCACCCACCCGGACGCGGCCCAGCCCTGGCTGGCCCAGATTGCCAACGAGTGGATCCAACTGCAGGCGCTGAAACTCACAGCCCACCGTTCGCTGGGCCAGCTCGACCGCACCGGGATGCCGGGTCCCGAGGGCTCGGTGATCAAGCTGGCGTGGTCCGAGTCCAGCCAGCGCACCACCAAGCTGGCGCGCCAGCTGCTGGGGCAGGAGGCGGTCCTGGACGACGGCTTCTGGAACTACCAGCAGCTGCGCAGCCGGGCCAACACCATCGAGGCGGGCACCTCCGAGATCCTCCGCAACATCGTCGCCGAGCGGGTCCTGCAGCTGCCGAGGTCACGCTGATGGACTTTCGTTTCAGCGACGAACAGGCCCAGTTGCGCGAGCAGGCCCGGGCCTTCCTGGAGCGGCGCCTGCCGGCCCCGGCTCTGGGCCAGGTGCTCGACTCGGAGGCCGGGTGGGACCCCGCCACCTGGAAGGAGATCGCAGACCTGGGATGGCTCGGGGTGTCGATCCCGGAGGAGCAGGGGGGGGCCGGGCTCGGCTACCTGGAGGAGGCGATCCTCATCGAGGAGTTCGGGCGCCGCCTCTATTCCGGCCCCTACCTGGCGACGGTGGGGCTGGCCCGGCCCGCCATCCCCGAGGCGGCGTTGCCGGACCTGGCCCGCGGAGCGGTGCGCTGGTCGGTCTGCGACGGATCCGGGCTGGCGCCCAACCTCCATCAGGTGGACATGGTGGTGGTGGTGGTGGAGGACCGGGTGTCCCTGGCTCCGGCGAGGGGGGAGGTGCTCACCTCCATCGACGCCAGCCGGCCCATGGGCAGGGTCGATCCCACCGCGGGGGGTGAGGTGATCGCCACTGGAGAACGGGCGATGCAGCTCCGCCGGAGGCTGCGCCTGCGCCGCTTGAGCGCGCTGGCGCTGGAGGCAGTTGGGCTCGCCCAGCAGGTGCTGGAGTGGGGTCTTGAGCACGCGCGGACCAGGGAGCAGTTCGAGAGGAAGATCGGTTCCTACCAGGCGGTGGCCCACCCCCTGGTGAACAGCTTCGTGGAAATCGAGTTGGCCCGCTCGCTGGCCTACTGGGCGGCCTGGCTGCTGGCGGAGGATCAGCTGGACGAGGTGGCATCGCCGGCGGCCTACGCACTGGCTGCCGACGCCGCGGTCAACACCTGCGAGCGAGTGATCCAGGTCCACGGCGGGATGGGCTTCACCTGGGAGAGCCCGCTGCACCGGTACTACAAGCGGGCCTTGTGGATCCAGCACTTTGGGGGGGCGCCTGACCTGCACCGCCGCGAGGTGGCATCCCAGCTTATGCTCTCGTCCGAACCCGGGTCGGCCCCGCTGGGGTCGACATCCGGTGGCGCGCAAGGAGGATCCCAGCCATGAGCATGATGAAGGCCTCGCTCAACAGTTGGATGATGTTCGAACACGCCGGCCATTACTTCCCGGACACCGAGGTGGTGACCCAGGTCGGCCCCTCCACCCGCCACCGCTACACCTACTCCGACTTCACGAGCAGGACCCAGCAGCTGATGAACGCCCTCGACCACCTGGGGCTGGCGGATGGGGCCCATGTGGCGACTCTGGCCTGGAATGGCTACCGCCACCTCGAGTGCTACTTCGCAATCCCCTGCACCGGGCGGGTGCTGCACACGCTGAACCCGCGCCTGCCCACCCCGGACCTGGAGTTCATCATCCAGGATGCCGAGGACGAGGTGATCTTCGCGGAGGAGAGCCTCCTCCAGGTCCTGGAGCGGGTTCAGAGCGCTCTGGCTGGGGTCAAGCACATCGTGGTCTTCGGCAGTGAGGCGCCGCAGACCACGCTCCAGGGGGTGTTGAGCTACGAGGAGCTGCTCACCTCGCAACCGTCGACCTATCCTCGGCGGGAGATCCCCGAGGATACCGTTCTGGGCATCTGCTACACCTCTGGCACCACCGGCAGACCCAAGGGGGTGGAGTACACCCATCGCTCCACCTATCTGCACGCGCTCACCACCACCTCGGGGGCGGCGACCGGAATGGGCCCGCAGGACTGCGGCCTGGCGATCGTGCCGATGTTCCACGTGAACGCCTGGGGATCGCCGTTCGCCGCGACCATGGTGGGGGCAAAGCAGGTCTACACCGGCCCCTTCATGGACCCGGCCACCATCGTCAGCCTGCTCAAGGAGGAGCGGGTGACCATGGCGACTGGGGTTCCCACCATCTGGGCGGGGGTGGCCGAGGAGTTGAGCCGGCACCCGGTTGAGCTCCCCCACCTGCGCTTCCTGATGGCTGGGGGGAGCCAGCCCCCGATGGCGCTGATCGAGCGCTACGAGAAGGAGTTCGGGATCACCCTGGTCCAGGGCTGGGGGATGACGGAGACGTCCCCGGTCGCCAGCATGGCCTGGCCCAAGCACAAGATGCTGGGCTGGGAGCCGGAGCGGTTGCGCTCGGAGGTGCGGATCAAGGCGGGCCTGCCCCTGCCCGGGGTCGATATGAAGGTCGTGGACGAGAGCGGTCAGGAGGTGCCGGCGGACGGCACCTCCATCGGGGAGTTGCTGGTGCGCGGCCCGTGGGTCATCGACGCCTACCGGGGCGGCGCCACTCCGGAGCGGTTCACGCAGGACGGCTGGTTCCGCACCGGCGACGTCGCCACCAGGAGCGCCGAGGGCTACTTCGTGATCGTGGACCGGACCAAGGACCTCATCAAGTCGGGAGGGGAGTGGATCTCCTCGGTCGACATGGAGGGGGACATCATGGCCATGGATGCGGTGTTGGAGGCGGCGGTGGTGGCGATCCCCGACGAGAAGTGGCAGGAGCGTCCGCTGGCTGCAGTCGTCCCCCGCGGCGGCCAGCAGGTGACCCTGGAGCAGGTGCGGGCCCACCTGCTGGCGAGGGGCTGGGAGCGCTGGCAGCTGCCGGACCGGCTGGAGATCCTGGAGTCGGTGCCCAAGACCGGAGTGGGCAAGTTCGACAAGAAGGTGATCCGCGCCCGCTACGGGGCGGCCAGCGTGCCGCCGCAGTAGGCAGGCGCACAGGTAAGGGGAGCAGGCCCAAGTTCGGCTACGATAGCGGCCGGTGACGGCTTGGTCGCGCGCTCAATGGTGGCCATGGGGCTGCCCGGTGCCCGGCCGGGGATCTGGCGGAGTTCTCCAGTGGCGGCGGTGACTCGGGCGGAGCCTCTGCACGAGCCGTCACCGGGGAGCCTGGCGGTGCTCGCCGACCTGGCACGGAGCCTGGTCCTGAGGTTGGATGAGATCGCCGATCGGACGGTGGAGGCGATTCTGGAGCGGGAGCCGGGTTACCGCCAGGAACGCTACCTCACCCTGGCCGAGCTGCGGCGGTCGGTGCACGACAGCCTGGCGGAGTACCTGGGCGCGCTGGCCCTCCTGCCCCGGGGCGGACCGCCATCCAAGCAGCAGGCGTGGGCTACCGGACGCAGCCGAGCCGAGCTCGGGGTCCCGCTGGAGAGTGTCCTGCGCGCCTATCGGCTGGGTGGGAGCGTCATCTGGGAGGAGCTCCTGGAGGAGGCGCGCCGGCGACCGGATCGCCCCGGCGACGAGCTGATGGAGGCTGCCTACTTGGTCTGGCAGCTGACCGATGAGCTGTCCGCCGCCGTGGGCACCGCCTACCGCCACTCGGAGGCCGGGATGGTGAGTCGTGATCAGACCCGACGGCAGGGGTTGCTGCGGGGCCTGCTGCTGGGGGTGCTGGCGGACCGGGAGCTGGTGTTCGCGGCCGAGAGCCTGGGGCTTCCCGAGCGAGGCCCGTACCAGGTGGTGGTCGCCCAGCCGCAGGAGTCGCAGCTGGGCGACCACCTGGCCGCGGTCGGCGTCAGGTCCGAGTGGGTGGTGCAGGAGGGCCGCACGTGCGGTCTGCTGGCTCTCGCTACCGGTGGCGGCGAGGCGGTCCGCACCCGGCTGCAGCAGGCAGGGCCGCTGCGGGCCGGCATCAGCCCGGAGTTCTCCGAGCTCTCGGGGGCAGGCGGCGCCTACCGCCAGGCGGAGCTGGCGCTGCGCACGATCCCGGCGCACCAGCACGTGGTCGCCTCTCTCGACGACCGCCTGCCCTCGGCCCTGCTGATCAGCTCCCCGGAGCTGGCCCGCCGGCTGGCCCTGGCGGTGCTGGGGACGGTGCTCGGCCTGCCCGCCGCCGAACGCCGCCTGCTGCTGCGCACGCTGGCGATCTTCCTCGACCAGGACGGGTCCCCGGGGGCCACCGCTCGACACGTCCCGTGCCATCGCAACACCGTGCTCAACCGTCTGCACCGGATCCGGGAGCTGACCGGTTGTGACCCCGCGACCCCCGGCGGCGCCAGCCGGCTGCTGCTGGGGCTTCAGGCTGCCGAGCTGCTCTCCATGCTCGGCTGAGGCCGTCCCAGCCAGAGGCGGGCCGCAGGTTCAGCCGACCCGTTCAGGCCGGACGGCGCGGTGGCTGCGACCCGACCCGAGGTTGCCGCCGCCGCCGCGTCCCGGCCCAGCCACCCCCCGTGGGGCGCCCGGGATTGCGGCTCGGGGACCGGCCGCTGGCAGGGCGTGGCGCGGCCGGGCGCGACGTCAGGTGGGGCACATCGGCCACGTAGTGCATGGTGCCGGTCGCGAGCAGGCGCCCGGGGTCAACGAACCTCAGCTCGGGCGCACCCTCGCGCCGCAGCTTGCGCCACTTGTCGCTGTCGTCCTCGGAAAGGAAGGTGAGGGCTCTGCCCTTGGCGCCGTTGCGGGCGGTGCGCCCGACCCGGTGGGTCAGCCACTGGGCGGTGTCGGGCAGCTCGAAGTTGACCACGAGGTTGACATCCTTGATGTCGATCCCTCGGGCCGCCACGTTGGTCGCCACCAGCACCTTGGCCTCGCGCTTGCGAAACGCGGCGATGGAGCGGTCGCGGGCGGCCTGGGACAGATTGCCCTGAAGCTCGGCGGTGGCATGGCCGAGCAGGGTGAGGTCATGAGCCAGCTTGCGCGCTCCATGCTTGGTGCGATGGAAGACGATGGTGGAGGCCGACTGCTGCAGCAGCTGGCTGAGATATGCCACCTTCTGGGCCCTGGCCACGGAGATGAGCCCGTGCTCCAGGTCCGCCTCCTCCGGGGGGGCGACCGTCACCCGGCCGGGGTTGGTGAGGTGGCGGTGGGCCATCTTGCTGACCCAGTCGGGCATGGTGGCCGAGGCGAGGACGGTCTGACGGGGCACCTTGGTGAACCGCTGGTTGGTGCGCTCGGTGAGATCCTCGACGTCCTTGGCGAATCCCGCGTCGAGCATCTCATCGGCCTCGTCCAGGACCAGGTACTCGACCGCGCCGAGCCGGGCCGCTCCGCGCTGGGCCATGTCCACCAGGCGACCGGGGCAGCCGATGATCACGTCGGCGGTCCTGAGCTGGTTGATCTGCCCCTGGTAGCCGACCCCGCCGAAGACGAGGGAGACCCGCAGCCTGGGGTCCAGCCGGTTCAGCACCCCTCCGATCTGGGTCGCCAGCTCCCGCGTGGGGGTGATGATGAGCGCCCGCGGGGGGGTGGGCTGGTGCCCGCCCAGCTTCTCCGACAGGGGGATTAGGAAGGCCAGCGTCTTGCCCGATCCGGTCGGGGACTGGATGATGCAGTCGCGCCCCTCGATCAGCAGGGGGAGCGCCTGCTCCTGCACCGGGGTGGGGGTGAGCATCTGCTGCCTGGAGAGGTTCTCAAGAGTGCGCGCTCGCACACCCAAAGCCTGGAATGAGTTCAACTTGATGTCCCTGGGCACTGAGCCCGACTTCGCCCTCGCCGGCATCTGTGTGGTCATGCTTCTCGAGGACGCCGCATGTCAGCGGGGCGAGGTATCACCAAGAGGCTGTGGTTGGCTTATTGCAACTACAGGAGCAGGATACCAGACCGGGGCGGCGGCCTAGGGCAGCGGCGGGGGCAGCGAGTCCGGGCGGAGCGTTCGGCGTTGAGTCGCCAAGCTGGGCCGATATGTCACTCGACCCGCCCCGCGCTGGTCGCCCACCTTCGGCTCGCGCGTGCGCCCACCAGCGACGCAGGGCTGAGCTCTGCGCTGGGACTCACCCACCCTGCACCAAGGCCAGTCGCGACGGGCGGGTCGGCGCATTGCAGTCCGGGAGCGGAACGGTCGAGGTGCTGTTCGTCAGCACGGCACCTCGAGGTCCGAAGACGACCTCCTGCACGGCTCGCCTGGGGCCGCACCAGTTGCTCCAGGTCCAGTTCAGGTTGGGCATGGGACCGCCAGAGTAGGCTCCCGACAGCCTCACCGGGGCCAGGTTACCGGCTACGGGGAGGGGCTTTGTGGTGCCCGCCCAGAACAACCCCAGCTTGACCGGCACCACCAGCCGACATGGCGCGCGGAGGGCGGGGTAGACCGATGAGGGCTGCAGGTTGAGTTCCACTCCTCCCTTGCGCCGCACCGGACCGATGCCGCCCCAGCCGACCCCGGACGATCGGCACGTCCCCAGGGTGGCCGGCAGCTGCGGGGGGTTGCCGAGTCTGCCGTACACCTCAAGGGTCACGCGCCAGGCGATGCCCTTGGCCGCGACCACGTACAACCGCTGCGGTTGCGATTCCCCCCGGGACGGTTCGGCGGCCGGGATCTGGGTGGAGCCCCCCGCCAAGTTGTCTGCCGCGCAGGCGTGGGAAGCTGCCGTGGGAGCTGATGCGAAGAAGAAGGAGCGGCCGTTGGCCCCGGCGACGCCGATCAGGAAGTTCTTGACCACCTGGCCGCCGGCGACGGTCTCGGTGAAGGAGCCCAAGGTGCGAGCTGCGCAGCGCGTCTGCAGGATGATCCCATAGCCGCGATCCGACGGCACCACGCCCAGGTAGACCTTGCCACCCCGGCCGCTCAGGTCCTGCTTGGTCGCCAGCACCAGGTAGCCGTAGTCGGGATACACCCGGGGAAAGGAGGTGGAGCGGGTCGGTCTGGGAGCCGGGACCAGCGCGCGAGGCACGCTGATCGCCACCGCCGCCAGGGCCGCCACCAACGCGAGCGCGCCCACTCTGGCGAGGCGCCGACGGGCCCGCCGGCGCGACGGCCGTGGCTCCTCGAGCATGCGATGCAGGTCCTCAGCCGGTGGCTCGTAGGCGCGGGCGAAGGCCTCCTTGATTCTTCCCTCCAGCGGTTCTCTCATCCACTCACCTCCGGTTCCTGCAGCAGTCGGCGCAGCTGACCGACCGCGCGATAGAGGCGGGACCTCGCTCCCGCCTCCTTCAATCCCACGATCACGGCCACCTCGGCCAGCGGCAGGTCGAGGTAATAGAAGAGGGCCAGGACCAGCTGGTCTTGGTGGCTCAGCGATCGCAGCGCCTGCCCCAGGTCATGACTGGCGGCGACTTCTCCCGCGAAGTCGGGGCGGGGCATCGACTCCGGCAGCGGAAACCAGGAGAAGAAGGGGCGCCGCAGCTGGGAGCGGCACTGGTTCGCGACTATCTTGAGGAACCAGGGGCGGACCTTGGACTCGTCACCCCGAAAGGTGCTCAGGCCGCGCATCGCGTTGTAGCAGGCGTCCTGAAGTGCGTCCTCGGCCGCCTCCCGACGGCGCAGGACGCTGAACGCGAGTCGGTAGCCGGGATCCAGGAGAGGTTCCAGGATCCTCGTCTTGGCGGCGGCATCCCCGCGCCGGGCGAGCTCAACGTCGTCGACGGTCAGAACCTCCAGCAGCTGGTCCACGGGGGATAGGACGCCCGAGGCGCGGAACCAGTCTCAAAGCCGCCCAGATCCTCGCACGCGTGCGACTTCGGCTGGGCCCAGCGCCCGGCCCTCGGGCATGCCTGGTCAGAGGATCTTGGTGATCACGTCCCCGGTTTCAGGAAGGCGGTCGTCGGCAGCAGCTGCGAGCGCTGCCGCTCATACGCCGTGATCTCCGGGTCTCGCCCTTCGGCCATCGAGATCGGATCCATCCCTTGGAGCAGGCACTGCCTCCAGAACTCGTCGATCTCGAAGGGGACCACCTCTGCGGTGGCGTCGGATATCACCTGGCGCACGAGGTCGATCGACAGCTCGCAGCCGTCCGCGCTCTGCGCCCGATCCCTCAATCTCTTGACCTGGATCGCGGGCAGGCTGACGGGGAGAAGGCCGTTCTGGAGGGCGTTGGTCTTGAATATGTCGGCGAAGGAGGGGGCAATCACGGCACGGAACCCGTAGTTGAGGAGCGCCCACGCCGCGTGCTCCCGTGACGAGCCGCAGCCGAAGTTCTGGCCGGTGATGAGAATGCTTGCCCCCCGAAACCGGGCGTGGTTCAGCTCAAAGTCGGGATTCAAGGTGCCGGCTTGGTCGTAGCGCCAGTCGAAGAAGCATGCCTGTCCGTAGCTGTCCTTGTCGGTGCGCTTCAAGAACTGCTTGGGGATGATCTGGTCGGTGTCGACGTCATCGCGGCTCAGGGTGGCGCAGAGCCCGCGGTGAATGGTGAACGGTTGCAACTTAGGGCTTCCTCCTGGCTCAGGCCGAGGTCGCCAGCTGGCGCACATCCACAAAGTGCCCGTGGAGTGCCGCGGCCGCGGCCATGGCGGGGCTGACCAGGTGAGTACGCCCGCCGGCCCCCTGGCGCCCTTCGAAATTGCGGTTCGATGTCGAGGCGCAGCGCTCCTTCGGCTTCAGGATGTCAGGATTCATCCCCAGGCACATCGAGCAGCCCGCTTCCCGCCACTCGAACCCGGATTCCTTGAAGATGCGGTCGAGGCCTTCCCGCTCGGCCTCGCGCTTCACCGATCCCGACCCCGGGACCACCATGGCGCGCACCTTCGGGTGCACCCGCCTGCCCGCGGCCACCCGCGCCGCCTGGCGCAGGTCCTCAATCCGGCTGTTGGTGCAGGATCCGATGAAGACCCTGTCCACCGGGATGTCCTGGATCGCGGTGTCCTCCTGCAGGCCCATGTACTCCAGGGCATGGGCGGCAGCCTCTCGGGCGGCGTCGTCAGCCAGCTCCGCCAGGCGGGGCACCCGACCGGTGACCGGGGCCACCATCGCGGGAGTGGTCCCCCAGGTCACGAATGGCTCCAGTTTCGACGCCGGAATCAGTTCGGTGCGGTCGAACCGGGCATCGGGATCGGAGGCGAACCCGAGCCAGCGCTCGGCCGCCCGATCGAAGGCAGCCCCGCCGGGGCTGGCTGGGCGGCCTCTGAGGTAGGCGATGGTCGTCTGGTCAGGTGAGACCAGACCGGCGCGGGCGCCGGCTTCGATCGACATGTTGCAGAGGGTCATCCGCCCCTCCATGGACAGCTGGCGGACCACGCTGCCGGTGTACTCGATGACGGACCCGCGCCCACCACGCACTCCGAGGTGGCGTATGACTCCCAGGGCGACGTCCTTGGCGACCACCCCGGTGGGAATCTCCCCCTCGACCCTGACCTCCATGGTGGAGGAGGGGGCCTGCCAGAGGCACTGGGTCGCCAGCACCTGCTCAACCTCGGAGGTGCCGATCCCGAAGGCCAGGGCGCCGAAGGCGCCATGGGTGGCGGTGTGAGAATCCCCGCAGACCACGGTCATCCCCGGCTGGGTGAGTCCCAGCTCCGGCCCCACCACGTGCACGATGCCCTGCTGGTGGTGGTGGAGGTCGAAGAGCGGGACGCCGCTGGCTCGGCAGTTGGCCTCCAGTTGGCGGAGCTGCTCGCGGCCCACGGGGTCCGGGGTCGGCCTGCTCCGAGCCCAGGTGGGCACCACGTGGTCCATGACCGCCAGCGTCAGGTCCGGCCGGCGCACCGTGCGCCCGGCTTCCCGCAGCCCGTGAAAGGCCTGCGGCGAGGTGACCTCGTGGACCAGGTGCAGGTCCACATAGAGAAGGACCCGCTCGCGCGGATCTCCACTGACCCGATGGGTCTCCCAGATCTTCTGATACGCGGTGAGGCCGGTGCGGGACGAGTGGTCAGCGCTCATGGGCAACTCCTCGGTCCAGGGCGTTCATCCGTCGGTGGTGATCAGCAGGGTTCCGTTCGAAGCTGGGAGGCCCGGGCGGCTGGTCCCGCTCCCCGGCTGCGGACGGGGCGGCTGCGCGGGGTGGCGAAGTCAGGGTCAATCTCCCACCTGGAGCAGGGAGAAGTGCCCGGGCCGCGATGGGGTTCGAGCACAGGTGGGCTGTGCCGCCTGGGCTGACGGCGCCAGCTCTCGGTGCGGCTGGTGCCCAGTACGGCCGGTTCTCAGCAGCGAAGATCGCCGCCGCTCCCAGCTCTCGGCTAGGCCGAGAGGGCTCGCGGTCGACGGTTGTCCCCGGCCCCGAAGGACTCCGCGAGCCCATCGCTGCCCCTTGTTCCATGCCGTGGTTCACGCCGTTGCCGGCGCCTCCAACCGGGTCACCACCGCCTGTGCGACCCCCTCGGTGGCGAGGGTTCCCCTCATGTCGGCGGTGACCAGGCCGCGTTCAACCACCCCCGCGATGGCATCCTCCAGAGCCGCGGCCAGATCCGCCCGGCGCATGCTCAGTCGCAGGAGCAGGGCGATGCTCGCGATGGCCCCCAGCGGGTTGGCGAGATTCCGGCCCGCCAGTTCGGGGGCGGACCCGTGGACCGGCTCGTAGACCCACGGGCCCTCCCCGCCGCCGCTGGCGGAGGGCAGGATTCCCAGTGTGCCGACCAGCGCCGCCGCCTCATCGGTCAGGATGTCGCCCATCAGGTTCTCGGTCACCACCGTGTCGAAGCTCCGGGGCTCCTGCAGCAGCCGCAGCGCGAAGCTGTCCACCAGACAGTGTTCGAGCTGGACGTCGGGGTACTCTGCTGAGACCTCGCTGACGACCTCGCGCCAGAGTCCCGAGGTCGCCAGCACGTTGGCCTTGTCCACCGAGGTGAGACGGCGGCGGCGGGAGCGCGCGATCCCGAAGGCCACGTGCGCGACCCGGCGGATCTCCCCTTCGCTGTACTCGGTCGTGTCCACCGCCCTCCGGTGGGGAGGTCGGCCGCCGATCCCATGGGGACGTCCGAAGTAGGCTCCGCCGGTGAGCTCGCGGATGAACACGATGTCCGCCCCCCGGACGATGTCCTCGCGGAGTGGACTGTTGTCCTCGGCACCGGGCCAGCACCGCACCGGGCGCAGGTTCGCGAAGACGCCGAGTCCGCTCCGCAGGGCGAGCAGGCCGGCCTCGGGACGGACCGCTCCCCCGTCCCACCGGGGTCCGCCAACCGCGCCCAGTAGGACGGCATCGGCGGCCCGGCACGCGGCCAGGGTGGTCTGGGGCAGGGGATCGCCGCAGACCTCGATGGCGCGGCCGCCAACCGCCTCGGTCTTGACGATCAGCTCGATTCCCGCGTGCTCCGATACCGCCTCCAGCACCGTCAGGGCGGCGGCGGTGACCTCGGGGCCAACACCATCCCCGGGTAGCACCACCAGCCGCAGCTGTTGCCTGGGCGATCTCACCCGGCGATCGCTCCCAACTCCGGATTCAGGTGGCCAACCTCACCCACGATTCGCAAGAGAGCATCGTCCCCCACCTCCTTGCTGGTGTCCGCCACCTCCAGGAAGCGGGCCCATACCCGGGGCATCTGGCTGTCCGGCACCCTGAGCCCGATCAGTTCGAGGCGATGAACGAGGGCATGGCGGCCGGACCTGGCCGTGAGCACGATCTGGGTCGCCCCTGCACCCACCTCCTCCGCGGTCATGATCTCGTAGGTGCTGCGGTCCTTGAGCACCCCGTGCTGATGGACTCCGGACGCGTGCGCGAAGGCGTTGCTGCCCACCACCGGCTTGTTCGGAGGCACCGGGATCCCGGTCAGCTTGGACACCAGGCGGCTGGTGGGACCCACCTCCTGAGCCACCAGGTTGTCCGCCAGGTGGAGCTCGGGCCGGCGCACCCGGAGTGCCATGAGGATCTCCTCCAAGGCCGCGTTGCCCGCTCGCTCCCCCAGCCCGTTGACGCACCCCTCCACCCGGCGGGCGCCGGCGGCCACCCCCGCCAGGGAGTTGGCCGTGGCCAGGCCCAGGTCGTCGTGGCAGTGCACACTGACCAGCACCTGTTCCATGCCCCGCACCTGCTGGCGCACCGTCGTGACCAGCTCGGCGAATTCCGCAGGCAGGCAATAACCGGTGGTGTCGGGGATGTTGACCACCGACGCGCCGGCCGCCACCGCGGTCTCGACCACCTGACACAGGAACTCCCGGTCGGCCCTGCCGGCATCCTCAGGCGAGAACTGAACCTCGGCACAGAGATCTCGGGCGTAGGCCACGGCGTCGTGGGTCCGCCTCAGCACCTCGGCGCGGTCCAGCCCCAATTTCTTCTCGATGTGGATGTCCGAGACCGCGATGAAGACGTGGATCAGCGGCCTTTGCGCGTCCCGCACCGCTTGGTGGACCGCGAGTATGTCCCCGCGATGGGCCCGGGCCAAACCCGTGACCGCGGGCCCCTCCACCTCTCTGGCGATCCGCTGGACCGCCTCAAAGTCCCCGGGCGAGGAGGCCGGGAAACCGGCTTCTATCACGTCAACGCGCAGCCGCGCCAGCTGATGCGCGACCGCCACCTTGTCCTCCAGGTGCAGGGTCGCCCCCGGAGCCTGCTCGCCGTCGCGCAGGGTGGTGTCGAAGAACTGGACCACATCCACGATGGCCGGGCTCGACGCGTTGTCGAGCCCGGCGGAGGTGCCGCGGTCGGTGCTCATGACGCCGCCTCCGCGGAGATGGGTACGGTCGCCGGAAGGGAGGGCCCCTGCTCGGCAGGCACCGACGCGACCGGCTGGATCCAGGCCATCTGGGCGCGGAGCTTCTTGCCCACGGCCTCGATGGGGTGCTCTGCATGACCTTGGCGCTGGGCCAGGAAGGCGGGGCGCCCGGAGCGGTTCTCATCGATCCAGCGCTCGGCGAAGGAGCCGTCCTGGATCCGGCGCAACACCCCCCGCATCTGCTCGCGCACGTGGTCGTCGACGATCACCGGGCCGCTCACGTAGTCGCCGAACTCCGCGGTGTCGCTGACGCTGTAGCGCATCAGCGAGAGGCCACCCTGGTAGATGAGGTCGACGATGAGCTTCAGCTCATGCAGGCACTCGAAGTAGGCCAGCTCGGGCTGGTAACCGGCTTCCGTGAGGGTCTCGAACGCGGCCGTGATCAGGGCCGTGACCCCCCCGCAGAGGACCGCCTGCTCCCCGAACAGGTCGGTCTCTGTCTCCTCCTTGAACGTGGTCTCAAGGACGCCGGCCCTGGTGCTCCCCAGTGCCCTGGCGTAGGCGAGGGCGCGCTGCTTGGCCCGCCCGGTCACGTCCTGGTGCACCGCCAAGAGCGCGGGGCAACCGATCTCGTCCCGGTAGCAGGCCCGCACCATGTGGCCGGGAGCCTTGGGCGCCACCATGGCCACGTCACAGTCGCGGGGTGGGATGACCGTGCCGTAGTGGATCGCGAAGCCGTGCGCGAACAGCAGGAGGCTCCCGGGTCGGAGCGTCTCGGTCAGCCCATCGGCGAACAGCCTTCCCTGGTCGTGGTCCGGGATCAGGACCATGACGACATCGGCGTCCCGGGAGGCGGTCAGGGGGTCGTCGACCTGGAACCCGTCGGCCTGCGCCCGGGCTCGACTGGCACTGTCCGGCCGCAGGCCCACGCGGACCTCGTAGCCGGAGTCCCGGAGGTTCTGGGCGTGGGCGTGCCCCTGGCTGCCGTACCCCAGGATGGTGATCCGGCTGCCGTCCAGGGCCCGGGGGTCGGCGTCATCGTCGTAATACATCTGCACCTTGGTCAACTCCCACTCATCACTTGATTGCTCGGCGCGGCGCTCGCCACCGCCCGGTGTTCCCCAAGCGCCAGCGGGCGTCCCACCACCCAGTCGATGACCGGCAGCCGGCGAATGCGGGCCAGGATCTCCTCGACCTGCTCCGGCGGGCCGCCGATCGCCGCCAGCACCGAGCCCTCGAGATGGCGCACGACCTGGACCCCGGGGTGGTTCAGCGCCGCCTCAAGGTCGTGCTCGTCACCACTTCGCCGAATCTCCACCAGCGCGGTCGTCCATTGCACCGGCGCCCGCGCGGTCATGTCCTCGACGCTGACCACGTCGATGAGCTTGGCGAGCTGCTTGGTGACCTGGTCCACTGGCTGCGGGCCGGTCCCGACCCGCAGCCAGAGAGTGAGCAGGCCGTCCGTCGGACCCTGGCCAACCGTGCAGCTGAACAGCTGGAAGCCGCGGCGGGCAAGGCAGTTGGTGACCCGCTGCAGGATCCCGCTGCGGTCCTCGGCCTGGACCATGACCAGCCGCCACGGCTGGCTGGGGTTCGCCGCCAAGGAGGTGGGACGGCACTGGTCCGAATGGCATGAAGTCACCCGACCGGGCACTCCACGAAACCGGCAAGACCTTTGCCGAAGGGGACTATGGGGTACACGCCGGCCTCGGGGTCGATCCGGCACTCGACCAGCGCCGGTCCCGGGTGTTCGAGCGCTGAGCCGAGGGCGTCGTCCAGCTCGCCGCTGCAGGTCACGGTGGCGCTGAAGCAGCCGAAGGCGGAGGCCAACAGCCGGAAGTCGGGAACGACCGAATGGGCGACCGCGGAGCGGATGCCGCCGTAGAAGTCGTCCTGGAACTGGCGCACCATGCCGAGCTGGCCGTTGTTGAGGATCACCACCTTGACCGGCAACCGCGCCTCCACGGCCGTCGCCAGCTCCTGCAGGGTCATGACGAAGCCCCCCTCGCCGCAGATTGCCCAGACCCTGCGGTCGGGGGCGGCCGCCTGCGCCCCGAGCGCGGCCGGGAGGGCGAAGCCCATGGTGCCCGCGCCACCGGAGTTGAGGAAGGTGCCCGCCCGGTCACCGGTCCAGGCCGTGGCGGCCCAGATTTGGTTCAGCCCGACGTCCGCCACCACGACGTCGGACGGGTGGCGGCGGGCGTAGCAGGCGGCCAGGACCTCCTGGGGCTGGAGCTTGCCGTTGTTCGGGTATCGCAAGGGGTGGCGATCACGCCAGGCCCGGATCTGGGCGCGCCATCGGGGGTGCCGGCGCGGCGGCACTCTCCCAGCCAGGGCGCGAATGGTCCAGGTTGCGTCGGCGGCGATCTGGCAGTCTGCGGCGACGGTCTTGCCCAGCTCGGCCGGGTCGATGTTCACGTGGATGATGTGGCGCGCGCGCGGCGCGAACTGATCCAGCCGGCAGGTGACCCGGTCGTCCGCGCGCATGCCCACCATCAGGAGGGAATCGCAGTTGCTCACCGCCAGATTGCAGTACCCGGTCCCCATGAACCCGACCAGCCCCAGGGCGAGGGGATGGTCGGCCGGGAAGACCCCGGTGCCGAGCAGCGTGGTCCCCACGGGTGCGTCGATCTGCTCGGCGAGCTCGAGCAGCGCCGCCTCGGCCCGGGAGATCGCCACCCCCCTGCCCGCCAGAATCACGGGCCGGTGGGCCCCCGCCAGCCACTGGGCCGCCCGGTCGAGCAGCTCCGGGGCGGGAGGAGGAGGCTCCCGGTGGGGTCGAAGCCGGGTGATCTCCGCCGAGTCGCCCTCGACCACCTGTTGCTGCACGTCCTTGGGCACGTCGATCAAGACCGCCCCGGGTCTGCCGGTGCGCGCCAAGTGGAAGGCCTCGCGGACCACCGCGTAGAGGTCGCGCGCGTCCTGCACCTGGTAGCTGTGCTTGGTGACCGACATGGTCGAGCCGATGACGTCCGACTCCTGGAAGGCGTCGGTGCCGATCGTGGCGGTGGCGACCTGCCCCGTGATCGCCACCACGGGCACGGAGTCGAAGTGCGCGGTCGCCAACCCGGTCACCAGGTTGAGGGCCCCGGGTCCCGAGGTCGCCAGACAGACTCCCACCCGGCCGCTGGTACGAGCGTAGCCGTCGGCCATGTGCGCCGCCCCCTGCTCGTGGCGAACCAGGATGTGCCGGATCGGTGAGCTGGGCAGGTGCTGGTAGATCGGCAGGTTGGCGCCTCCCGGCAGCCCGAAGATGACCTCGACCCCCTCGGCTTCCAGTGCCTGCAGAAGGATCTCCGCGCCGCAGCGGCTAGCGCGGGCGGGCTCGACGGGTCGGTCTTCGAAGCCAAGCAGGGCGGTTGCGCTCATCGCCGGACTCTCAGCCCTGACCGTAGGCCCTGCCGATGGCGGACGTCACCGCCGCGTCGGCGGCCATCTGCCGCATCGGGCGGGCGTGTTCGTGGTGGTGGCGCACCCAGTTGCGCGCCGCCTCGTCGAGCTCGATGTCAGGCGGGAACGCGAACGGAGACGGGCCTTCGGTGCCGGGGATATCGCGAGGTGCGGACATGATTGGCCTCCTGGTGGTTGCTCGGTCGAACAGCGATGGAGATGGGTTCGGAAAACAAAAAAAGCCCCCCGGTGGTGACCGGGGGGCTTGCAGCTAAGTGCGGATGCGCAGCCTTTAGCTGACCAGCCCTCCTGAAATTAGGCCTACTAGAGCGAAGGAGCTCTCACGAGTCAGCATGGCGGCGGGGTGCGCGTTCAAGTTGCCGACAGGTATACCAGCCCCTGGCAGCGCTGTCAAGCTTGGGTGCCAAGGCGTGCCCGCCGCGGGCCTCGCAGCGGCGCGGGGCGGCTTGCTATGGTTTCACGCCATCGGCAGGGCCGCCACCCGGGCAGCTCAAGTTCAGTTTGAGGGCGAATCAAGATGAAGCCAGCCACGCAGGCGAACGCGCTTCCGAGTCGCGCCCTGGTGGTCGGCCGCGAGCGGGCTGCCGCTCGGGCGATGCTCAAGGGAGCCGGCTATACGGACTCCGACCTGTCCCGCCCCCTGATCGGGGTCGCCAACACCTGGATCGAGACCATGCCGTGCAACCTCGGTCTGCGGCGGCTGGCGGAGCACGTCAAGCGCGGGATCCGGGAAGCCGGCGGCACGCCGATGGAGTTCAACACCATCGCGGTCTCCGATGGGGTGGCCATGGGCACCCAGGGCATGAAGGCGTCCTTGATCAGCCGGGAGGTCATCGCCGACTCGATCGAGCTCGTCTGCCGGGGTCATCTTCTGGATGGCGTGGTGGCGCTGGTCGGCTGCGACAAGACCATCCCCGGCGCGGCCATGGCCCTGTGCCGGCTGGACCTCCCCGGCTGCCTGCTCTACGGCGGCTCCATTCAGCCCGGCCGCTTCCGGGGCCGGGACGTGACGGTGATCGACGTGTTTGAGGCGATCGGGGCCGCCGAGGCCGGGCGCATCAGCGATGACGAGCTCCGGCAGTTGGAGGACGTCGCCTGCCCCGGGGCCGGCGCCTGCGGGGGCCAGTTCACCGCCAACACCATGGCCATGGCCATCGAACTGCTGGGCATTTCGCCACTTCAGCTGGGGGGCATCCCAGCGACCGATCCCGGCAAGCCCGAAGCCGCCGCCGAGGTGGGCCGCTTGGTGGTGGAGATGGTCGCCAGGGGTCGGCGGCCCAGCACCTACCTCTCGCGGGAGTCGTTCCTGAACGCGATCGCGGGGGTGATGGCAAGTGGGGGCTCGACCAATGCGGTGCTGCATCTGCTGGCAATCGCGACCGAGGCGGGAATCCCGCTGCAGATCGACGATTTCGACGCCGTGAGTCAACGCACCCCCTGGCTGGCCGACCTCCGTCCCGGCGGCCGCTACAACGCCGTCGACCTGACACGTGCCGGCGGTGTGGCGCTGCTGGTGCGCCGGTTGCTGGAGCACGGCTCGGTGGCGGGCTCGGCCCAGACCTGCACCGGCTCCAGCCTGGAAGACCAGGCGGCCGCCGCTGCCGACACCTGGCCCGAGACCGATGGCCAGGACGTGGTTCGGCGGGTCGGGGAGGCGCTCAGCGCAAGCGGAGGCATGGCCATTCTCCACGGGCAGCTCGCCCCGGAGGGCTCGGTGGTCAAGGTGGCGGGGCACACCTGGCGCCAGCACACCGGGCCCGCGCGGGTCTTCGACTCCGAGGAGGCGGCGATGGCGGCGGTGTCCGCCAGGTCAATCGTCCCCGGCGACGTGGTGGTGATCCGCTACGAGGGTCCGCGCGGCGGCCCGGGCATGCGCGAGATGCTGGGCGTGACCGGGGCGCTGGTTGGCCAGGGCCTCGGGGACAGCGTGGCCCTGCTGACCGACGGCCGCTTCTCGGGCGCAACCCATGGGCTGATGATCGGTCACATCGCTCCCGAGGCCGCCGTGGGGGGGCCGATCGCGCTGGTGCGCGATGGCGATCAGATCACCATCGATGTCAACGCTCGGACCGTATCCGCCGCTGTTCCGGAGGCGGAGTGGGAGCGCCGACGTCGGCTCTGGCGCGCCCCGGAAGTGCCGAAGCGGCGCGGGGTCTTCGCCAGATACGCCCAGCTGGTCGGGAGTTCCGCCCGCGGCGCGGTCCTCGCCGAGGAGCTCTCGCCCGCTCAGGTTAGGGGATAGATCCCGAAGAGCCGAAGCTCCTGGCTGACGGAGGCCAACCGGGGCAGCAGCAGGTCCACCTGGCCCGCCTGCTCGAGCTCGGCATCCAGGTAGAAGCGGTAGTGAAAGGGCAGGTCCGGTATGGGGCGGGCATCCAACCGGGTCAGGTTCAGCTCCAGGTCAGCGAAGACCTCCAGCACCCGGACCAGCCCCCCGGGGCGATGGGGGGCGATCAGGCCCATTGACACCTTGGCCCTCCCAGGAATCGGCCCTCCGGTAGCGGCGCGGGCGGTGACCACCACGAAACGGGTCTGGTTGGACGGCTCGTCGGCGATGTCCTCCGCCACCACCACCAGCCCGTACAGTCGGGCGGCGGTGAGTGATGCGATCGCTCCCTCCCCGTCCACCCTGCTCTGGGCCACCTGGCGGGCCGCGCCAGCCGTGTCCGGATGCGGGATGCCCGCTATCCCGTGGGCGCTTAACCAGTTCGCACACTGGGCCAGGGCCTGGGGGTGGGAAAGGGCCCGCTCCACCGGCTGGTGGTCGGCGGCGAGCAGATGGTGACGGATGGGAGCCACTCGTTCGCTGACCACAGTCAGCTCCGGGTGGGCCCAGAGCTGATCGCTAACCTCCTGCACGACCCCCGCGCGGCTGTTCTCCACGGGCAGGACCGCAAACTGCAAATCCCCCCTGGCCACAGCTGTGAAGACCGCGGCGAAGGTCGGCAGACCCACGGTGTCGGCGCCGGGGAAGAGCTGGCGCGCCGCCTCGTCGGAGTTGGCCCCGGGTTCCCCCTGATATCCGACCCGCTGGTCCATCGCCCCATTGTGGCGCACGGGTCTGTGGCTGGGACGGCGCTCTGGCGCATCCCGGCCGCCGGCCACTAAGATCGCTTCGAGGTGAGAGCTTGAAGCGACTCTACGCGCTCGGCTTGGGCGAGGCGTGCTGTGACAAGAGCGTGCTCACCCCGGGCACCGACGACGGGCTGCGCATCCACATCCCGATCATCGGCTACCTGCTGACCACCGACTCTGGGAGGCGGATGCTGGTCGACACGGGGATCCATCGCAGCCACATCGAGGACCCGGACCGGACGTGGCGGGGCACCGCCTTTGCCCGGGAACTGCGCCCGGTGATGCGTCTGGAGGACACCGTCGACTATCGCCTGGCCCAGTTGGGGCTGCGCAGCACCGACATCACCGATGTGATCAACACGCACTTTCATTTTGACCATGCCGGCAACAACGACGCCTTCACCAACGCCACCTTTCACGTTCAACGCGAGCACTACCACAGCGCCCTGGACAATCCTTCGTTCCCCAATCAGTACTGGCGTCTTGACGGACTGGATTACAGCCTGCTGGACGGTGAGGCCGACCTCGGAGATGGGGTCTCGGTGTTCCCCACCCCGGGGCATGCGCCGGGGCACCAGTCGGTGGTGGTCCACCTGGACGGTGGCCAGGCGGTGATCCTGTGTGGTGACGCGATTTACGAAGAGGACAATCTGCGTTACGACCGCTGGACCGCCCACGCCGATCCCGAGCTGGCCAGCCGGAGTGCCCGAGAGCTGGTTGATCGGGCACGCGACCTGAGGGCCAGGGTCATCTACGGACACGACCCTGAGCAGTGGCGCACGCTGCGCCATTCGCCGATTTTTTACGAGTAGCGGCCGTCGGTCGCGCGCGATCTGCGTCTCCACGAGCCCTCCTCCGGCTTGCGCCACGCCCAACCGACAAGCGAGATCTAGGCGGAACTTTGGAGTGATGGGCGAGTTCGGCTGAGTTCAGTTGAGACTGCGGAGTTGTGTCTACGCGGCGGGGAGATGGACACCAGCCAGGGTCAGAGCGCGAGCCTGCAGCTCTGTAGCCTCGGTGGTGATCTCGAAGGCCGACTCATCCGGGAGGCCGGTGGGGACCACCTGACTGCGGCAGATCGTTGCCAGGGATCTCAGCAGCGTCGGGAAACTGTGCACCGGGCTGCCATCGTCCAATTGCTGGGTTGACGCTTTGCGCCTCGCCGCGGCGGAGGGACGT
>JAJYWT010000225.1 GCA_021791345.1 bacterium
TCCTCCGGCTGGCCGAGAGACACTCACTTCGGCCCGAGGAGGTGGGGGTGGCCGGTGGGTCGCTGGAGCTGCTGCGCGACCTGCTGCTGGCCTACGCCGGGCCCGGGGCCTCGGTGGTCTACGGGTGGCGCTCCTATGAGGCCTACCCGATCCTGGTGGGCAGCAGCGGGGCGAGGCCGGTTCCGGTCCCCTCGTCGACCACCGGATCGACCTTGCGGGGCTATTGCGGGCGGTCTCGGACGAGACCCGGGTCGTGCTCCTCGCCGACCCCAACAACCCGACCGGCACCAGCCTGGACCCCGCCGAGGTGGAGGCCTTCGCCCGCCGCCTCCCCCCGACCTGCCTCCTGGTCCTGGACCAGGCGTATTGCGAGTTCGGCGACCCGGAGGCCGCCTCGCTGGCCCTCCAGCTGCGCTCGGAGCTCCCCAACCTGGTGGTGTTGCGCACCTTCTCCAAGGCCTTCGCGCTGGCGGGGATGCGGGTGGGCTGGTGCGCCGCCCACCCCGAGGTGGTGGCCACCCTGGAGGCGGTGGCCCTCCCCTTCACCTTGACCGCCCCCGCCCAGGCCGGCGCCCTCGCCGCCCTCGGCATGGAGGCGGAGCTGAGCCGCCGTGCCGGGCTGCTGGTGGCGGAGCGTGACCGGCTGGCGACACGGTTGCGAGAGCTGGGCTTCCCGGTGCCGACCTCCCGGGCCAACTTCCTCTGGCTGCCTCTGGGGGAGAGCTCGTCGGAATTCGCCTCCGCCTGCTCCACCGCCGGCGTCAGCGTCCGCTGCTTCGCCGGGGAGGGGGTGCGGGTGACGGTCGGTCTGCCCGAGGAGAACCAGGCGGTGCTGGAGGCGGCGGCCGCCTACCTCCGGGGACGCCGGCCCGCCTGACCCGCCGTCACGGCCCCGATTGGCAGGCCGGGCACGAAGTTCCCTCCGGAGAGCGCCGCCAGCGCCCGGAGCGCCACACCCTGGCCCCAAGGTGATGGCTCGGTGACGAAGGTCTCGTATGAAGAAGGGTCCCAGCTCGGCAGCACGTCCGCGCTCACCCCCCGGACCACACCCTGCCCGTCAATGTCACCTAGAAGTTGATCCAAAGCCGGCCGGTGGAGGTCGCGCTGGTTCGGCAGTGGCCAGGCAGGGTGGCGCGTGGCCGCCAGATAGAAGGCGGCGACCGAGCTCTCGCGGGGAAGGTCGGGGCGGCCCAAGACCGGTCCCCAGCCACCCGGACCAGCCCCATCCAAGACGGCGGCGCCCAGCTCCGCTGCGGCCGAGATCAGGCCGTCCCGCGCTGCCCGCTCCTCGCAGAGGGCGGCGGTGTCCAGAAGTCCCAGCAGCGCCCAGCCCGCCCCCCGGCTCCACGCCACCTCATTGTTGCGGTCCTCGGCCACGTCATACCAGTGGGCGAACCCGCCGGAGAAACGGAGCCGCTCCAACATCAGAAGCGCCATCTGGGCGCCCCGGTCCATCAGCCGCTCATCCGAGCGCAGCCGTCCGATCGCCGCTAGGGCGGGGGGGAGGTGGTAGAGAGCGTCGATGCAGAGCCCGAACCGGAACCGGGGAAGGTGGGGCTCCAGGGCCGGCACACCGGGGTAAAGTTGGGGCAGCCCCTCCACGGCCTCCAGGAAGCGGTCGGCGACGGCTGGGGGAAGCTCCCCCTGTTGGACCAGCAAGGCGATGGCGGCCCCCGGTCCCAGGGCGTCGTGGTATCCGCGGGGCGTGCGCTCGACCCAGAAGCGGAGCAGTTGAGCCGCCCGCTCCCGTGCCGCCGGGAGGGTTTCTCCGGCCGCCAGCAGGCCGTCGACGCAGATGGCGTCGCCCCAGTACCAATGCCCCAGCGGCCAGCTCAAGGTGCGCCGGGCGACCCGCGAGGTAACCTCCGAGAGGTCCTTCATACTGGGGCATCCTACGACGCCCGCTGTCCGGCGCCATTGACTTTTGACTTTTTGCCCTTGACGGTGAGTCCCGGGTTGGCTACAGTTCGCTGCCATGGGGCGAAGCCGGGTCAGTAGGACCCGGGCCCCGAGCGCGGCCGGAAGGGAGGAGAAGTGCCATGGGAGACTCGCCGCGGCAGGGCGGAATCAGCCTGGAGCAACGCTCCATCGACTACATCCCGGAGAGTGAACGTCATGGCCGGCCCAACACTCTCTTCACCCTGTGGTTCGCCAGCAACGTGCAGATCACAGCCGTGGCCACGGGAGCGTTGGCGGTGGTTCTGGGCCTCAACCTGCCCTGGGCCATCATCACCATCCTGGTGGGCAACCTCCTGGGCGGCCTGTTCATGGCCTACCACTCGATCCAGGGCCCCAAGATGGGGATCCCCCAGATGATCCAGAGCCGCGCCCAGTTCGGGATGTTCGGGGCCACCCTCCCGGTGGTGGTGGTGCTTCTGATGTACATCGGTTTCTTCGTCAGCTCCGGGATCCTGGGGGGACAGGCGATCGGCAGCCTCTTCCACGTCTCCACCCCGGTCGGGATCGTGATCGCCGACGCCGTGGTCTTGCTCATCACCTGGGTGGGCTATGACCTGTTTCACGCCTACGACCGGGTGGTGTCGGTGCTCTCCTTCGTGATCTTCCTGGTCCTCCTGGTGAAGTTGGCGGGGATGATGCCGGCCCACCCGGCCAAGTCGACCGTCACCCTGGGCACCGTCCTGCTCGTGACCTCCATCTTCGCCGCCTGGCAGATCACCTGGGCCCCATACGTCTCCGACTACTCGCGCTACCTGCCCAAGGCCACCCGCTCCGCCCGAACCTTCTGGTTCACCTATCTGGGCTCGGCGGTGGGTGCCTGCTTCATCATGATCGTGGGCGCGGTGGCTGCCGTGGTCGCCGAGAGCCAGATCTCCAGCAACGCCCCGGACTACCTCTCAGGGCTCTTCCCGCAGGTGAAGTGGCTATTCCTCCTCGTGATCGTTCTCGGGGTCTTCGCAGCCAACCTGGAGAACCTGTACGGAGCCTTCCTCACCGCCTTCACCAGCCTCTCCCCGTCAGGCAAGCTGGCCGCTGGGGTCAAGGGGCGGGTGATCGCAACCACGATCGTGGCCGCCGTGGCCACCGTGATCGCCATCGCGGCCAGCTCCAACTTCCTCACCAACCTCACCAACTTCGTCCTCTTCCTGCTCTACCTCCTGGTCCCCTGGACCGCCATCAACCTCACCGACTACTACCTCGTCCGCCACGGCAAGTACGACATCGAGGGGATCTTCAAGGTCGACGGCCCCTACGGCCGGGTCAACTGGGCGGCCATCGCCATCTACGTAGTCACCGTGGTGGTGGAGCTGCCCTTCATGAACTCCTCCTTCTTCGAGGGGCCGGTGGCCAAGGCGCTGGGGGGTGGAGACATCGCCTGGATCGTCGGGCTGATCGTCGGCGGGGGACTCTACTACGCCTCCCAGCGGATGAGGCCCGCAGAGAGCCCCACCCCGTCCCCGTCCGGGAGCCAGTCCTGATCAGACGCCGCGGCCGCTCCCGGGGGCTCATCCCCCGGGGGCCGGCTGCGGCCCTGGCGCCTGATGAGCCCTGAGGAGGTCCTCCACCTGTTGGGGGGCCGAGCGAGAAGGTCACACCGGAAGCACGGCAACGTCCACTCCGTCTCGGACCTGAGGCGGGCCGCCCGGCGGCGGCTGCCGCGGGCCGTCTTCGACTATCTGGAAGGGGGAGCCGAGCAGGAGCGGACCCTCAGGGACAACCAGGCTCGGTACGAGAGATACCGCTTCCAGCCCCGGGTGCTGACGGGGAGCGCCGCTCCCAGCCTCAAGCAGATGCTGCTCGGGCGAGAGCTACCACTTCCTCTGGGCCTCGCCCCCACCGGGTACACCCGCCTGATCCACCGGGACGGCGAGATCGGCGCGGCCCGGGCCGCCTCCGACGCGGGAGTTCCCTACACCGCCGCCACTATGGCCACCACCTCCCTCGCGGAGATCGCCGCCAGCTCGACCGGACCGCTCTGGTTCCAGCTTTACGTGAACTCCGAGTGGGCGGTAACCGAGCGACTAGTGAGGGAGGCCGAACGAGCGGGCTGCCAAGCTCTGCTGGTCTCGGTCGACACCCAGGTGGCCGGCCAGCGGCTTCGCGACCTGCGCAACGGCCTCACCATCCCCCCCAGTCCCAGCTGGACAGCCCTCTGGGGGATCGCCGTCCACCCCGGCTACTGGACGGGTCTGCTGGGTGGTCGGGGGCTGGCCTTCGCCAACTTCCCGGACGCCACCTCCCCCGCCGCAGGTGGGATCGCCGAGATCACCAAGAGCTTCGAGGCGGCCCTCTCGTGGCACCACATGGAGCGGATCCGGGAGCTGTGGCCAGGCCCGCTCCTGCTCAAGGGGCCGTTGGGGCCGAGTGACGTCGCCCGCGCCCTGGCAGCCGGCTGCGCGGGCGTCTACCTCTCCAACCACGGCGGGAGGCAGCTGGACCGTTCGCCCCACCCTCTGGAGCTGCTAATCGCCGCCCGGCGGGAGGTGGGAGAGGCGGCTGTGCTCCTGGTGGACTCCGGGATCCGCACCGGCGCCGACGCGGTCATCGCCATGGCCCTGGGCGCGGATCTCGCCATGGTCGGCAGAGCTTACCTTTATGGGCTGGCGGCGGCCGGAGAGCGGGGGGTGCGGCTGGCGATCAGCATGCTGGCGGAAGAGATGGAGAGGACCATGCAACTACTGGGTGTCGGCGGGATTGCCGAGCTGCGGCGGCTCGGGCCGGAACTCCTGAGGCTGTACGGCGCGGACGTCCAAGCGGGAGGCGGGTGGTGAGCGTCCCCGCGGCGGTTCACATCGGGGACTCTGGGCTGGGACGGGAGGAGGTGGTGCGGGTCGCCCGACACGGGGTGCCGGCGGCCATAACCGCGGAGGCCGACTCGGCCATGCGCGCGGCCCGGCGGCTGGTGGAGGAGATCGGTGCCGGGTCCACCCCGGCCTACGGGATCTCCACCGGATTCGGCCTTTTGGCCAACACCACGATCCCGGTCGACCAACGCTCCCAGCTCCAGCACGCCCTGATCCGCTCCCACGCCGCCGGGATGGGTCCCAGGGTGGAGGTCGAGGTGGTGCGGGCGATGATGCTGCTCCGGGCCCGGACCCTCTGCCTCGGGTACTCGGGGAGCCGTCCGGAGGTGGCCCACCAGCTGGTAGCGCTGCTCAACTCCGGAATCACCCCGGTGGTGCCCGAGCACGGCTCCCTGGGAGCCAGCGGCGACCTGGCGCCGCTCGCCCACATGTCCCTGGTGCTGATCGGGGAGGGTCGGGCCGAGCTGGCGGACGGCCGGATCGTGGACGGCGCCGAGGCGCTGCGGGAGGCCGGCCTCCAGCCCATCCAGCTGCAGGTGAAGGACGGGCTCAGCCTGATCAACGGCACCGACGGCATGCTGGGGATGCTGGTCCTCGCCATCGAGGATCTGGAGACCCTCCTGGCGACGGCGGACATCTCCGCCGCCCTCAGCACCGAAGCCCTGCTGGGCACCGATGGCCCCTTCATCGCCGAGCTACATCAGATCCGCCCCCACCCGGGTCAGGTGAGGAGCGCCAAGAACCTGATCCGCCTTCTTCACGGCTCGGAGATCCGCGCCTCCCACGAGCGATCCCCCCATGCCGTCCAGGATGCCTATTCCATCCGCTGCGCCCCCCAGGTCGCGGGAGCGGCCCGGGACACCCTGGACTTCGCCCGCGGGGTCGCCGAGCGGGAGCTTTGCTCGGCCGTGGACAACCCGGTGGTCCTCAAGGACGGCCGGGTGGCCTCCACCGGGAACTTCCACGGGGAGCCGCTGGCCTTCGCCCTCGACTTCCTGGCCATCGCCGCTTCCGAGGTGGGGGCGATCTCCGAGCGCAGGGTGGACCGACTGCTGGACCCGGCCCGCTCCCAGGGGCTCCCTCCCTTCCTGGCGGTGGAGGCGGGAGTCAACTCGGGGTTGATGATCGCCCAGTACACCGCGGCGGCCATGGTGGCCCATAACCGGAGGCTGGCCCAGCCGGCCAGCGTGGACTCACTGCCCACCTCGGGGATGCAGGAGGACCACGTCTCCATGGGTTGGGGAGCCGCCCGCAAGCTGCGCCAGGTGGTGGACAACCTGTCGCGGATACTCGCGGTCGAGCTGCTGGCAGCCGCCCGCGGCCTAGAGCTGCGCCAGCCCCTGCGCCCCGGGCCTGCCGGAGAGGCGGTCGGCCAACTGGTCCGGGAGCTCGGGGGGGGCGTGGGCCCCGACCGCTTCACCAGCCCCGAGCTGGAGGCGGTGGCGGCAGCGGTGCTCGATGGCCGGGTCCTGGAGCGGGCGCGCGAGGTGGTCCCGGAGACTGCCTGACCCGGGGGGGGCCTAGATCCTCTGAGGGCCGCTGGGTCTGCGCAGGTGGCGACGCTGCCCGGGCCGGAGGCCGGCGCCAGGCTCAGTCGGCGATCCGGCGGGCGATGGACTCCCAGTGGTGGCGGAAGCCCTCCACCCGGGAGATCTCCCGCGCGACCGGGGCCAGCGCCTGAAGGCCGGGACGGCTGAGACGTTGGAACTGGACTGTGTGGCCGAAGGCGTCCAGCCCGAGGGCGCTGAAGCTCCTGGCCAGCCCCCCTGTGGGGATGACATGGTTGGCGCCGGTCGCGTAGTCGCCCACAGCCGCAGGGGCAAATGGGCCGAGGAACACCGAGCCCGCCCCGCTGACCCTCTCCAGCCAGCCGTCGGCCCCCTCCAGCGCCAGGATCAGGTGCTCCGGCGAGTACTCGTTGGCGAATTCAACCGCAGCCTCCAGCCCCGGGGCTGTGAACAGGCGGACCTGGTCAGCCACCTCCGCGTCGACCAGGCCGGACACCTCCTCGGCCACGTCAGAAGAGGTTGAGACCAGGATTCCGAGGGCGTCTGGGGCGTGCTCCGACTGCGCCTCCAGGTCCGCCGCCAGCCAGGCCGCGGGCACCGTGCCGTCGGTCACCACAACCACCTCGGAGGGACCTGCGGGCATGTCGACGGCGACGACGCCATAAACCAGCCTCTTGGCCGCGGTGACGTAGGCGTTCCCCGGACCGAAGATCTTCTCCACCGGGCGGATGGATCCCGTCCCGTATGCCATGGCGGCGACCGCCTGGACGCCGCCCACAGCGTGGACCTCGGTGGCCCCCGCCAGAGCCGCCGCCGCCAGGATGGGCTGGGCCACCCTGCCGTCCGGTCCGGGGGGAGAGCAAATCACCACCTCGGAGCAGCCCGCCAGCCTCGCGGGAACTGCCATCATCAGGACCGAGGACGGATAGGGGGCCCTCCCCCCGGGGACATAGATGCCCACACGGCGCAGCGGGCGCCAGGCCCTCCACACGGCTACCCCCTCAGCCGGGCTCACCTCGCTCTCGGAGAACCGCTGAGCGCCGTGGACACGCGCGATGTTGCTGGCCGCCTCCTCAAGGGCGGCGACCAGCTCCTTAGATGCCCCGGCCCTTGCCGAGTTCAACTCCGACGGTGGAACCAGGGTGTTGGGGACGTCCACGCCGTCGAACTGCAGGGTTAGCTCCCTCACCGCGGCATCCCCACCCTGGCGAACCCGCTCCAGCACCCCGGCCACCCGGGCGGCGACGCCTTCGGGGATGGGGTGGCGGCGGACCAGCTCCCGCCTGGCCTCTGACCCAGGAGGTGGCAGCGGCTCCACCCGCGGCCGGCCGCTCGGCCCTGCCGCCCTCACCCGGCCAGGGAGTAGTACTGGGGGTACATCTCGTCGTATACCCCCTGGGGGACCAGGCCGCGCAGGTTGCTCTTGTACATGGTCAGCTGGAAGGGAAAGCTGGGCAGCCAGATCACCGGCAGCTGGGTTGCCAGGTAGTCCTCGTAGCGGAAGAGCGCCTGGTACTCGCCTGCCTGGGTGGGCGCGGTGTGAGTGGCCTCGATGTTGGCGTCATTGGCGGGGACGGAGTAGTCGCCAGCGTTGCTCGCCGCCCCAGTCGAGAACACCTCGCCGCCGGTCGGCAGGCTGTCCGGGGAGTAGACCCAGCCGATGCCCCAGTCGGCGAGCTCCCAGTTGCTACAGGGGTTGGTCGGACTGCAACCGTTCTCGGCCGTGGCGAACACCTCGGCCTGGGTGCTTTGGCGCAGCTGCAGGTGGATCCCCACCTTGGCTTCCAGGGTGGACTGAAGGGCAGCCATCTCGTTGGCCAGCTCGACGTAGCCGCTCGCGTACAGCATGGTGAAGCTGGCCTGCTGGCCCGGGCGGATGCCCTCGCCACACTCACCACTCCCGCTCCCCGGCCGGGCGCAGTAGGTGGTGCCTCCCGGCTCGACCTTCCAGCCGTGCTCCGAGAGGAGCGCGACCGCCCGCTGGGGGTCGTACGGATAGACCGAGCCGGAGCGAACCTTGGGGCTGAGGTACGGGTTGTCCGGGGGGTAGGAGGGGACAGGGCCGTTGCCGACCTGGCCAATGCCCCCCTGGAACTGGCGGATGTAGAGCGGCTGGTCGACCAGGGACTGGATCGCCTGCCGGAAGTAGAGCTGGCGGAAGACCGGCCCCACGGTCGGGTTGGTGAAGTTGTAGGGGGCGTAGATGATGCCGAACTGGTTCCAGGGGCTGAACCGATAGTGTCCCGAGACCTCCAGTGCCCCCCTGGCGGAGAGATCCTGGACCGGGATGTACCCCACGGTCACGGTGCCCGCCTTGAGGGCGTCGAACTCGGCGGTGTCGCTGGTGAAGGGCTCCTCCACCAGCGCCGAGATGCCCGGCTTAGGCTCCCCCGAGTAGGCACGGTTGGGCACCAGGCGGGCGTAGCCGCTGGTGGTGAAGGCCGAGAGCACGAAAGGCCCGTCGACCACCTGCCAGAGGGGGTTGGTGGCGTAGCTGCCCAAGTCCTGAGACTGTAGGTTGAGGAACTCGGCCACCCCGAGGGCGCCGCTGCTGGCCGTGCCTGGAGTCTCCGGGACGTACTGAGGCGGGGTTGTACCCGGCAGCGCCACCCTCGCCTGGGCGGAGAGATCGTAGCCGCCTACGGGCCCGGACTCGGACAGCCGGTCCCAGCTCTGCGCCGGGAGCGGGAAGATCTGGCTCAGCTCGTTGTAGAGGAACCAGGTGGGGTTGTAGCCGGCGTTGAGGGTGAGCGTGAGACTGTAAGTTCCCGTCTGGGCGTAGCTGACCACGTTGGTGGGGAAGCCCCCGGGGACCGCACCGCCCCAGCCGGGCCCGGGCGAGGTGCTGCTCCCGACCGCAGGGCTGTCGGGGTCGGTGGCGGCGCTGAGGAGGTTTAGCCAGAAGACCACATCCCTGGCAGTGATCGGCTGGCCGTCGGACCAGCGCCAGCGCTTGAGGGTGATGCTGACCTTGCGGTTGCCGTCGGAGAACTGGGGCGGCTCGCCCACGCTCAACTGGGGGTTGAATACGGGCTGCCCCTCACGGTTGCCGAACCAGTAGAGGGGAAGGTACATGTTGTAGGAGAACTCGGTGGTGTTGGCCACGCTGAAGTAGCTGCTGCTGGCCAACGGGAAGATGTAGTTGGGGGGCGACCCCGCCGCCTCCGCCCAGGTCACCACCTGGGAGGCCGCCCTGCTGGAGCTGCCCTGCTGGGAGGAGCAGGCGGAGAGGAGCAGGAGCGCCAGGGCGGCGACTGCGCCCACGCGGAGCCGGCCTGCCGGCACCCACCTACTCCATTGCAATGTTCGCCCTCCTCAGCCGCCAGCGTGGGCTCAGCGCCCACGTGGCGAGGCACGTCCAGCGTTTCTCTGAAGTGGGCTGAATGCTAGCTGGAGTATGCGGTTGTGTCAAGCGCATTTGACTTTTGACCCTGTCACCGCAGCTCATCCGGAAGTAGTGGGGTCGGCATCCTGCCCCTTGAGGGCAGGTTGGTCGAGCTGGCGGGTGGTGAAACGGCTCTCCGCCCACGCGCGTACCTTGCCGTCCTTGTCCCTGCGCGCGAGGCTCCGGGGTTGATCGCCCCGACCCGTCCTCTCCATCCACTCCAGCGTCATCCCGCTCACCTGGGCCCGGGGGAAGCGCAGCTGCGCGGCCCTGAGGGTCGCGGCCCTGGCTTTCTCATCCTGGCCGTCGATGGCGTCCAGGCGGTCGGCGATGACGCCGCCCGCGACCAGTGAATCGGGACGCCCCCCGCCCTTGCCCTGCAGCCTGCTGGCCAGCCTGAGGGCGTCCCCCGCCGGGATCAAGCCACGCTGAAGCGCCCGGCCCACGGCAAAGCGGCGCAGCGGGGGACGGAGCTGGCAGTGGATGGGTAGAGAGGAAGAGCGGTCCAGGGCGAGGATCCGGCCTGATCCTTCAGCGGAGTTCAGGCGCACTGGCCCCGGGGCGGGCTGACGGCGGTCTGGCCGATCGGATAGCTCAGCTACAGCTTGCCCGGCCCGAGCAAGGGCAGCGAAAGAGCGTCGAGCTCTAGGTCGGAGAGCAGTTGGCACACCCGGGCCAGCGCCCCTGCGGTGCAGCGGTACCAGCGCCAAGAGGTGAGGAGCAGTAGTGCGATCTCCAGCGTCACCCGCGGTGGGGGCGGGGGTGGCGCATGATCGCCGCCACCTCCCAGTGGTGGGTGCTGGTCCCCGGCGGCCACTCTCGGAGCAGCTGGCGCAGCATCTCGCTTCTCTACCTCGCCGCTCGGGGGGGACTTCGCTCAGCCGGACCTGCCGGGCACCAGGGGGAGGCGCAGGCAGGGGTTACGAGGGGCCCCAAAGCCCAGGTCGCGATAGAGGCCTTCGGCAGCGGGCGAGGCATGCAGCTCCACCATTCCCACCCCCTCATCCTCCAACCAGTCGAGCAGAGACCGCATCGCCGCCCGGGCATAGCCGCGCCGCCGGCAGTGGGCGGCCGTGCCCACCCACTGGACGTAGCCCACAGTGCCGCGGGGATTGACCGGGCTCGGCAGCCGGTGGTTGAGGGAGGCTGCCGCACAGGCGGCCAGCTCGCCCGGCCGGCCCGGGTCGTCGACCACGAAAGCGTTGACCTCTGTGCCCAGGCGGCGCCTCAGCTGCTCTCGGGCCACGCCCGTCCACTCTCCATTGGCATCGGGGAACCCCATCTCGGAGTAGGCGAGCCCCGCCAGCCGCACCAGCTCGGGCCAGTCCTCGGCCGTGGCCGCCCGCGCTGGCGGTGTGGTTCTCGGTTTTGTCACCTGTGGATCTCGCCCCTCGATTCCTAGAGATGCCGCCAGGGCCGGCCAGCGGCCGGGCCCCGGGCGGCCTCAACTCAGCTGAAGTACATCTCCTGCGGGTAGATGATGTCGAAAACGTCCTGTGGAACCACCCCGTGCAGGTTGCTCTTGTACATGGTGAACTGGAAGGGGATGTTGGGCAGCCAGAACACGGGCAGCTGCTGGGCCAGGAAGTTCTCGTAACGGAACAGCGCCTGCAGCTCGGCGGTGCGGGTGGTCGAGATGTGGGTGGCGCGGATGTTGGCGTCATTGGTGGGGTTGGAATAGTCACCACCGTTGCTGGCCGCCCCCGAGGCGAAAATCTCTCCTCCAGTAGGGAAGTAGTCGGGCGAGTACGACCAGCCGAAGTTCCAGTTCGCCAGCTCCCACGCCGGGCACGGAGTCTGGAAGGTGCAGCCGTTGTCCATTGTTGAGATCACGTCGGCGAAGGGCTCCTGTGTGAGCGTCATGTCGATGCCTGCGTACTTCCTCAGACTGGACTGCAGGGCCTCCATCTGCTCCGTTGCCTCCACGCTTCCCGTGAGGTAGAGCATGGTCAGCTCCGCCTTCTGGCCCGCCTTGACGCCGTTGCCGCAGTGGCCACTACCCGCCCCTGGGCTGGAGCAGTAGCTGGTCCCGCCGGGTACCACCGTCCACCCGTTGTCCCGGAGAAAGCTGACCGCCTTGCTGGGGTCGAAGGGATAGATCTGCTTGCCCGCCTCCAGCGGGCTCTCGTCCGGGTTGCCCGGCGGGTAAGTGGGCACCGGCCCATTGTTTATGGAGCCGATCCCAGCGTCGAACTCCTTGATGTACTGGGGCTGGTTGACCAGGGACTGGAAGGCCTGGCGGAAGTACAGCTGGCTCAGGATCGGTCCCACCGTGGGATTGGTGAAGTTGTAAGCCCCGTACCAGGTCTGGAACTCATACCAGGGGCTGAAGCTGTAACCTTCCTGCTTCTGCAGCTGGGCCCGCTGGGCGTAGTCCTGGGGTGGCAGATAGCCGATGCTCAGGCTGCCACTCTTGAGCGCGAAGAACTCAGAGGAATCGGTGGTGAACGGCTCCAGCTCAAAGGCCGAGATGCGGGGCTTCGGGGATCCCGAGTAGGCCCTGTTGGGCACCATCTTGGCGAAGCCCTCCGCCGTGAACTGGGTGAGCCGGAAGGGGCCGTCCACCACCTGCCAGAGCGGGTTGCTGGCGTAGGTGGAGAGCGTCTGGGCCTGGCTGTTGAGGAACTGGGCGACTCCCAGGGCCCCGCTGGCGGCCGTGCCAGGGTCGGCGGGAACGTACTCCGCGGGTGAGGTGTTGGGGAGGGCTACCCGGGTCTCGGCCTCGGTGTCGTAGTTGCCCACCGGCCCGCTGCTGGAGAGGCGGTCCCAGGAGGCCTGAGGCAGCGGGGAGATCTGGCTCAGCTCGTTGTAGAGGAACCAGGTCGGGTTGTAGGAGGCGTTCATCCGGAAGACCACGGTGTAGGTACCGGTCTGCTTATAGCTGATGAGGTTTTCCGGGAAGCCCCCCGGCACCGCGGCAAACCATCCCGGCCCCGGGGAGCTGCTGCTTCCGATCACCGGGGCGCTGGGATCGGTCACGGCGGAAAGCATGTTCATCCAAAAGATCACATCCCGGGCGGTGACCGGCTGGCCGTTGGACCAGACCCAGTGCTTGAGCGTCACCGTGGCCACCGTGTTGTTGTCCGAGAAGACGGGCGGATGGGCCAGGCTGAGCTGCTGGTTGAGGACCGGCTCTCCGTGGTCACCGAACCAGTAAAGCGGCAGGAATAGCTGGTTGGTGAACTGATAGAGATTGGCGTTGGACTCGTCGGCGGCGCTCATGAGCGGGAAGATGTAGGTCGGTGGGGTGCCCGCCTCCTCGGCAAAGGTGACCACCCCTCCTCCCCCGGCGTGAGTGCTGGTGTTGGTACTGGAGCAGGCCGCCAGAAGCAGCGCCAAGCCCACCGCCAGACCGCCGAAACGGAACTCTCGCGAACCCTTGACCATCCGCATCGCAGCGCCCTCCAGTGGCTCCTCAGGGGCAACCTCCGCCCCTTGCAGCCGAGGTGGGAAATCTTACCCCTGACCTGACCCGAGGGCAAGCCTCAACCTTTGATCTGGATGGTGTAGCGCCAACACGGGGGCACGTACACCCCTCTGAATTCAGGCCTTCACCTGCCACAAGCCAACTCTTACCAGGCGTGCAGCTTTCATTTTGCGGGTGCACCCGCCGACCAATCAGACCTGAACCAGTGGATAGGCTGGGAGGGAGCTGGCGGGAGGGCTGAGGGACGCTGCGCCGGCACCAGTTGGGCGCGGTCGCGGGCTTGGGCGGTGTTCGCAGATGGGGTTCTGGGGCATGCAGCCCC